>JAURZK010000062.1 GCA_030653505.1 Rubrivivax sp.
GGAACCGGCTGGGCCGGGCCGTTGGCGCACGGCCCCCCCGGGGGGACAGCGGGCCGCGGCTCCACGCCCCCCTGCGCGGGCTTGGACGGCCCGAGGGCCGGCTGCCTCTGGCAGCCGGCGGGAGCGCCAGCGAGCTTGGGGCTCACTTTATGGGCAGGCGCTCCAGTCGCCGGGCACCTTGCCCACCAGCAGCAGGAAGCCGCCGAAGGGGCCCATGTTGCCCATGGCCTCCATCTTCGGGCCCTCGAAGTTCAGGCTGCCGAACATCATCGCGCGCATCGGGCCCAGGCTGCCGGCACCCATCTCGCGCCACTTCGGCGTCTCGGCCCACATCAGGTAGTCGGTACCCTTGTCGAGCGTCTTGGACTTCGCCGCGCCGCCGTAGACACATTGCGCCTTGTTGTCCTTGAGCGCGATCTGCATCTCGATGCGTGCGCTGTTGGGGCAGTCGCTGCGGTAGATCTGCATCGCCTTGTGCCCGCGGCCGCCGTCGTTCTTGGCCCAGCCCGATTCGGCCAGGCCGTCGGTGAGCGACGCGTCGGCGTTCCAGGCGCTGCACATGGCTTCGGCGAAGGCGGGCGACATCGCCACCGTCTGGGCATGGGCGCCGGAGGCGGCCAGCAGAGTGCAGACCAGGGCGGCGGTGCGGAGGGTGTGTTGCATGCGTTTCAGGCCTCGATGGTGGACAGGGACGTGGTTTCGGGCGCGGCCGCCGCGGCGCCGGCGAACCAGGCCAGTTCGTCGCGCAGCTTGACGACCTCGCCGACGATGGTCAGCGCAGGCGACTGCAGGCCTGCATGGGCCACCGCTTCGGCAAGCGTGCCGAGCGTGGCGCAGACCACCTGCTGTTCGGCCAGCGTGCCATGGGCCACCACCGCCGCGGGCCAGGTGGCCGGCAGGCCGTGCTCGGCGAGGCGCGCGCAGATCGTCGCCAGCCCCGACAGGCCCATGTAGATGACGACGGTCTGGCGCGGGCGTGCCAGGGCCGGCCAGTCGAGGTCGCAGCTGCCGTCCTTGAGGTGGCCGGTGACGAAGGTGCAGCTCTGCGCATAGTCGCGGTGCGTCAGCGGAATGCCGGCGTAGCTGGCCACGCCGCAGGCCGCGGTGATGCCGGGCACGACCTCGAACGGGATGCCTTCTGCGGCCAGCACCTGCAGTTCTTCGCCGCCGCGGCCGAAGACGAAGGGGTCACCGCCCTTCAGCCGCACCACGGTGCGGCCTTCGCGCGCCAGGCGCACCAACAGTTCGTTGATGCCTTCCTGGGGGATGCTGTGGTGGCTGCGTTCCTTGCCGACGTAGAGCCGGTGCGCGTCGGGCCCGATGAGCGCCAGCACGTCGGCGCCCACGAGATGGTCGTAGACGACGACCTCGGCCTGGGCCAGCAGGCGCGCAGCCTTCAGCGTCAGCAGTTCGGCGTCGCCGGGACCGGCGCCGACGAGGTAGACCTTGCCGCAGGCGGCGCGGCAGGCCGCCATCATGGCCGGGATGTCGACGAATGAATTCATGCCGTTCTCCATGACGCGCAAGGGTTCGTTTCAACCACCGCAGCTGCCGCTCCCGCAGCCCCCGCCGCCGCAGCCGGCCTTGGCCTTCGGCGCACCGCCGCCGCAAGCGCCGCCACCCTGCGTTTCGCCGGGCGGGATGAAGACGAAGCCGAACTGGCCGGGTTCGAGTTCGACGAAGTCGAGCACCGTGTCCTGCAGCAGCGGGCGGCTGGGTGAACCGAGCAGCACCGTCAAGCCTTCGAAGACCGCGGGCTCGTCGTCCTCGCGCTCGTCGTCGAAGCCCATGCCGTATTCGATTGAGCCGTCGGCGGTCTGGCGCGCGGCAATGCGCAGGGCCATGCCGCCGGCGTCGCTGCGCGCGGCGGCGGCCAGCAGTTCCTGGGCTGCGGTGGGGGTGACGTTGAACATCGTGGTTAGCCTTTCAGTGTTCGCCCTTGGTCCGCAGCAGGCCGGCCAGGCGGTTGCCCTGCTTCTGCGGCCCGCCGACGGGGAAGAGGTCGTGCAGGTGGTGGTTGCTGCCGCGCTCGGGGCCCCAGGCTTCAGTGAAGTGACGGATCATCACGCGCACCTGGGCCTGCACACCGTGTTCGTGGAAGTAGGCGCGCAGGAAGTGGATGACCTCCCAGTGCGCGGGTGTCAGCACCAGGCCTTCCTGGCGCGCCAGTGCCTCGGCGAATGCTTCCGACCAGTCGGCCAGGTTCTCGAGATAACCCTCGCTGTCGGTGCGCACGACGCGCCCACCGACCATCACATTGCGCTGCAGGCTGTTCATCATGATCTGTGCCCTGGGTTCAGACCTGCAGCGCCAGCGAAGGTGGCGTGGTGGCGGCTTCGCGCAGTGCGCGCTGGCTGCGCACGTAGGCCACGAAGCGTGGTGCCCAGTGCGTGCCGGCATCGCTGCGCAGGTGGGCGTAGGACGCCAGCAGCTTGTGCACGCCAATGCCGTCGTGCCGGCCGTCGATGCCGTGGCCGCGCTTCACGCGGTAGGCGTAGGTCACTGTCGGGTCCACGTTCTCGAGGCTGGAGTGGTGGAACTCGTGACCGCGCAATTCGCCGCTGCCCGCCAGCGGCGCCCAGGGCATGGCCGCGGTTTCCTGCAGGTGCACGTAGCCGCGGCCCTGAGGGCGCGTGTGCATCACGGCGTCGCCGGGAATCGCGCCCACCATCTGCGCCGTGCGGCCCTGCCAGGTGATGCTGCGCGACAGGAACATCAGCCCGCCGCATTCGGCGTAGGTGGGCAGGCCGCCAACGATCGCCGTGCGCAGCGCAGCGCGCAGGGCGGCGTTGGCTTCCAGTTCGGCCATGCAGGCCTCGGGGAAACCGCCGCCGATGAAGAGGCCGTCTACCGCGGGCAGGCGGGTGTCGTTCAGCGTGTCGATGGGCACCAGTTCGGCGCCCGCGGCCTCGAGTGCCGCCAGATCGTCGGGGTAATAGAAGCCGAAGGCGCGGTCGCGCGCGATGGCGATGCGCAAGTCGGCGCCGCGTGGCGCGGCCGGCGCAGCGGCCGGTGCATCGAAGCCCGTCGCCGCCGAGGCGGCCAGCGCGCGCACGCGGCCCAGGTCGACCTGCGCGCCGACGAGGCGGCCGATCTCGTGCACGCGTGCTGCGGCGTCGTCGACCTCGGCGCAGGGCATCAGTCCGAGGTGGCGCTCCATCACCGCCAGGCGCTCGTCCTCGGCCACGGCGCCAAGCACGGGCACGTCGGTGTAGTGCTCGATCACCGCGCGCAGCTTGGCCTCGTGGCGGCCGCCGCCGACGCGGTTGAGGACCACACCGCCGATGCGGATGGCCTTGTCGAAGGCCTGGTAACCCAGGATCAGCGGTGCGATGCCGCGTGTCATGCCGCGGGCGTCGATCACCAGCAGCACCGGCAGCCCGAGCCGCGTGGCGAGTGCCGCGTTGCTGTTGCTGCCGTCCAGCGCCAGGCCGTCGTAGAGGCCCTTGTTGCCTTCGACGATGGCGATGTGGGCGCCGCGCGCGTTGTCGACAAAACAGTGTTCCAGCGCCGCGTCGTCCATCAGATAGGGGTCGAGGTTGAAGCAGGGCCGGCCGGCGGCGCGCGCCAGCCACATCGGGTCGATGTAGTCGGGGCCCTTCTTGAAAGGCTGCACCACGCTGCCGGCTTCGGCCAGCGCAGCGCACAGGCCCAGCGTGACCGTGGTCTTGCCCGAGGACTTGTGCGCGGCCGAGACCAGCAGGCGGTGCATGGTGTTCAGGCCTTGGCCGCGGGGTCGCGTGGCAGGAAGTCGAGCACACGCACGCCGATGGTCGTCATCAGGAAGGCCGCACCCAACCCGCCCACGCCGAGCAGGAACTCGGGCAGCGAGGGTGAGTAGTGCTCGATGGCGCCGTCGGCGAAGCTGCTGCTGACGACATGGCCGGGGAAGATCTCCAGCGGGAAGGCCTGGCCGCCGATGATGAAGACGAAGAGCCAGGCAAAGGCGCCGGCGATGACCAGCGCCGAAGCGAGCAGCGTGCTGCGCGCATCGCTGAACCTCGGATGGAAGAGCAGCACCATCGGCAGGACCGAACCGACGAGCACGTAGCCGCCCCAGAACAGCAGCGGGTAGATGCCGCCATCGCGCAGGATGAAGGCCTCGAAGGCATTCTGGCGCGCGAAGTAGAGGTTGGTCAGGTGGTAGACGGCCACGAGGTAGAGCGACGCGGCGACGAAGAGGCCCAGCAGCCGCGCCAGCCGGCGCCGGATCTGGTCCGCCAACTGCACGTCGTTCCAACCGTACATCACCGCCTGCACGACCAGGAAGACCGCCAGCCCCCAGCCGAAGGACAACACGATGAAGAGGGGCGCCAGCAGCGCCGACTGGTAGGCCTGGCGCGCGACGAGGAAGCCGAAGATCGACCCCGTGCCCGTGGTCAGCACGAAGCGCCACACCAGTGCGGCCAGGCCGGCGGCCTTGGTGTACTTGTTCATGCGGCGCTCGAACATCGTCCACAGGTAGACGGCGACGATGGCCACCATGCCCGAGTAGAGCACCACGTTCCAGGCGAAGACGGACTTGAAGTTGTAGTGCGTGGCGGCAACCACCAGGCGTTCGGGCCGGCCCAGGTCGAGCATCAGCACCATCAGGCCGCCGGCCAGCAGCGCCACGCACAGCAGGCCCGACAGCGGTGCGCGGGGCTTGTAGATCGGCTGGCCGAAGACCGAGCCGATGGACGCGATGTTCAGCACGCCCGAGGCGGCGACGATCATGAAGATCGCGAAGACATGTGGCAGGCCCCAGACGACCTGGTTCGTCATGCCGGTGACGATGTGGCCGTGGATCTCCATGAAGTGCGCCGCGCCCAGACCGACGGCGGTGACGAGGGCGCCCAAAGCGACGAGCAGCCAGAAGTTCCGGGTTTCCCTTGGCGGATTCATGTCTTCAGCTGTCCATGGGACGAAACGCGACCAGCGACCGATGAAGCAGGACGGCACGATCAAGCTTCCCGCCACGGAACCGGCTCTGCCGGGCCGTTGGCGGACGGCCCCCTTGGGGGGTAGCGAGCGCTAGCGAGCTTGGGGGCTTCATCTCATATGCCGTGGTAACGCACGCCCGGGTCGAGCTTCAGGTCGGCGCGCAGCTGCGTCGTCTGGATCTCGCGCACGCGGCGCGAGATGTCGCTCTCGGGGTCGTTGAGGTCGCCGAAGACGATGGCGCCGTGGCCGGCCTTGCTGCAGGCCTCGGCGCAGGCGGTGGTCTTCTCGCCCTTGTCGATGCGGTGCACGCACAGCGTGCAGCTCTCGACGCAGCCCTTGCCGCGCGGCACGTCGGGGGTCTGCTCGGTCAGCGGCTCGTGCACGAAGCTGCGCGCCTTGTAGGGGCAGGCCATCACGCAGTAGCGGCAGCCGATGCAGGTGTGGCGGTCGACGAGCACGATGCCGTCGGCCCGCTTGAACGACGCGCCGGTGGGGCAGACGTCGACACAGGGCGGCTCGGCGCAGTGCTGGCACATCACGGGTACGGAAGAAGCACGCCCCGTCTTGATCTCCTTGATCTCGACCTTGCGTATCCATTGCGGCGACGTCGGCGTCGGTTTCGGATCGAGGCCGTTCTCGGTGTTGCAGGCGGTGACGCAGTCGTTGCAGCCGGGCGCGCACTTGGTGGTGTCGATCAGCATGCCCCAGCGCACCTTGGCGCTGGCGCCCGGCGTCGGGCCACTGCCGGTCGCCGCCCGTGCGATCTCGATCAGCTGAATGCCTGGCGCGAGCATCACGCCGCCGATGGCCGCAGCAGCGACGCCCAGGAAGCCGCGACGGCTCACTTCGTGCCCCCTTGCGCCACGGTGCGGGCTTTCGAGGTGTGGCACTCGAAACAATCGATCTTGACTGCCACATAGCTGTGGCAGCTGACGCAGAAGTTGCTCTCGTCCTTGGCCACGCTCTGGGTCTTCTGGCTGGCATGGCAATCGATGCAGCTCTTGAGGCTGAACTTCGCGCCGCGGATGCCACCGTGCACGGTGTCGTCGCGCTGGTGCTTCAGGAAGTCCATGTGATTGCGGCGCATCACCTCGGGCGGCGCCACGCACTGCGTGCCCGCCTTGGCCGCTTCGACCACGGGCTTGGGCGTGCGGGCGCCGGCAACGCCTGCGAAGGCGAAGCCGGCCGTCAGCAGGCCCAGCAGCAGCAGCCGTGGCAACACAGTGCCTACTCCCCCAAGCCCATCTGGATGTAGCCGGTCGGGCAGACATCCTTGCAGATGTGGCAGCCGATGCACTTCGTGTAGTCGGTGTCGACGTAGCGGCCGGTGGTCGACTTCGACTTCGGCACCTTGAACACGGCCGTCTGCGGGCAGTAGACGACGCAGTTGTCGCACTCGAAACACTGGCCGCAGCTCATGCAGCGCTTGGCCTCGGCCTGGGCCTGCGCTTCCAGCAGCGGCAGCAGGCGTTCCTCGAAGTTGTTCAGCGCCTCTTCGGCCGTCAGCGAGACGATGTTGCGGCGGTTGCGCGGTGTGTACTGGAAGTGGCCCAGGAAGAGCTCGTTGTGCGGGATGACGTAGCGGTCGCTGCGGTTGTCGTAGTTGTGGATGGCGCCGGTGCTGCGGTCGGTGCCGCGCAGCGGCTCCTCGATCTGCGTCACGGGCAGGCCCTTCTCGACCAGTTTGCGCGTGAGGTCGAAGCTGTGCACGTCGATCTTCGGCCGCTTGTCCAGCGCTTCGCTGTTCAGGTGGCGGTGTATGCCGTCGGCCGCGATGGCGCCGTGGCCGATGGCCGTGGTCAGCAGGTGCGGGCGCACGACGTCGCCGCCGACGAACATGCCCGCCTGGCCCTGCACCTGGTAGTTCTTGTCGCTGGCGATCACGCCCTTGCCGTTGTTCAGCGACTCCAGGCCCGTGAAGTCCACCGCCTGGCCGATGGCCGAGACGATGAGGTCGGCCTCGATGTCTTCCTCGGTGCCCGGGATGTTCTTGATGTCGAGACGGCCGCCGACCATCTTCGCTTCGCACTGCACCACGCGCAGCGCGGTGGCGCGGCCGCTGGCGTCGCGGATCACGGCCACCGGCGCCAGCCCACCGCGGATGGCGATGCCTTCGCCCAGCGCGTGCTCGACCTCGTGCTTGCTCGCCTGCATCTTGTCGATGGCGAAGATCGAGGTCAGCGTGACCTCGGCACCCTGGCGCGCCGACAGCGATGCCACGTCGTGTGCGGCATAACCTGCAATCGCGTTCTCGGGGCGTTCGGACTCGTGCACGTGCTCGATGTGGCCCAGGCGGCGTGCCACGGTGGCCACGTCGATCGACGTGTCGCCGCCGCCCACCACCACCACGCGCCGGCCCACGTGCAGCATGCGGCCGTCGTTGAAGGCCTTCAGGAAGGCCGTGGCGGTGACGACGTTGGGCGCGTCGCTGCCTTCCACCGGCAGCGGCCGGCCGCTCTGCGCGCCCAGGCCCAGGAAGACGGCGTCGAAGTCGGCCTTGATCTGGTCGAGCGTGATGTCGGTGCCGATGCGGCAGGCCATGCGCGCTTCGACGCCCAGGTCGAGGATGCGCTGGATCTCGGCGTCGAGCACGTCACGTGGCGTGCGAAAGCCGGGGATGCCGTAGCGCATCATGCCGCCGAGTTCGGCGCGCTCGTCGAAGAGAGTGACCGCGTGGCCCTTCTTCGCCAGCTGGTAGGCGGCCGACAGGCCGGCCGGGCCGCCGCCGATGACGGCCACCTTCTTGCCCGTCTGCGTGCTCGGCTTCGGGAACGCCAGCTTCTTCTCGATGGCGTACTCGCCCAGGAAATGTTCGACCGAGTTGATGCCGACGAAGTCTTCCACCTCGTTGCGGTTGCAGCCCGACTCACAGGGCGCCGGGCAGACGCGGCCCATTACCGAAGGCAGCGGGTTGGCTTCGGTCAGGCGACGCCAGGCGTATTCCTGCCAGGGCATGCCCGCCGGCGGCTTCTCGATGCCGCGCACGATGTTCAGGTAGCCGCGGATGTCCTCGCCCGAGGGGCAGCTGCCCTGGCAGGGCGGCGTGCTCTGGATGTAAGTGGGGCACTTGTGCGAGTGGTCGGCGTCGAAGATCTCGTTCTGCCAGGCCAGCGGCTTGCTGTCGCCGTCCTTGTAGCGACGAAAGTTCAGCGCCTTGGCCGGCACGGTGTCGGTGGTGGTGGACATCGTGTTGTCTCCTTGAATCAATGGGGCTCGCCGAGCCGGATCGCTTTGCTGACCAACTGGTGCACGCCGCCGACCATGCTCATGTTGAAGCCGTAGTAGGGCAGCACCTTGCTGAACTGCGCCTTGCAGATGGCGCAGATGGTGGCCATGAAGTTCACGCCGTGGCCGTCGACCACGTTCTTCAGCGCTTCCATGCGCGGCAGTGCACCCTTGACGCGGATTTCCATCAGGTCGTCGGTGAGCAGGCCGCCGCCGCCGCCGCAGCAGAAGGTGGCCTCGTGCGTGGTGCCTGGAGCCATGTCGTGGAAGTTGTTCACGACGGCCTTGATGATTTCGCGCGGGATGACGAACTGCCCGCCGGGCATCGTGCCCATGCGCGAGGCGCGCGCGACGTTGCACGAATCGTGGAAGGTGACGATGCGGTCGTCGTTCTTTTCCTTGTCGAACTTGAGCACGCCGCGCTGGATCAGGTCATACGTCAGCTCGCAGATGTGCTGCGGCATCGGGTAACGCGGGTCCAGGCCCTCGATGGGGCCCATCAGCGTGTTCCAGAAGCTGTAGGCCACGCGCCACGCGTGGCCGCATTCGCCGACGACGATGCGCTTCACGCCCAGTTCCTGCGCCGCCTCCTTCACGCGCAGCGAGATGTTGCGCATCTGCTCGTAGTTGCCGATGAAGAGGCCGAAGTTGCCCGCTTCGCTGGCCTTGGTGGACAGCGTCCACTTGATGCCGGCGGCGTGGAAGACCTTGGCGTAGCCGATCAGGCTCTCGACGTGCGGTTCGCTGAAGAAGTCGGCGCTGGGCGTGACCAGCAGCACCTCGGCACCGGCCTCGTCGAGCGGGAAGCGCACGTCCAGCCCGGTCTCTTCCTTGGTGTCTTCTTCAAGGCCCAGCAAAGTGTCTTCCAGCGCCGGCCCCGGGATGCCCAGGTTGTTGCCGATGCGGTGGACCTTGCCGATGATCTCGTTGGCGTACTTCTGGCCCAGGCCCACGCTGTCCATGATCTCGCGCGCGGCCATCGTCACTTCGGCGGTGTCGATGCCGTAGGGGCAGAACACGCTGCAGCGGCGGCACTCGGAGCATTGGTTGTAGTAGCTCCACCAGCCGTCCAGCACTTCCTTCGTCATGTCGACGGCGCCCACCAGCTTGGGGAAGTGTTTGCCGGCGAAGGTGAAGTAGCGGCGGTAGACGGCGCGCATCAGGTCCTGACGCGCCACGGGCATGTTCTTCGGGTCACCGGTGCCCAGGAAGTAGTGGCACTTGTCGCTGCAGGCGCCGCAGTGCACGCAGGCGTCCATGTAGACACGCAGGCTGCGGTACTTGTCGAGCAGCTCGCCCATCTTGCCGATGGCGCGCTGTTCCCAGCCCTCGGTCAGTTCACCCGGAAAGCCGACGGCGGCCTGGATGGTGGGCGAGGCGATGAAGGGCTTGAGGTGCGCCGTCGCGCCCACGGCCACCAGCGGAATCACCGGGTAGGGCTTGAGCTTGGGCGTTTCGAAGGGGGCGGTGGCCATCGTGTGCTCTGCCTCGCCCTACTTCTTGTCCAGCGCCGCGGCCCAGGCCGCGACATGGCGCTTTTCACGCGAGTTGTCGGCCTGGTTGCGCGTCGGGCTGAAGAACAGGCCCGGCGCGTGCAGCAGCTTGCTGATCGGGAAGACGGTCATCAGCAGCGCCACCAGCGCCAGGTGCAGCAGCAGCAGTGGGTCGCTGGGCAGCGGCTGGATGTCGAAACGCATCAGGCCCAGCATGAAGGCCTTCACCGCGACGATGTCGGCGTGGCTGACGAAGCGCATGCCCAGGCCGCTCAGGCCGATGGCAATCAGCAGCGCCAGGTGCAGGTGGTCCGAAGGCGTGCTGATGTAGCGCACGCGGTCGACCAGGAAGCGCCGCGCCCACAGCCCGCCCAGGCCCGCCACCATCGCGAAGCCGGCGTACATGCCGAAGGGCTGCACGAAGGTGATGACGTCCCACACCGGCTGCTGGAAGTAGCGCACGTGGCGCAGCAGCACCAGCAGCAGCGCGGCGTGGAAGAGCCAGCCGAAGAGCCAGGTCCACTTGCTGGCCTTGAACAGGCTTTCGAAGAAGACCACTTCGCGTGTCAGGCGCAGCGCCACGCCCGAAGTCGTTGTCGGCGCCGGCGTGGTGGGGATCTTCAGCGGCGCCGGTGTGCGCGCATAGCTGCGGATCTTCATCGTCAGGCCGACCACGAAGATCGCGGTGGCGACGTAGAAGAGCGCGGCGAAGGCGACAGACAGCGCGGACATGGTGCGGGCTTCAGGAAGGCTCACGCCACGCGTGCGACAGGCACGCGGTGGGCGCGGTGCGCTTCATCGGGTTTAGACGCAGCCAGTCGGCTTGGGCAGGCCGGCGATCTTGCAAGCCTGCTTGGCCGGGCCATAGGGAAACAGCTCGTACAGGTACTTGCTGTTGCCCTTCTCGGGGCCGAGCTGCTTGCCGATGGCCTTGGTGAGCACACGCACCGCGGGCGCGATCTGGTACTCGTTGTAGTAGTCGCGCAGGAAGTTCACGACTTCCCAGTGGCTGGGTGTCATCTCGACGTTTTCGCCGGCGGCCAGCACCTTGCCGATGTCTTCGTTCCAGTCGGCCAGGTTGACGAGGTAACCCTCTTCGTCGGTTTCGTAAGTGGTGCCGTTGACTTCGATGCCCATGTGTCTTGTCTCCTTCGGGAACGGGGTTGGCTGCTTGAACTACAGCCAGGACTGGTTGTTGGGGTGCTCGGCGACGAGGTCGACGAAGCCACCGTAGTCGACGGCGGTGACACCTTCGAGCAGCTTGCCCGCCATGCCGCGCGCCTCGACGTCGGGCTGCAGCGCGTAGACCCTCAGCTGCGCCAGCGCGCCGGCGATGCCGGATGACGCGGCGCCGGCCGTGGTGGCGGCGTAGACGGCGTCCTCAGTCAGCAGCAAGGCGTGGCCCGGCTTGGCCAGGCGCAGGCAGCTGGCGAGCGCGTTCGTCTGGGTGAACGATTTATTGACGATGTGCAGCATGGGCGGCTCAGAATGAAAGGACGACGTCCTGCTCGGCCATCAGGTCGGCCATCTCGGCGCTGGACAGCACCTCCACCGGCACCAGCAGGTCCTTTTCGCTCAGGCCGCGCGCTTCCATCGATTCACGCTCGACGAACAGCTTCTCGACGTCGTAGCCGTCGAGCGCGCGGTAGGTCGGCGAGTGGTTCTTGATGCCTATGCCCTTGGGGTTCTGGCCCTTTACCAGTTCGTAGACGCCGTCGTCGATGAAGACGAGGCTCACGTCCTGGTCGAAGGTGGCGGTGATGAGCACGACTTCCAGGCTCTCCAGCGCGTAGACCGTGCCGAAAGGGGCCTTGCGGTTGACGAACATGAACTTCTTCGTGGCCATGTCAGTCTCCGAAGGTGACCATGCGGTCGGCCTTGATGCCGCTGTCGACCAGCTGGCCCAGGCCCGAGATGCGGAAGCCCGGGGCCAGCACCTCGTCCTTGATGCCGCGGCGCAGCGCCGCGGCGACGCAGACGACGAGGTCGACGTTGTGCTCGGCCTTCAGCGCCGCCCAGCGGTTGACGACATGGCGGTCGTCCTGCGGCGGCTCGGTCAGCCGCGTCGCGTTGTAGACACCGTCGTGATAGAAGAACACGCGCTGGATCTCATGCCCCTTGGCAATCGCGGCCACGGCGAACTGGTAGGCCGTATCGCTGGCTTGGTGCGTGTAGGGCCCTTCGCTGACGAGCAAGCCGAATTTCATGTGCAACCGTCGTGATCAGAAGCGGATGTGCGTCGACGCGTTCAAGTTGGCCCGCGAACCGCGCCAGTCGTCGATGAGGTACTTCGTGAAGGGCAGGTCGCACTTCTCGAAGAAACGCGGCCAGCCAATACGTTCGATCCAGTCCGACACGCGCTCCCATGACCGTGCGTCGTTCTTGTAGGTGTAGAGGATCTTCTTCACCATGGCCGAGACCTCGGGCCAGCGCGGCGGGTTGTTCGGCAGGCCGGAAGCCACCATCTTCATGAACACCGGTTTGCCACGGGCGTTCGAGTTCTTGCCGCCCACCCAGATCGCCAGCTTGGTGTGCTCGGGGTCGTTGATCTGCATCGGCGGGCACGGGGGGTAGCAGGCGCCGCAGCACATGCACTTCTTCTCGTCGATCTCCAGCGAGGGTTTGCCGTTGACCAGCGCCGGGCGGATGGCCGCCACCGGGCAGCGCGCGACCACGGCCGGGCGCTCGCAGACGTTGGCCACCAGGTCGTGGTTGATCTTCGGCGGCTTGGTGTGCTGCACGATGATGGCGATGTCGGCCTGGCCGCCGCAGTTGATCTCGCAGCAGCTGGTCGACAGGTGCACGCGGTTGGGCATGTCCTCCTTGATGAACTCCTCGTAGAGGTCGTCCATCAGCGCCTTCACCGCGCCCGAGGCGTCGGTGCCCGGGATGTCGCAGTGCAGCCAGCCCTGGGTGTGAGCGATCATCGACACCGAGTTGCCCGTGCCGCCCACCGGGAAGCCGTTGCTGGTGAGCGATTCGATCAGCGGCGCCACCTTGTTCGGGTCGGCGACCATGAACTCGATGTTGCTGCGGATGGTGAAGCGCACATGGCCGTCGGCATAGGTGTCGGCGATGTCGCAGAGCTTGCGGATCGTGTAGACGTCCATCTGCCGCTGCGTGCCGGCTCGCACCGTCCAGATCTCGTCGCCGTTGTACGCCACGTGGTGCAACACGCCGGGCCGCGGCCGGTCGTGCCACTTCCAGTTGCCGTAGTTCTTCAGCATCAGCGGGTGCAGATACTGCTTGTTGTCGGGAACGCCGCTCTCGATGGGCGTGCGCATCTTGGGCGGCGCGGCGGGGGCGGTTGCGGTGGCGGTGGCGGTGGCGGAACTCATGGGGCGTCTCCGTGGCGGCTCAGGCCGCGGCCTTCTTGGCGTTGATCTTGGCCACTTCGTCTTCCCAGCCGTCGGTGCGCACGTAGGGGTTGGTGCGCGGCGTGGCCACCATGTTGGCGTCGATGTCGACGTCGATGCCCTCGAGGAAGTTGACCAGGCCGATGCGTTCGATCATCTCGCCAGTGCGCTCGTGCTCGAGTGCGTTCTCGGCGAAGAAGTCGATGACCTTCTGGCCCAGTTCGACCAGCTGCTCATAGTCCTCGTCGGTCTTGAGCTGCATGAAGGGCACCACCACGGTGCCCATCAGGTCGCCGATCTTGAGCGTGCGCTTGCCGCCCACCAGGATGGTGGCGCCGGTGTCGGTGCCGTGGGCCAGGGCGCCGGTCATGACGTTGATGCAGTGCATGCAGCGCACGCAGTTGCTGTTGTCGATCTCCAGCGCGTGCGTGTCGCTGACCTTCACGGTGGTCAGCGTGTCGCCGCTGCGCACGCCGTTCTTCGCGTCGCCGATCTCGCGCAGCATGATGGTCTTCGTGGGGCAGCGCGTGATGACGTCGTTGACCAGCTCGTTCATGCCGTGCTTGTCGAACCACTTGCGCGCCAGCGCCTCGTCGCTGCGCATGTTGTCGCGCCAGGTGCCGATGACGGCCATGTCCGAGCGCTGGATGGAGTTCATGCAGTCGTTGGCGCAGCCGCTGAACTTGAACTTGAACTTGTAGGGCAGGGCGGGGCGGTGGATGTCGTCGAGGAAGGTGTTCAGCACCTGGCGGTGTGCACGCGCCTCGTCGTAGCAGCTCTGCTCGCAGCGCGCCGCGCCCACGCAGCTCATGCTGGTGCGCACTGCGGGACCGGCACCGCCGAGGTCGAAGCCCAGTTCGTTCAGCGCGTCGAAGGCGTCCTGCACCTTGTCGGTCTTCGCACCCTGGAACATGATGTCGCCGCTCTGGCCGTGGAAGGCGATCAGGCCCGAGCCGTGCTCTTCCCAGATGTCGCACATCTTGCGCAGCACGTCGGTGTTGTAGTGCATGCCGGCCGGCGGCTGCACACGCAGCGTGTGGAACTCGGCGGCGTCGGGGAAGACGGGTGCGCCCTTTTCGTCCTTCAGTTCGGTGAAGCGCGGGATGACGCCGCCGCCGTAGCCGAACACGCCCACCGTGCCACCCTTCCAGTAGCCCTTCTTGGTGCGGTAGGACGTCTCCAGCTGACCCATCAGGTCGACCATGTAGTCCTTGTCCTGCGCCAGGCGCTTCAGGCCCGTGACGAAGCTGGGCCAGGGGCCGGACTCGAGCTGGTCGAGCAGCGGCGTCTCGTGCGGTTTTTTGGCCATGGGGTCTTGTCTCCTGGTGTGCACCTGCAGCGGCCAGCGCTGGCCGCCGGGCATTTGCGGATTGAATCGTCGCTGCGCACGGGGCAGCCGGCTATCACCCGCGTTGGGTAGCGAAAGATAGACCGTTGCGGGGGGGCTGCCACTACCCGAATGGCGTAGCCAGCGGTCACCCGTACCGGGTATGGACGCCGCAGTGGCCCGGCGCGCTCAATGCCGGTTTGCGAAGCGCCGCCACCCCATGACACGTCTGAGTTCCCTGGCCAGCCTGAAGGTCCCGCTCGGCGGGCAGGAAATCGAGCTGCAGCAGATCGACTTCGACGGCGGCGGCATGAGCCTGCTGCGCACGCGCATCCGCGAGAAGAGCCGCTTCACCATCTTCGACATCGACCCCGCCACCGCCGAAGCCTGGGGCAAGGCGCTGCTCGACTGGGCGCGGACCCAGCCGCGGGCCTGAGGGACTTGGACGCGATGCCGGCGGCCATGATCGACCTCGCCTTCGCGCTGGAAGGCGACGCGCTGCCGCGTGAGCACCGCGGGCTGCTCGCCGCCGCCCTGGAAGCGGCGCTGCCCTGGTTGCGTGAACTGCCGGGGGCCGGTGTGCACCGGTTGAACGTGTCGGCCGGTGGCGGGCCGCAGGCGCTGCTGTCGGGCCGCACGCGACTGACGCTGCGCGTGCCACGGGACCGCATCGACGACGCGGCTGCGCTCGCCGGTCGCGAACTGCAGCTGGGTTCTAGCCGGCTGCGTGTGGGCGCGCAGCACCGGCGCGAACTGCTGCCTTACAGCGCGCTCTACGCGCACCTGGTGGCCGCGGCCGAGGAAGACGAAGCCGACGAACCCGCCTTCGTGCAGAACACGGCCGCCGAGCTGCACGCGCTGGACGTGGCCTGCCGCGTCATCTGCGGCCGCCACCAGGTCACCGAAGGCGGCACGCTGCGCGGCTTCAGCCTGATGCTCGACGGTCTGAACGCGGCGCACTCGCTGCGTGTGCTGGAAACCGGGCTGGGCCCGCATCGCCGGCTGGGCTGTGGCCTGTTCGTGCCGCACAAGTCCTCGGTGGCGGTGGGCACACCGGCCTGAGCTTCACCCGCCAACCCCGAACCCCAACAAGTCGACCAGGAGATTTTCCCGATGGGCTACACCGTCAACGGCACCGAACTCGAGACCGACGACCAGGGCTACGTGCTCGAAGCCGATTACGGCGACGGGGTGGTGCAGGTCATCGCTGCCGCCGAAGGCATCACACTCACCGACGCGCACTGGAAGGTGGTGGGTTACCTGCGCGACGAGTACCGCGAGCACGGCCAGACGCCCAACTTCCGCAACATGCTCAAGGGTCTGTCCGAGGCGCTGCCGGGCTGCGACAGCAAGGCGCTGTACGACCTCTTCCCGCTGGGCCCCGCCAAGCAGGGTTGCAAGGTGGCGGGCTTGCCGCAGCCTCTGGGCAAGGGTGGCTACTGATGTCACCGCAGGGCGGGTTCGCGTGGTGAGCGTGGAAGGGGCGGCATGAGCACCCCGGCCATGCGCATCAAGAGCCACTGGTTCAAGCCCGGTGCGGACAAGAGCGCCGCCGAGCAGGCCAGCGCGATGGCCTTCATCGTCTTCCGCGTGGCGCAGAACATGCTCAAGCGCATGCGGGGTGCGGACTTCGACATCGACGCCGGCCCACCTTACTTCGCCTTCCTGCGCGAGGTGCTGGTCTTCCTGGGCGCCGTCACCGACCGCATCGCCCACGCCCGCCTGGACGACGCGGCGCGGCAGGAATTCACCGTCGCGCTGGTGCGCCACCTGGCGCGCACGCTGCAGGAAAACGAAGACCGCCTGCTGGGCCCGCCGCCGACGGGTGCACCCTCGCATGCCGACACCTTCATCGACCTCGTCAATCAGCTCGGCCAGCACTACGCCGATTTCGGCGCCGACCCCGAAGCCAGCGACCCCGAGGCCGGTTTCGAGCCCGACTTCGCCTTCGTGCGTTACCTCGGCAGCCGGCTCGAACCGACGCTGCCCGAGAAGGACCGCCGCTGGGTGATCGAGCAGGTGATGGCCGCCGAGGCGCCCGAGGCCGTGGCCATCGTGCAGCGTTCGATGCGCGACCTGTGGGACCCGACGCCGCGGCGCCCGCGGCGGGCCACGATGAGCGGTGAGTGAGGTGACCATGACGGCCATCGACACGCCCCCGCAGGCACCGCCACCCGCCCGCACCACGAGCCCCTTCGATCTCGACGACGACGCCGGCTACGGCCGCTGGCGGGCATGGAAGCTGGCCTACAGGCCGGTCAGCACCGCAGCGCTCACGGTAGCCATCGCTGACCCGCGCGCGCTGCGGCCCGGCGAGCGCGCAGCGCTGCTGGACCGCATTTCACGCGCCAGTTTTGCCGTCTACCGCTCGCCGGTCATCGCCGAAGACAAGGACATCCCGCGCCTGCTGGGCGCGCAGCTCGGCCTGCACCGGCTCGACGCCAACTGGCTGGCCGACGAGGACGGCATCTCCAGCATCGCCATCTCGAAGGCCACCGACGGCCGCGGCGGTTTCATCCCCTACACCGACCGCGCCATCCGCTGGCACACCGACGGCTACTACCACCCGGCCGAGCGTCGCATCCGCGGCATGATCCTGCACTGTGTGCGGCCGGCGGCCAGCGGCGGCGTCAACGGCCTGTTCGACCACGAACTGGCCTATCTGCGGCTGCGCGACCTCTCGCCGGCGCACGTCCGCGCGCTGACGCAGCCCGACGTGATGACCATCCCGGCGCGCACCGACGACGACGGTGTGGCGCGCGCGGCGCAGACCGGCCCGGTCTTCTCGGTCGACGACGACGGCAGCCTGCACATGCGCTACACGGCGCGCACACGCAGCATCGAATGGAAGGACGACGCCACCACGCGTGCCGCGGTGGCCGCGCTGGAGGGTGTGCTGGAGGGCGTGGGTGGAGGGGACGCGCCCGGCGTCTTCCACCTGCGCCTGCAGCCGGGCATGGGCATCGTCGGCCACAACGTGCTGCACGACCGCACGGGTTTCAACGACGACCCTGCACATCCGCGCCTGCTCTACCGCGCACGTTTCCTCGACCGCACAGAGCCCCCCGCGGAGGCCCCGTGGCGCAATGGGTGACGGTGTGGCGTGCGGCGCAGCTGGTCGGCGTGCCGCGCGGCAGCCTGCAGCAGCGTGTGCGTGCGGGCGAGATCGAACTGGCCGACGGGTTGATCTCCACCGAGACGCTGCTCAGGCTCTACCCGCAGGCGCGGCTGGAAGAGTCGGGCCTGCTCGAACGCGTGACGCAGATCCGCGACGAGAGTTTCGGCCGCCGCGTGCGCGAGCGGCTGCTGCCGAACCAGGAAGTCTTGGCGCAGCGCCTGTTCCGCCAGACGCAGGAACTGGCCGACGTGCAACGCCACCTGCAGCGTTACCACACGCTGGTCATCGCGCTGCGCGACCAGCTGACCCGTCTGCGCAGCGAGCCGGGCGGCGACAGCCCGCGGCTGCACGACCTGCAGCGCCAGCTGAACGACGGGCTGGCGCGGGCATTGGCCACTGAACCTGTCGATGTGCTGGACCTCATGGACGACATGCTCAAGGTGATGTCTGCGCAGGTCACGCTGCGCCCGAGCGGACACCAGTTCGCGGTCGAAGGCCACGAGACGCTGCTGCAGGCCGGCATGCGCGCGGGCCTGAAGCTCAACTACGGCTGCGGCAACGGCAGCTGCGGCATGTGCAAGGTGCGCGTGACGGCGGGCCAGGTGGTGCGCACCATGGCCACCGACTACCCGCTGTCGGAAAACGAGAAGACTCAAGGGTATGTGCTGGCCTGCGCACACACCTCGGCCAGCAGCGAGCTGACGCTGGAAACGCTGGAAGCGCGCGGCCCGGCCGACATCCCGCAGCAGCAGCTCGTCACCACCGTGCGCGCCGTGCGCACACTGGCGCCCGACACCCTGCTGCTGCACCTGCAGACGCCGCGCAGCCACCGCCTGCGTTTCCTGGCCGGGCAGTCGGTGACGCTGGGGCTGGCCGAAGGCGACGGCCTGCGGCGGGACTACGCCATCGCCAGTTGCCCCTGCGACGACCGCAACCTGCAGTTTTTCATCGCCCGCGATGCCGACGACCCGCTGGCCGGGCGCCTGTTCGCCGGCGGCCTGCAACACGGCGACGCCGTGACGGTGTGGGGCCCCGGCGGCGAGTTCGTGCTCGTAGAGGACGCGCACCCGCTGGTCTTCGCCGCCTGCGACACCGGCTTCGCGCCGGTGAAAAGCCTGATCGAGCACGCGCTGTCGCTCGATGCCTCGCCGTCGATCTCGCTCTTCTGGCTGGCCACGCGGCCCGACGGCCACTTCATGGCCAACCAGTGCCGTGCCTGGTCGGAAGCGCTCGATCCCTTCGAGTACACGCTGTCGACACACACCGACGCGGCGATGGGTGCCAGCCAGATGTCGGCGGCCATGCGCGCCGACCTCTTCGACATCGACTGCGCCTTCTACATCGCCGGCCCGGCGGCTTTCGTCGACACGCTGTGTGCGGAGCTTTCTGCGGCCGGCGTGCCGCGTTCCCAGATCCACGCCGAGGTGATGGCATGAGCTGTGACTGCAAGCCCGTCCCGGTGCCTGGCGCGGACGAAGACGATGCCGGCTGCAGCGGCGGCGAGTCCTTCGCGCTGCGGGTGCTGGGCAACGACATGCAGCCGGAGTTCAACGAAGGCGAGATCATCATCATCGAGCCCGACGGTGCGCTGAAAGACGGCAGCTTCGTGCTCGCGCGCCACGCCGACGGCTGGATCTTCCGGCAGCTGCTGGCCCGTGGAGACGACTGGGTGCTGCACGCGCTGAACCCGGTGCGGTCCGACCTGCGCGACCTGCCGCTGGCCGACCTCTCGGCCGTGCACGGCGTCGTCATCCAGAAGGCCGTGCCGGGCCGGCGCAAGCTCTCGAAGTTCTACAGCTGACATGCCCTACTACGTCTACGCCGTGAAGCCCTTTGCCCAGCTCGAGAAGCTGGCCGAGTTCGCTGCTTTCAAAGAGGCTTCGACGCACGCCAAGGCGCTGCGCCAATCGAAGCAGGTCGACGCGGCCACGCGCATCAAGGTGATGTTCGCCGACAACCCGCTGGCCGCCGAGGACCTGCTGCTGCAGGTGCGCGAAGCCGGCCCGAGCGGCGACGAGTAGGCCGCCCCGCGCATGGACGAGGCGCCCATCGCCGCACCGCAGCCGCCGGGTGTGCTGTGTTGCGACAGCGACCGCGCCTGCGTCTTCGCCAAGGCGCTGCTGGCGCGCACGGCCGTCTGCGAACGCGCCGAGCGCCGTGCCGTGGCCGAGCGCATGCTCGTCGAATGCGCTTCGCCGGTGGCGCGTACCAACTGCGGCACGCTGGCCGCGCTGATGCACGAACGTGCGCGGTTCGCATTGCGCCTGCCGCCGGCGGGCCGGCCGCTCATCCACATGCAGGCGCTGCGGCTGCAGTGCGGCGGGCTGCAGGCGCTGCAGCAGGTGCTGGGCAGCAAGGAGCCCGACGTGCACCGCATGGTGGGCATCGCACATGAACGTCATGGCAGCCTGACCGAGCTGCCCTGGGACACGCTGGTGACCGCACTGGCCGCGTGGCACCCGCCGCGGCGCGGCCGCGGCAGGCCAGAGGTGGGGCCCCAGCCATGAACGCCGTCGACTTCGACCCCGTCGTCGCGGCGGTGCAGACCAATTGCCACATCGCCGACGAAAGGCATGCCGGCGACATGACGCTGTGCATCTACCTCCTGCAGATGCGCGAGTTCTACCGCTGGGAACGTGGCCTGGCCTTCGGCGCGGCACTGCCACGCGATGCCGTCGGCGCCTGGATCGCCGAGCGCGAGATGCTGTGGGCCTCGCTGGCCTCGCAGGACTTCGTGCCGGTGCCCTGCGGTCCGGGCGCGACCTCGCTCGACCCCTTCGACGTCGACGCCGTGAATGCCCGGTTGCGCCCGCGCGGACTGCTCTACGGTGCCGGGCTGGTGGGCACCGAACGGCCGGTCTTCTTCCTGGCGGAACTTCGCGGCCAAGAACGGCGCGACGGCCTGGACGTGCTGACGGCAGGACGTGAAATTGCGCGCGGCTTGCTGGCGCCGCCGGCCATGCTGGGCGGCGGCGCGCGCGGGCCCGTCGTGCTGCGCGAGGCTGCGCTGGCGCGCTGGTGCTGGGAAAAGTACGAGGCCTACACGCTGCGCCCCGTGCCCGGCACCGCCTTCCATGCCGTGGTGAAGGCCTACGGCCTGGACCGCGACTTCGAGGCCGCCCTGCCGCGCTGCCTGGCCGAACAGGGCGAAACCCTGGTGCTGCACGAGCTGGGCGAATACCAGGCGGGCTGCCAGCTGGGCCCGCACTGGGCAACGATGCGCCTGGCGCTGCCTACGCGGCGCGCCGACCTCTACGCCCGCGCCGTGCGCGACCACCTGGCCGATCTCACGGTCACGCTGCCGACCCTGCTGGACCGTGGTGCCGACGCGGCCCTGCACTTCTGGTTCGCGAACTTCGACGGCGTGCGTGCGCTGCTCTTCCCAGCGCTTCAGGACGCTTACGCCCACTGGGTGCATGGCGACGGCGGTGCCGCGCTGCGCCGGGCGTCCGACCTCGGCGTGATCCACTTCGCGCACCTGGCGCAAGAGGCGCTGACCCTGCACGTGCAGGCAGACGTGTTGTCCGGTCAGGCCGTCGAGCGCCTGCTGACCGCGCCTTCGGCCGTCTGTCCGGGATGAGGCCCGGGTTGAGACCTGGGCAGACCCCGCGGCTCAGGGGACGGACCGGACCAGCGTCATCGCGCCGCGGATTTCGCCGACGCGGTAGCCCACCGCGCGGTCGTCGGGATAGAGCGACTTCAGCCGTGCGGTCACGGCGTCGGTGACGCGGTCGGGCGTGCCGTGGCAGTTCATGCACAGGTCGATAGTGGGCAGGGCGCGCATGTAGCGCTGCACCGTGCGGCCGTCCTTCTCCACCGTCTCGGCGCGCTCCAGCCTCGCCAGCGGTTCGCCGGCGGCGGCGCGGCGGTCGAAGTCCTCGAGCGCGGCGCGTTCCCAGGCATCGGGCACGGCCTTCGGGTTGCGGTTGCGCAGGCTGACCCGGCGCACCTGCCAGCCACTCTGCTCCGAGGCGGCGCGAGCCAGGGCCGGTGCCTGGTCGCGGCAGGTCGAGATGGCGCCCTCGGGGCCGTTGCGCACGATCTCGTCCTGCAGCACCGCCAGCAGCTTGGGCGGCACCGAGGTCGCCACCGATCGGGCCTGCGGCACCCATGGGGGTTCGCTGCCCTGCGCTGCGGCGGGTACGGAGACGAGGGCCTGCGCCAGCAGGCCGAGGGCGAGGATCTGGAATTTCATTCGCGCTCCGCTTGCCAGAGGATGTATCTGAGCGTGGCCACGCAGCCGGCCACGATGCCGGCCACCGCAATGAACGACCCTATGGCCAGTGTCGACACGCCCGACAGGCCCTGGCCGATGGTGCAGCCCAGGGCGGTGACACCGCCGAAGCCCATCAGCACCGCGCCGGTGAGCTGGTTGCGCAGGTCGGTCATCGACGCGAAGCCTTCCCAGCGGAACTTCTTCGTCGCCAGCGCATACGCCGCCGAGCCGGCGATGACTCCGACCACGCTGGCGATGCCGAAACTGAGCTTGAGCGACTTGTCGGTCCACAGCATCAGCAGTTCCAGCGAATAGGCCAGCGGCGCGACGAAGCTCAGCGATTCGAGCGTGCGTGTGTTGGTGGCGAAATAGACCGTCTCCAGCGTGTCGGGGTTCTCGCCGTAACCCAGGTGGCCGGTGACGTACCAGCCCGCGGTGACGAGCACGCCCATCACCAGCGCACCGACGATCTGCGCGCCGTTGCTGCGGAAGCGCTTGTCCATGAGCGCGAAGACCAGCAGAGCCAGCGCCACGGCGCCGCCCGCAGCCAGCAACGCGGGTTTGGCCGCCATGCCCGTCGCGCGGGCCAGGGCCGTGCCCAGGCCCTGGTCGGACCAGCCCAGGCCGCCGAGGTCGATGCGCACCGGGTCGAGCAGGTCCACGCGCCACTGCCCGAACAGGCCCTTGAGCGTCATGTAGGACGCGATGGCCAGAAACGTCAGCACGACGAAGGCGCGCACGCTGCCGCCGCCGACGCGGATCAGGTTCTTGTTGGCACAGCCGCCCGACAGCGTCATGCCGACACCGAAGATCAGCCCGCCTGCCAGCAGCGAAAGCCACGGCAGCATCGGGCGCTGCGGCACCGACTTGGCCAGGTCCACCTGCCCCGTGTACGACAGCAGCGTGGTGCCGGCGACGGCCACGGCGATGGTCAGCATCCACATGCGCATGCGGCCCCAGTGGCCCATGTTCACGATGTCGGACAAGGCACCCATCGTGCAGAAATTGGTCTTCGCCGCGACCAGGCCGAAGACGAAGGCGATGAGGAAACCACCACCGATGACGAGTGTGCCGATACCGACGGCCGCCGTGTCCATGCAGTCTCCTCGCAGATCCGGCCGCCGCGGTGCGTTGCCGCGGGGCGGGGGTGGGTTCGCCTCAGATGAAGAGGCAGACGTCGGTCTCGCCGGCGAACTTCATGAAGGTCGCGGCACCGCCGTATTCCACGTTGTCGATGAAGTCCTTCTTCTCGAACTCGAAGAGGTCCACCGTCATCTGGCAGGCGATGAACTTCACCTCGGCCTCCAGGCACAGGTCGCGCAGCTCCGTCAGCGAGGCCACGCCCTTCTTCTTCATCTTGGCCTTCATCATCGAGGTGGCCATGGCCTGCATGCCCGGCAGCACCGAGACGATCACCGGCATCGGCACCGGCATCGGCATGGCCGGGTTGGCCAGCGGGCTGATGGCGATGCCGCTCAGGTCCTTGCGCAGCAGCTGCAGGCCGTAGAAGGTGAAGAAGACCTGCACTTCCCAGCCCAGCGCCGCGGCGGTGGAGGCCAGGATCAGCGGCGGGTACGCCATGTCCAGCGCGCCCTTGGTGGCGATGATCGCCATTTTCTTGGTGGCCATGAAAGCTCCGCTCAGGCTTTCTTCAGGAAGAAGACGTACTTGCCGCCCTCTTCACCCGATTCCAGCAGCGCGTTGCCGGTCTGCTCGGCGAAGGCGGCCATGTCGCACACCGAGCCCGGGTCGGTGGCCACCACGCGCAGCACCTGTCCGGGTGCCATGTCGTTGAGCGACTTCTTCGTCTTCACGATGGGCAACGGGCAGGCCAGGCCCGAGGCGTCGAATTCCTTGTCGAATTGCATGCTTGTCTCCACGGCGCCCACGACGCCTTCCGCCTGCGCATTAGCGTCGTTCACGGGTGCAGGGTCTATTCCCGAGACGGGTGATGTCGGATAGCCCATTTGGGTAGGGAGGGCAAACCGGGGCTTGCGCGCGCGGCGCCTGTCGGTATCAAGTGCCTCGACGAGACCCGCGCCCCGTTGCGCACGGTGCGTGGACGAAGCGTGTCACGGGCTCGGCGGTCCGGCGGCGGTGGCGTCGCGCAGGCGCGCGAGCAGGCCGGAGTGGCGGCGGGTCGGCGACAGGATGGTGGCGGCCAGCACCTCGGCGCTGCAGACCAGCGTGACACGCTGCCGGGCGCGTGTCACCGCCGTGTAGAGCAGTTCGCGTGTCAGCACGGGGCTGCGTTGCTGCGGCAGCAGCACCAGCACCTCGTCGAACTCCGAGCCCTGCGCCTTGTGGACGGTCATCGCAAAAGCGGTCTGGTGCTCGGGCATGCGCACGGGTGCCACACACCTGAACCCGCCTGACGCGTCCGGAAAGACCACCACCAACGTGCCGTTCTGGTCCGGCAGGGTGATGCCGATGTCGCCATTGAAGAGCTTCAGGACGTGGTCGTTGCGCAGCACCATCACCGGCCGTCCCACGAACCAGTTTGAAAGGCCGTCGCGGGTCGACACATCCTCCAGCGGCGCCAGAACGTCGCGCGCGTGGCGTGTCATGCGCTCGTTGAGCGCCAGCATGCCGCGCGGGCCTTCACGCACGGCGCACAACGCGCGAAAGCCGCCGAAGGCCGCGGTGATCCGCGCCTGGTCGCGCGGGTCTCGGAGTACCGCTTCCAGGTAGGCGGCATAACCGTGGAGCAGCTGCGCCGTCGCTGCGTCGCCAGGCTGTGCGCCACCTTCGTCCAGCCAGCGGATGGCACCGTCTGCACCGCTGCGCAACCAGGCGACCGCGTCCATCGCGCGCGCGCCGTTGATGTCGGCCGCCAGCCGCCCGATGCCCGAATCGGTGGCGAAGCGAAAGTTCTGCGTGAACCAGACGACCGCGTCCTTCAGCGGGCTCTGGCGTGCGGGCTCTGGCGTGTCCAGCCGGCCCGGGTCGAGGCCGCAGAGCGCGCCCAGCGTGCCGCGGCAGGCGGCAGTGAGCCCGGGGTCGGCGCTGAGTTCCGCGAAGACCGCCCCCGACTCGACGGCCGAGAGCTGGTCCTTGTCGCCGAGCAGGATGATGCGGGCCGAGTCGGGCACCGCCTCCAGCAGCCGGGTGGCCAGCGCCAGGTCGAGCATCGACGCCTCGTCGACCACCAGCACGTCGATCGCCAGCGGGTGGACGGCGTGGTGCACGAAGCCGCCGCCCGCCGGTGTCACACCCAGCAGGCGGTGCACGGTGGAGGACTCGATGGGCAGCCGTGCCTGCAGCGCCTCGGGCAGGTGCAGGGCGCGCTGCCGGATGGCCTCGGTCATGCGCGCGGCCGCCTTGCCGGTGGGGGCTGCCAGGGCGATGCGACAGTCCGGGTCGCGCGCGACGAGGCAGGCGAGCAGGTTCACCACCGTCGTCGTCTTGCCGGTGCCGGGGCCGCCGCTGATGACGGTCAGGCGACCGCGCAGGGCCAGTGCGGCGGCGATCTTCTGCCAGTCGACGCGGCCATGCAGCGCGGCCTCGTTGCCCGCGAACAGTTCATCCAGCAACTGCCGCGCCTCGACCTGCACTTCGAATGGCGCCATGGACATGGCCGAAGTGGCACGCACCAGGCGGGCAGCCAGCCGGCGCTCGTAGTCGAAGTAGCGGTGCAGGTAGAGGCGGCCCTCTTCGTCCAGGATCATGGGCATCGCGCCGGGCTCTTCCGGCGTGCCCACCACGCCGGCTGAGATCAAGGTCGCCCGCAGCGTCGCGCTGTCCATGCCGATGGCCGTGCCGCCGGCCAGTTCCTGCAGCGACAGGCAGACATGCCCTGCGCTCGTCGCCAGGCTGAGCGCCGCGGCAGCCTGGCCGGCGGTGCGCTGCGTGCGGTCGTCGGCCCCCAGCCGGCGTGCCCAGCCGCCGACGTGGGCGGCGAAGCCGGCGGCCAGACGCTCTGCAGGCGAGGCAGGCGGGGCACTCGCAACCGGCCCGGCCTCGGCGCTGCGGTTCATGCCACCCCCCGCGAGGCGGGCTGAGCTGCGAAGAGTGCCGAGAGACGTTCGACCAGCGACCGCCGCGGGCGATCGAAGTGGACGCCCGTCGCCTGGCCGTCGGCACCGACCCATCCCGGGCGCACGCCGCGCACGAAGAGGTAGATCGCGCCGCCGAAGTGGTCGTCGTAGCGGTAGTCGGGCCGGCGGCGTTCCAGGTAGCGGTGCAGGGCCACCGCGTACAGCAGGTACTGCAGGTGGTAGCCGTGCTCGGCCAT
Organism: Rubrivivax sp.; assembly: GCA_030653505.1. GTDB lineage: Bacteria > Pseudomonadota > Gammaproteobacteria > Burkholderiales > Burkholderiaceae_C > Rubrivivax. The sequence continues at coordinate 25,893 of JAURZK010000062.1, forward strand.
CGCCCGGGCCACGTACGGCGCGCCATAGGCATCGGGCCTCCGGCCCAGGTGGTTGGACTTCCAGTCGAGGATGTAGTAGCGGCCGCCGTGCTCGAAGACCAGGTCGATGAAACCCCGCAGGTAACCCTCCAGCGCGCCGAAGCTCAACGGGGGGACCGGGTAGCCATGGTCGCGCAGCAGGCCCGCCAGCGCACCCACCGTCAGGTGGCCGGCTGGCAGGCTGAACTCGAGCTCGACCAGGCGACGGGTGGGGCCGACCTCGGACAGCGCCATGCCGGCCGGCAGCCGCGTGTTCAGCACGTCGCCCAGCATCCGGTTCAGCATGCGGGGCAACCTGGCAGCGACCGCAGGCTCCATCGGGCTCTGCGCTTGTGCGCCCAGCGCCGAGGTGATGGCAGGCGACCAGGTTACGGGGTCGGTGAAGTCCACGCGCTCGAACACGGCATGCATGCAGTTGCCGGCCTCCGGGCCGCGCGGGAAGTTCAGGATGTCGTCGTCATCCAGGACCCCGGCCTTGTTCTCGAGGTCGGTCTCGGATGTGGCGATGCGCGCATCGTGGTCGACGGCGGCCCCTTCGTGTCGCACGCCTTGCGACAGGCTGCTGTAGCTGCCTATCCACCAGGCACCCGGGATCCTCGCGGGCGCAGGCAAGGCCGCCAGCGCCTCGGGCGACACGGCGACCGGGTCGACACGCGCCCAGGGTCCGGCGGGCAGCGGCGCCAGGCCGACGCTGCCCGGGTGCGCGGCGCTGAAGGCCTGCCAGGCCGACGCGATGGCCGCCGGCGTCAGCCTGTTCTGCTGCCACTCGTCGGGTGACAGGCCGGCACCCGCGACCAGTGAGTTCAGCCGGCTGCGGCTGCCTTCGCTGGTCAGCAGATTCCTGCCGATCTTGTTCGTGTACGAACCGACCACGAGGTAACAGCGCTGCACGGCGCGCGTGAGTGCCACGTAGATCAGCCGCAGATTTTCGGCGGCGCGGTCGCGCCCGATCTGTGCCTTGATGGGCGCGTCGTCGCCGCCGTCGCTGAAGTCCAGCACCGGCAGCCCGTCGGCGTCGTGGTACTCGCGTCCTTCCAGGGTGGCTGGCGAGCCACCCGGGTGCCCGTCCCAGAGGAAGGGGCAGAACACGACCGGGAACTCCAGCCCCTTGGACTTGTGGATGGTGATGATCTGCACCAGGTTGCGGTCGGACTCCAGCCGCAGCTGCGCGGCGTCGTCGGTGCTGCCGTCCCTGCGCTGCGTCTGCAGCCAGCGCAGCAGCAGTTCGGGCGAGCCGTGCTGCTCCGAGGCCTGGTGCAGCATTTCCGACAGGTGCAGCAGGTTGGTCAGCCGCCGCTCGCCGTCGGCGCGGGCCAGCAGGCGTCGATGCACGCACTCCTGCCCCATCAGGCTGCGCAGCATGACGCCGACGCCGCGCTGCAGCCAGAGCTCGCGGTAGCCGGCGAAGCGGGTGACGATGTCGAGCAGGCTGGCCTCGTCCGCCGAGAGGGCCTCGATGCCGGCGGCGTCGAAGCCGAGCATGTCGGTGGCCAGCGCCGCGCGCAACCAGCGGTCGCGGGCCGGTTCCAGGATCGCCCTCAGCACACGCTCCAGATCCTCGGCGTCCGGGCTCTGGAAGATGCTGGCCTGCGAGAGTTCGACGCTGCCGACGCCCAGGGCGGCCAGCGCCTGCCGCATCCGGCTGCCCTGGGCGTGGCTGCGCACGAGCACGGCGATGTCGCCGCCCGACAGTGGCCGGTCGCCGAGCAGGACTTCGTGCCGCTGTGCGCTGCCCAGCAGGCGCGCGATTTCGCCGGCGCAGGCCTCGGCGGCCGCACGCCGGGCGAGCTTCTTGGGCAGGGGCTGTCCCTCGCCGTCCTGCGGCAGCTCCCACAACTGCAGCGGCGCGCGCGCTGCCGTGCTGTCGTGCCAGGCCTTGCGCGGCCTGGCACCGAAGTTCACGGGTTGGTAGCCCAGGCCCGCCAGGACGAAGGCCTGCGGGTTGATCGAGAAGAGGCCATTGAGCCCGGCCAGCAGCTCGCGCGTGGAACGCTGGTTGTCGGCCAGCGTGTACTCGGCCACCGCTTCGCTGCGCGCCTGCAGGTAGGTGTGTAGGTCGGCGTTGCGGAAGCTGTAGATGGCCTGCTTCGGATCGCCGACCAGGAACAGCGGCGCGGCACTGCCACCGTAGATCGTCCTGAAGATAGCGAACTGCAACGGGTCGGTGTCCTGGAACTCGTCGATCAGCGCCGCCGGGAAACGCGCCTGCAGCGCCGCGGCGAGCCCCGGCTGACGGCCGCTGGTCAGACCCGCGTGCAGGTTGAAGAGCATGTCGTCGAAGGCCACGACACGGCGCTCGCGCTTGAGTCTGCGCAGTCTCGTGGGCCCTTCGGTCAGCAATTGCCGTAGCAGGCGCTGTCGGGCCGTGGCGAGGGACTGCCGCGTGGTTTCGAGCAGGCCGAGCAGTTCACCGGCCTGGGTGAAGAAGGCGTGCATTCGAGGCGCCTGCTGGCCCTTCTTCGGCACCAGGCGGGCGGGCGTGAACAGGTCCAGCTTGTCCAGCCCGGCCGGTGCCGCCAGCGGGTCGCTGCCGGCCAGCTGCTTGTCCCAGCTGGCGCTGGCGGTCTGGACGCTGGTGGCTTTGTAGACATTGGCCGGCAGGCAGGGCAGCGCCTCCGTCACGCAGGCGACGATGGCTTCGCGTTCGGTGTGCCAGGTCGCGCGGGCGGCGGCGTGCGCCTGTTCGAGTGCTGCGGTGTCGAGGGCCGTTGTCTCGACCAGCGCTTCATCCGGAGCGTCGGACCAGATGACCCTGGACAGCGGTTTGGCAAGCTGGCGCTTGAGCAAGGCCGCCCACTTCCCGGGGCTCTCCTTGTTCGACAGCAGGTATGAGGCCAGCGCCGGGGGCAAAGCGTCGCCCGCCACCTGGCGACGCCAGAAGTCGTGCACGACCTCCATGCGCAGTTCGGTGTCGTCGGTGAGCAGTTCCAGCGACATCGGCATGCCCGCCGTGAACGGGGTGTCGGCCAAGGCACGCTGGCAGAAGCCGTGGATGGTGAAGATCGACGCCTCGTCGAAGGTCTGCAGCGCCAGGTCCAGCCGCAAGGCCATGTCTTCGTCGACCAGGCCGTGCCGGTCGCGTAGGGTGGCCAGCAGCGTGTCGACGAAGGGGTCTGCGCCAGCCGGCCCCGTGCCGCGCAGGCGCGCCAGCGTCTCGGCGATGCGCGTGCGCACACGGTCGCGCAGTTCGGCCGTCGCCGCGTTGGTGAAGGTCACGACCAGGATCTGCTGCACCTCGAGCCGGCGCTCCAGCAGCAGGCGCAGGAAGAGGCCGCAGATGTTCCAGGTCTTGCCGGTTCCGGCCGAGGCCTCGATCAGGCGCGTGCCGGCCAGCGGGCAGTGAAAGACGTTCAGGGCTTGTGCAGGCATGGCGTCAGGCCTCGCTGCCCTGCGCACCGGCAGCCGGCGAGCAGACGGGCCCGAAGACCCGCACGGCCAGTGCGGCGAACTCGCCATCCAGCGCGTCGCCCCGCCCGCGCAAGGCCAGCCGGTATGCGCCATCGGCACCTTCCGCATGGGGCCGGTCCCGCGTCGGTGTCCAGGTCTGGTTGGCGCGGTTGATGGACCCGCCGCTCTCGACAAAGGACCAGGCCGACTTCGGATAGAAGGCCAGCGGCTCGCACAAGCCGCGCCGGTACAGGCGCACCAGGTCGTGCAGCAGCGCGGACGGCTGCGCCGGCATGGCCAGGCGCAGCGGCGCGTCGAGCGACAGCCACAGCGTTTGCGGCGCGACGCCCGCGGGCGGCGCCGTGCACAGCACCAGGTGCGATATCCAGGCCGCGAGCACGTCGCTGGCGCGCCGGTTGTCGTAGCGCCAGCGCACGAGCCCCTCGGGCCGTAGGTCGGCAAACCGGCCCACGAGCTGCCATGCCTCGCCGTCGATATCGAGCGCCAGGCGCACGGCGTGCGGCGGCAGGACAGGGTCGGCGGTGTGCGCACGCAGGGCACCCGCAAACGCCGTCAGCGATTCCAGTTCACGGTCGAGCTGCTGCCGCCCCAGCGCGCCCGAGGGCATTTCGTGGCCGGCCAGCGCGAGCTGTCGCACCGCCTGCGCTTCAGCACCGCCGAGGATGGGGCCCAGCAGCCTGGCGGCCAGGGCCGTGCGGCCCGGCCAGTCGGGCAGGAAGGGTTCGTCGTCCTGCAGCTCGTCGGCGCTGCGCCCGAGATCGATGCCCAGGCGCCGCCTGAGCAGGTAGCGGCAGGGGTTGCCGAAGAACTCGACCAGTTGCTCGACGGAGACCTCGCGCCACTCCGGGCCGGGAGGCGGCAGCGGACCGGCAAAAAACGCCGGCAGGGCTGCCGGTGCGGTCTCGTCGTCGTCACCGGGGCTGTCGTCGCCTTCGTCGTCACTGCCGTCTGCCTGTTCAGGCATCACAGGCACCGGTGCGGCCTGCAGGCTGCTTCGCAGCGCTGCGGCGAGCTCGCCATCGAAGCTGCGCAGACGCGGGTCGCCACCGACGTCGAAGGCCTCGATGGAGAAGGGCTGCAGCGGGTGTTCGACGACCAGTCGCCGGCGCGCCAACGCCAGGCAGTCAGGCGAAGCGGGATCGTCGGCGATCGCCGGTACCAGCAGGTCCAGCAGTTCCGAGACCAGCACCGAAGGCGGCAGCGGCGCGTTGTCGCGCACGCTGCGGCCGGTGTAGCTCAGGTAGAGGGCTTGGCGGGCGGCGAGCAGCAGGTCGAGGAAGAGGTTGCGCTCGTCGGTCCGGCGCTGGCGGTCGCCGCGCCGGGGCGCCAGCGCCATCAAATCGAACTCGGGCTGCCGCTGCGCAGTGGGGAAGACACCGTCGTCCAGCCCGATGGCGCAGATGACCGCGAAGGGCAGGCTGCGCAAGCTGCTCATCGACGAGAAGGTGATGCCGCCCGTCGGCACGCCGCCGCGCGCCGGGTCGTCGAGCTGCTGCTCCAGCGCCGCCCGCACCACCGACAGCGGCAGCGGCAATGCACCGGCGTCGTCCAGGCCGCCGCGTTGCATCGTGTCGCAAAGCGTGCGGATGGCCGCGAGCAACTCGCGCTGGTCTTCGATCTCGTCGCCCAGGGGTGCCATGAAGGCCTCGACGGTGCCCTGCAGCAGGGCGCGCCAGGACGCCGGCGGGCGCGGGCTCGCCACGGCCAGGTGCAGGGCACGCAGTTGATCCACGAACTGCCAGAGCGCGCCGAGCGCGACGGCGTCGGAGCCTTCGGCGTCACCCGCGGGCAGCAGGTCGGCGAAGGGCGCCATGACCTGCGTCGGCAGGGCGTAGCCGAGGAACAGCCTGTCCATGCCGTCGGCCCAGGTGTGGCCCGTGGTGCCGGGCACGCCGAAGCCGGCGCGGTGCGGTGCGTCCAGGCCCCAGCGTGTGCCCGAGCTGCGCAACCAGTCATGCACCTGCTGCAGTGCGTCGCCGCCCAGGCCGAAGTGGCGTGCCACGACGTCCTGCTGCAGCAGTGCGAAGACCGAGGTGGCGCTGAAGCGCGAGGCGACCAGCGCCAGCAGCGCCAGCAGCGCGCGGGCCGGTGCGTTGACCGTGCTGCGGGCACGGCCCGACACGGTGTAGGGCAGGTGGCGTTCGCGCGGGGCGGTGCCGAACACGGCCTCGATCAAGGGCGCTGCGGCATCGAGGTCCGGCGTCACCACCAGGATCTGCGACGGGTGCTGCACCACGCCGCTCGCGATCAGGCCCAGCAGGTGGTCCTGCAGCACCTCGAGTTCCCGGGTCAGCGAGTGACAGACGTGGACCTCGAGGCTGCGGTCGTCGCTGCCCAACTGCACCGAGCCGGGGCTGAGCTCGGTGAGTTCCAGGATCGAGTCCTGAACCTGGGCCAGCAGCGTGTCGCCGCCGCTGCGCCGGAAGTCGGCGTCGTCGGTGATGCCCGGCCCGGCGCTGTCGACCAGCCCGTCGACATGGGCCTGGGTCTGCCGCCCCCAGGCGGCCAGCAGGCGGTTGCCCTCCTCCTGGTGTTCCGCTCCGCCCAGCACCGCCAGGTGGCTGAGCCGGCGCCGGTCGATGAGCTCGAACCAGTATTCCTGGCAGGGGTTGAGCACGTAGACATGCACGTCGACCAGGCGGCCGATCTGCTGCAGCCAGGCGATCTGCAGCGCGGGCATCGTCGGCAGCACGAAGACATGCGCCGACGCTGGCAGCCCGGCCTCTCGGGCCTGGGCCGGGCCGATGCGCTGGAGCACCTCGATGAAGGCGGCGCCGGACGCCAGGACAGGCGCGTCGGCGGCCGCCGTGAGCCGTTGCCAGAGTGCGGCCTGCCAGCGTTCGTCGGCATGCCCACCTTCGGCGCCGGCGCCCACCGGTGCCGGCCGACCCTGGCGCCAGGCCTCGAGCCAGTCCGGGCGGTAGGTGATGTACTGGTCCAGCAGGCCAGCAATGCGGCTGGCGAGTTCGAAGCGCATCACGTCGTCGGCGCCGCCCAGGTAGGCGGCCAGGCGCGGGTGCGGGGACACGAAGGCCGCGTCGCCCAGGGCCGCATGCACCCGCCAGGTCAGCACCGCGGGCACGAAGGGCGATTCCGGCGCGACGTCGGGCAGCAGGCTGCTCATCTGCCGCCAGAGCCAGGGGGCGAGGTAGCTGAACTCGACGTTGGCGCAGATGCCGTGGGCCTGCGCCATCGCCAGCGTCAGCGAGCGCTGGACGGCGGTGCTCGGCACGATCACCTGGTCCGCCGCGAAGACGCCGCGGCCTGGACCGTCGAGCTGCTGCAGCAGCCTTTGCGTCAGGACTTCGTAGCGGTTCGAGAAGTGAAGGTGGAGCATGGGGGCGGCAGGCATTCTCAGGCGCTGGGAAGGTGTGTGGCCAGAGGTGGCCGTCACCTGGGGGCCGCGCCGCGTTTGAACCGGGGTGCGGGCCGGCCCTGCAAAAGGGTGTGTCGGCGGGTTCGGGCCGGTGCCGCATGCTAGTGGTCGAACACCCTGGAACGGCTCTAAGGCATGGGTGTTCAGGAAGGGTGGGCCCTGGGTAGCTCATGGCGTGAGCCGGTCCGGGGCTCCATTGCGGCGGTCAGGGTCCGTCGCGCGGCGCGCCGGCCCGGCCGCCTCAAGCACCTATCCTCGGGGTCGATGGTTCAAGTCCAACACGCCGCAAGCACCGCGTCACCACCGTCTGGTGACCCCGACTCGTCGCCCTGGCACATCCTGTGGGTCTTCCTGCGCCTGGGCCTCACCGCCTTCGGCGGCCCGGTGGCCCATCTGGGCTACTTCCGCACCGAGTTCGTCGAACGCCGGCGCTGGCTGGACGAACACAGCTACGCCGACCTGGTGGCGCTGTGCCAATTCCTGCCCGGCCCGGCCAGCAGCCAGGTGGGCATGGCCGTGGGCCTGGCGCGGGGCGGCTGGGCGGGCATGGCTGCAGCTTGGGTCGGCTTCACGCTGCCGTCGGCGCTGGCGCTGATGGCCTTCGCGCTGCTCTTGCAGCAGGGCGCGCTGGCCGGTGCCGGCGGGCTGCTGCACGGCCTGAAGGTGGTGGCGGTGGCCGTGGTGGCGCAGGCCGTCTGGGGCATGGGCAAGGTGCTGTGCCCCGACTGGCAGCGCGCTGCACTGGCGGTGCTGGCCGCCGTGCTGACGCTGCTGCTGCCCTCGGCGCTCGCGCAGGTGGGCGCCATGGTCGTCTGCGGCCTGCTCGGCCGCGCGCTGCTGCACCTGCCGGGGCAGGCACCCGCCGTGCACCGGCCGCACCGGGTGTCGCGTCGCGCCGGGGGCGTGGCCTTGGCGCTGTTTGCGCTGCTGCTGCTGGGGCTGCCGCTGCTGGGCGCCACCACAGGCTCGCCGCTGCTGGCCACGCTGGACAACTTCTACCGCGCCGGAGCCCTCGTGTTCGGCGGCGGCCACGTCGTGCTGCCGCTGCTGCAGACGGCGGTGGTGCCCGGGGGCGCGGTCAGCAACGCCGACTTCCTGGCCGGCTACGGTGCCGCGCAGGCCGTTCCCGGTCCGCTCTTCACCTTTGCCGCCTACCTGGGTGCGGTGATGCGCCCCGAGGTCGCCGGGCTCGGCGGCTTCGGCGGTGGCCTGCTGTGTCTGCTGGCCATCTTCCTGCCGGCGGGGCTGCTGGTGGCGGGCGCGCTGCCTTTCTGGGACACGCTGCGTCAGCGCCCCGGCGCGCAGTCGGCGCTGGCTGGCATCAACGCCGGCGTCGTGGGCCTGCTGCTGGCGGCGTTGATCGGCCCGGTGTGGACCAGTGCCATCACCGGCCCGGCCGACGTCGGATTGGCGCTTCTGGCCTTTGTGCTGCTGGTGTGGGCGCGCTGGTCGCCGCTGGCCGTGGTGGCCGTTGCCGCCGCGGCGGGCTGGGCACTGGCCTGACGTGCGGCGGCCGGCCCGGCGCTGCCGGCCGGCTCAACCTTGTCAGCGCAGCGCGGCGCCGTCGGCACGCGGCAGGTCGACCTCGACCGTCGTGCCAACCCCCGGGGTGCTGTGCACCACAAGCTCACCCCCCATCTGCTGCACCAGGGTGCGACTCAGCACCAGTCCGATGCCCACGCCGTCGGCGCCCGGGCCCACGCGCCCCAGCCGGTTGAAGGCCTCGAACAGGTGCGGCAGCTGCGCCGTCGGGATGCCCTGGCCGGTGTCGCCAAGGCGCAGCCGCCATTGCGGGCCTTCTGCCGAGACGCCAAAGGTGACGCTGCCGCCCGGTTGGCTGAACTTGATGGCGTTGCCCAGCAGGTGGCCCAGCACCTGCTTCAGGCGCGCCGGGTCGGCCTGAACACGGGCGCGCGGCGGCAGCGCGGTGGCGGCCAGGTGCACGCCGCGCGCTGCGGCCAGCGGCGTCATCGACGTGGCCACGGCGTCCCACAACGGCGCCAGCGCGACGGCCTGCATCTGCAGCGCGAGCTGGCCGCTTTCCACACGCTGCAGGTCGAGCACATCGTTGACCATCGCCAGCAGGTGCCAGCCGGCCTGCTCGATGTGCGCGACGTAGGTGCGCTGGCCCTCGATGTCGCCGTCGCCCAGGCGACGTGACAGCAGCTGCGCGAAGCCCAGCACGGCGTTCAGCGGCGTACGCAGCTCGTGACTCATGCGCGAGAGGAACTCGGTCTTGGCGCGGCTGGCGGCTTCGGCATGGTCGCGCGCCAGGCGTGCGGCCTGCAGTTCGCGGTGTTCGGTCAGGTCGGTGAGCGTGCCCACCACGCGCAGGGGTTCACCGTCGACGTCGCGTTCGACGACACGCCCGCGCGACAGCACCCAGCGCCAGCTGCCGTCGGCGGCGCGCAGACGGAACTCGACGGCATAGCCGGCGGCGCTGCCGGTCAGGTGGGCGTGCAACGCGGCCAGCATGGGCTGCAGGTCGTCGGGGTGGACGCGGCTGCGCCAGAAGTCGGTGTCTGCCGTCACTTCCGCGGGCAGGTCGCCGTACCCCAGCATTGCCTTCCACTCGGGCGAGTACTGCACTTGGTGTGCGCGCGGGTCGAGGTCCCAGACGCCGAAGGCCGCGCTCTGCAGGGCCAGGCCCCAGCGCTCTTCCAGTGCCTTCAGGTCTTGCTGCATCGTCATCAGGGTCGGCGGGTCGGCGCAGGGCATGCGCAGGGGTCGGGTAGGGTCCAGACCGGGATATCGGCCGCGGCGGGCCTGAATCCAGCCCGGCCGTTGGGCACGGCGGGCCTTTCAGCCGGCTTCCGGCGGCGGTGCAACTGGGGCGACGAAGGCGGTGCCGGCCTGCATCTGGCGTTCGAACTGGCGCGCCAGCGTGCCGCAGACCAGGTCGCACAGGGCGTAGACCGAGTCGTCGGCAATGGAGTAGTAGGCGCTGTTGCCGCGGCTTTCGCGCCGCACCAGACCGTGTTGCGTCAGCAGGCTGAGGTGGCGCGAGACGTTGGCCGAACTGAAGCCGCAGAGTTGCGCCAGCTCACCCACGCTGCGTTCGTGTTGGCGCAGCATGTTCAGGATGCGCAAGCGCGTGGGCTCGGACAGCGCCTGGAAATAGGCAGCCACCTGCGCCAACGCCTCGTCGGGCAGGTTTTGCATGGTGCTGCAGCTCGGTGGTTCGGGAGTCGTCATGATGCCTCTTTTCACGACTGGATAAGCAAAATTGTACTTGACTAGTTAGGTGTTTACGCAAATACTTGCATTCATAGAACGCCCTGCGCCCTCTGTCGCATACCGATGCGCCGCGCAAGGCCGAAGGAAGCTCCCGATGCGACTCGACCTGCCCCTCCCCAACCCGTTCCGGAAGGCCCTGATGGCGGCCATCGTGCTGGCCGCGCCGGCGTGTCTGGCCGCTGCGCAGTTGCCCAGCGTCACGGTGCAAAGCCGCGCGAATGCCACGACACTGGGCTTCGACGGTGTCGTCGAGGCCGTGCGCCAGACCGTGGTGGCCTCGCAGGTGGCAGGCGCCATCGTCAAGCTCGACGTGCAGGTGGGCGACCGCGTGCGTGCGGGCCAGGTGCTGATGCGCATCGACGCCCGCGCCGCCGAGCAAACCGCCGCCGCCAGCGATGCGCAGGTGCGCGCCGCGCGCGCCGCGCTCGACGTGGCCAGCAAGGACTTCCAGCGCCAGCAGCAGCTGCAGCAGCAGAACTTCATCAGCGCCGCCGCGCTCGACCGTGCCGACTCGGCCTTCAAGGCCACGCAGGCCCAGCTGCAGGCGCAGGTGGCGCAGGCCGGCGCCGCGCGCACGCAGAGCGGCCTGCACGTTGTCGCCGCCCCGTTCGCAGGTGTGGTGAGCGACGTCCCGGTGCAGCTGGGCGACATGGCCATGCCCGGCCGCGCGCTGGTCACCGTCTACGACCCCGCCGCGCTGCGCATCACCGCCGCCGTGCCGCAGTCCGTGGCGCAGCGTCTGGTGGCTGGCCAGGTGCCGCGTGCCGAACTGCCCGGCCTGCCCGGTGCGGCCGCGTGGGTGACGCCGCTGCGCCTGCAGCAGCTGCCCACGGTGGATGCGGCCACGCTCAGCGTGGAGCTGCGCGCCGAGTTGCCGCCGACGCTGCCTGGCGTGGTGCCGGGCATGTTCGCGCGCCTGTGGCTGCCGGTGTCGGGGGCTGCACCTGCCGGCGGCGCCGCTTCCGGCGCGGCCGCGCCCGCCGCCGCCCTTTCCGTGCCGCTGCAGGCGGTGGTGCGCCGCGCCGAGCTGACGGCCGTCTACGTGCTCGACGCCGAGGGCAAACCGACGCTGCGCCAGGTGCGGCTGGGCCGCAGCCAGGCTGACCAGGTCGAGGTGCTGGCCGGCCTGATGGCCGGTGAACGCGTGACGACCACGCCCCAGGCCGCGGCCCGCGTGCGCTGAAGGCCACCATGACCACGCCCTCGGGTTCGCAGCCGACGCCGACCGCCGCACCGCTGGGCGTCTCGGGCCGCATCGCGGCCTACTTCCAGCGCGCGCAGATCACGCCGTTGCTGGCGCTGGTGGCGCTGCTGCTGGGCCTGTTCGCCGTGGGCGTGACGCCGCGCGAGGAAGAGCCGCAGATCAACGTCACGATGGCCAACGTGATGATCCCCTTCCCCGGGGCTGCGGTGCGCGATGTCGAGCAGATGGTCGCCGGCCCCGCCGAGCAGGTGCTGGCGCAGATCTCGGGCATCGAGCACATCACCTCGGTCTCGCGTCCGGGCATGGCCATCATCACCGTGCAGTTCAAGGTGGGCGTGCCGCGCACCGAGGCGCTGGTGCGCCTTTACGACACCGTCAATTCGAACGCCGACTGGCTGCCCAGGGGCCTGGGCGTGGGCCAGCCGCTGATCAAGCCCAAGGGCATCGACGACGTGCCCATCGTTACGCTCACGCTCTTCGCCAAGGGCGAGCCGGGTGCCGCGCTGTCGGGCCCCTACGACCTCGAGCGCGTGGCGCACAGCATGGAAGCCGAACTCAAGCGTGTGCCCGGCACACGCGAAGTGACGACCATCGGTGGCCCCGGCCGCGCGCTGATGGTCGAGATCGACCCCACGCGCATGGCCGCCGTGGGCGTGACGGTGGCCGACCTTCGCCAGGCCCTGCAGTCGGCCAACCTCGGGCTGCCGGTGGGCGAGCTGATCGCCGGCAACCGCACCGTGGCGGTGGAGGCCGGCCCCTTCCTGCAGCAGGCCAGCGACGTGGGCGACCTCGTGGTGGGCGTGCGCAACGCCAGGCCCGTTTTCCTGCGCGAAGTGGCCACGGTGCGCGACGGCGCGCCGCCGGCGCAGCGCTACGTCTGGCACGGCGTGGCGGGCAAGGACGGCGCGCCCGCCAGCGACCATCCTGCGGTGACCATCGCGGTGACGAAGAAGGCCGGCGAAAACGCCATCGACGTGGCCGACGGCGTGATGGCGCGCGTGGCCGTGCTGCGAAACACCGTGATCCCCGGCGACGTCGACGTGGCCGAGACACGCAACTACGGCGCCAGCGCCAACGACAAGGCGCAGAAGCTCATCCAGAAGCTGCTCTTCGCCACCGCGTCGGTGGTGGCGCTGGTGTTCTTCGCCCTCGGCCGGCGCGAAGCCGCCATCGTCGGCACCGCGGTCATCCTGACGTTGACCGTGACGCTTTTTGCGTCGTGGGCCTGGGGCTTCACGCTCAACCGCGTGTCGCTGTTCGCGCTGATCTTTTCCATCGGCATCCTGGTCGACGATGCCATCGTGGTGGTCGAGAACATCCACCGCCACCAGCACAAGTACCCCGGGCGTTCGCTGCTGCAGATCATCCCGGCGGCGGTCGACGAGGTGGGTGGGCCCACCATCCTGGCCACGTTGACGGTGATCGCGGCGCTGCTGCCGATGGCCTTCGTCAGCGGCTTGATGGGGCCCTACATGAGCCCGATACCGATCAACGCCAGCATGGGCATGCTGCTGTCGCTGGCCATCGCCTTCGTCGTCACGCCGTGGCTTTCGCGGCTGTGGATGAAGCCCGTGCCGGCGCCGGTGGCGGGTGAGCACGCCGTGCACGACGCTGGCAAGGGCATGGCCGGCAAGCTCGGGCCCTGGGCCGAGCGCATCTTCCGCCCGCTGCTCGACGAACAGCGCGGCGGCCGCAACCGCGGCCTGCTGGGCCTGGGGGTGGCGGCGCTCATCGGGCTGTCGGTGCTGCTGCCGGTGTTCGGCCTGGTGCAGCTGAAGATGCTGCCCTTCGACAACAAGTCCGAGTTCCAGGTCATCGTCGACATGCCCGCCGGCACGCCCGTGGAACACACCGCGGCCACGCTGCGTGCCCTGGGCGACCACCTGCTCACCGTGCCCGAGGTCACCGACTACCAGGCCTATGCCGGCACCGCCGCGCCGATCAACTTCAACGGCCTGGTGCGCCAGTACTACCTGCGTGCCGGCGGCGAGGTGGGCGACCTGCAGGTCAACCTCGTCGACAAGCACCTGCGCGACGCGCAAAGCCACGCCGTGGCCATGCGCGTGCGACCCGAACTGCAGAAGATCGGCGCGCGTTTCGGCGCCAACGTGAAGATCGTCGAGGTGCCGCCGGGCCCGCCCGTGCTCTCGCCCATCGTCGCCGAGATCTACGGGCCTGAAAGCCAGGGCCGACGCGAGGTGGCCAAGGCGGTGCGCGCGGTGTTCGAGAAACAAGCGGGTGTCGTCGACGTCGACGACAGCAGCATCGCCGCCGCGCCCAAGACACTGCTGCTGGTGGACCGCCGCAAGGCCGCGGTGCTGGGTGTGCCGCAGCAGGCCATCGTCACCACGCTGGCCGCCGGCCTGGGCGGCGAGGGCGTGGCCTACCTGCACGACGGATCGAAGTTCCCGGTGCCCGCCGTGCTGCAGCTGCCGCCCGAGCGCCACGGCGAACTGGCCACGCTGCTGCAGTTGGCGGTGCGCTCGGCAAGCGGCGCGCTGGTGCCGATACGCGAGCTCGTCACCGTCAGCGACACGCTGCGCGAGCAGCCGATCTACCACAAGAACCTGTTGCCGGTGAACTTCGTCGTCGCCGACATGGCCGGCGCCGTCGACAGCCCGCTCTACGGCATGTTCGCGATGCGCGGCGAGATCGCCAAGATCGCCACGCCCGGCGGCGGCACGCTGCAGGAACACTTCATCAGCCAGCCCGACGACCAGCTGCGCGACTACACGCTGAAGTGGGACGGCGAGTCGCAGATCACCTACGAGACCTTCCGCGACATGGGCGCGGCCTACGGCGTGGGCCTGGTGCTGATCTATCTGCTGGTGGTGGCGCAGTTCGGCAGCTACCTCACGCCGCTGATCATCATGGCGCCCATTCCGCTGACGATCATCGGCGTCATGCCCGGCCACGCGCTGCTGAACGCGCAGTACACGGCCACCAGCATGATCGGCATGATCGCCCTGGCCGGCATCATCGTGCGCAACTCCATCCTGCTCGTCGACTTCATCAACCTGCAGGTGCGTGAGGGCGTGGAGTTCAAGCGCGCCATCGTGCACTCGGCCGTCACACGCGCGCAGCCCATCGTGCTGACCGGCCTGGCCGCGATGCTGGGCGCGTTTTTCATCCTCGACGACCCCATCTTCAACGGCCTGGCGATCTCGCTGATCTTCGGCATCTTCGTCAGCACGCTGCTGACGCTGGTCGTGATCCCGGTGCTGTACTACGCCGCCTACCGCAAGCGCCTGCACACCCTCATCGAAGCGAACGATGGCGAGCTGGCAGCGGTATGAACCCGTTCGCAATCCCTTCACCTTCACTTCAACGCCCAAGGAAGACCCCCATGACCACCTGGCAACTCGTCCGTGTCATCGCCGGCGCATTCATCCTGCTGTCGCTTGCGCTCGGCATCCCCGGCAGCCCCATCTTCCACAGTGCCTGGTGGCTGGCCTTCACCGCCTTCGTCGGCGTCAATCTGCTGCAGAGCGGGCTGACGAAGTGGTGCCTGATGGAGACCCTCCTGCGCAAGCTCGGCGTGCGCGCCGGCGCCTGAGAGGCGATGAGCGATGCTGCGTTCCCCGACGCCGCGGCCACCTGGAACCAGCGCTACGCCGGCGACGGCTACTTCTTCGGCCGCGAGCCCAACGACTACCTGCGTGCCAAGGCGCCCCTGCTGAAACACGGCGGGCGGGTGCTCTGCGTGGCCGACGGCGAAGGGCGCAACAGCGTCTGGCTCGCGCAGCAGGGCTTCGACGTGCAGGCCTTCGATGTCGCCGACGTGGCGGTGGTCAAGGCCCGCCGGCTGGCGACCGAAGCGGGAGTCGCGGTCGACCACCATGTCGCCGGCTTCGACGACTGGGACTGGCAGCCCGCGGCCTTCGACGCTGTGGTCGCCATCTTCATCCAGTTTGCCGACCCGGCGATGCGCGCACGCCAGTTTGCACAGATGCAGGCCGCACTGAAGCCCGGCGGCGTGCTGGTGCTGCAGGGCTACACACCACGCCAGCTGGAACTGAAGACCGGTGGGCCCGGCGTGCTGTCGCACCTGTACACGGCCGAACTGCTGCGTGAGGCCTTCGCCGCGATGGACATCGTCGAACTCGTCGACTACGAGGCACTGCTCGAAGAAGGCACGCGGCACCGCGGTCTGTCCGCCCTGGCCGGGCTGGTGGCGCGCAAGTGCTGAAACCTGGGCGTCGCGGATCACGGGCGACCGCGCCTGCCTCGCTGCACGGGCCGATGCCGCGCCCTGCTTGAAGAGGCCTGACAAGCCGACACGGGAAAACCCTTAGGCCATGATGGGTGGCAAGGGCTAATATTCGTGTAACTGCATATCCCGATGAATGATCGCGTCGAATCTTCCGGGCGCAGTGTCAATGGTGGGTCGAGTCCGCCGCTCCGCCGCCGCCGTGCATCGGGGCGTGCCTGTCTGTCCCACCCGCCCCCGAGGAGACTCAGTGACCCAGCGAGACCACCGTTCCGGCCGCCTGATCAAGGCCCCCGAGAACTTCATCGACGGCGAGGGTGTGCGCACCGTCTTCCGCGAGGGCAAGGCCGGCCGGCGCGACTTCGTGCGCGGCGCCTTTGCCGCCGCTGTGGCGGGTGCCGCGGCACCTGCCGCGCTCGCCCAGGTCAACCCGGTGCCGCACGCCGGTGGCGACCCCCATATCCTGGAACTGCCGACGCACACCAAGGGCCTGGGCCAGGCCGTGGCCACCGACGGTTACGGCAAGCCTTCGCAGTACGAAGCCAACGTGCAGCGCCGGCCCAGCCCGGGTCTGACGCAGACGGCGCAGTCCTCGGTGTCCTTCGCGCCGCTGCAGAGCCTGTTCGGCATCGTCACGCCCAGCGGCCT
>JAURZK010000073.1 GCA_030653505.1 Rubrivivax sp.
TGGCCGCCCTTCTTGACGCGCTTGATGATGATCGGCTGCAGCTTCTTGGCGTCACCGGCCATCACACGCCCCCAGGCTTGTCGCTTCGCGCCTTCGCCACCCCCCAAGGGGGCTCATGCAGCGGCCCGGCAGAGCCGGATCCGCGCATGTCCTTGGTCGGGGCAGACCGCGTGACAGCGCCGGCACGCGGCGCGACCGGGTGCGCGGGGCCCCAGGGCAGGCGACGTTGCAGGCTCAGGCCGTCGAGCAGACCGGGTCGGGTGGCACCTTGCAGAACGCTCATTTCTTGCCCTTCACGTGGCCTTCCAGTTCGATGAAGCTGGGGCGGTCGCCGGAATACAGCACCTTGCGCCCGAACTCGATGGCCACCTGCGGCGCGTAGCCCTGCATGCTGGCCAGCAGCGTGGTCTTGATGCACTGCAGTTCCTTGCTGGCGTCCTCGACCTTCTGCTCCAGCAGGCCGCCCAGCGGCTCGGCGAAGCCGTAGGCCAGGAAGATGCCCAGGAAGGTGCCGACCAGGGCCGAGCCGATCATGCCGCCCAGCACCGCCGGCGGCTGGCCCACCGAGCCCATGGTGTTGACCACGCCCAGCACGGCGGCCACGATGCCGAAGGCCGGCAGCGCGCCGGCCATGCGCTGGATGGCCGCCACCGCGGCGTGCTCTTCCGCGTGGTGCGTCTCGATCTCGCTGTCCATCAGGCTTTCGATCTCGTGCGCGTTGAGGTTGCCCGAGACCATCATGCGCAGGTAGTCGGTGATGAACTCGCAGACGTGGTGGTCGTTGCCGACGTTGGGGTACTTCTGGAACAGCGGGCTGCTGTGCGGCTCCTCGACGTCCTTCTCGATCGACATCAGGCCTTCCTTGCGCGCCTTCTGCAGGATGTCGAAGAGCAGCGCCAGCAGCTCCATGTAGCGGGCCTTGCTGTACTTGCTGCCCTTGAAGCAGCGGCCGATGCCGGAGATGGTGGCCTTGACGACCTTCATCTGGTTGTTGGCCAGGAAGGCGCCGATGGCGGCACCGAAGATGGTGACCATCTCGAACGGCAGGGCCTTCAGGATCACGCCGATGTTGCCGCCGTGGACGATGAACACGCCGAAGACGCAGCCCAGCGCCATGACCCAGCCGATGATGACGAACATGTGGATTGATCCGCGTAGTGACCGGCAGCAGGACAGACCTGCGCCGGGCTTGTGTGGGTTATCGGCCGCGCACCGGCTGTATTGAGGGCGCTGCGGGCCCCGCGGGCTGGTAGATCCACACCGGCTTGCGGCCGCTGCCCTGCAGGCAGGCCACCGGGGTCACACCGGGCACGGCGAACTCCAGGCTCACGAGCCAGGCGCCGGGCGCCAGCTCACGCGCCGCCTTGGCGTGGGCGCGTGCCATGCTCTCGGGGCGCTGGAAGAGGTAGACGAGGTCGTAAGCGCCCCAGGGCACGGCCCACATGTCGCCGCGCTGCACCTGGGCATGGCGGCAGCGCCAGCGGGTGGCCCAGGCCAGCAGCGGGCTCCACTCGCTGCCGCTGAGCGCGGCCTGCGGCCACAGCCGGCGCAGCGCGGCCAGGCCGTGGCCCAGTCCGCAGCCGGCGTCGTGAACACGCGCGGGCTGGCCGACGAGACCCTCCAGGCCGGTCAGCGCACCGTGCGGTGTCGGGAACAGCGGCGCGTCGCGCCACGCGCGCAGTGGGTAGACCAACAGCACCGGCAAGAGCAGCAGCAGCCAGACCGCCGGCGGCAGCGCACCGGCAGCGCCCAGCACCAGCGCAGACAGGGGGAAGCCGGCGGCGGCGATGGCCTGGCGCCAGCGCCCGCGGCAGCGCAGCGCGGCCAGCGTGGTAGCGGCCAGCGCCGCACCGAAGGCGAGCGCCGGCGCGGCGCCCGCGGCGCCCAGCAGCACCCAAAGCGTCCAGCCGAGCGCCCACGCGCCCAGCGCGGGCAGCGGCCAGGGCAGGCGCTGCGGCACCGTCGCCGGCAGCGTGGACAGTCGAGATGGGTGCATCGTGTGTCCAGTGTGAGCGCCGCGGCGCCGCGCCAGCCTTGGATAAGCCGGGCTGCAAGGCCCCAACTCGCGACGCCGGCGCCAGGCGAGCGGCCCTGGCGCTCAGGCCAGCAGGCGGTCGTGCGGGGGACGCACCTTCACGCTCGAAGGGGCCACCGCGCTGCGCACGGCGTAGCGCTCCAGACCGGTGTCGCGCATCTGCGGTTCGCCCAGCGGGCTGCCGCGCGGCGACACCAGTGCCGCCACCCGAGGCACGTTGGCACGTTCACCGCGTGCCACCACGATGGCCAGTTCGCCGCTGGCCAGCGACACGAAGCAGCCGGGCGGGTACAGACCCACGGCCTTGAGCATGGCGCCGCCGATCTCGTCGGGCACACCGTTGCTGCCCAGGCAGGCCTCGCGGGCGGCACGCACCGGCGACATCGGGCTGCGCGTGGCGCGGCGGCTGATCTTGGCGGTGAAGATGTCGACACGGCGCAGCAGCCGGGCCAGCTGGCGCTCGGGCGGCTGGTCGGCGAGCGGCTGCCCCTCGCCCTCGGCCTCGTGGTGCAGTCGCACGACGGCCAGACACAGGCGGTCGCCGAGACCCTGGGCCTCCAGCAGCGTGGCGCCGGCCTCGGGGTGGGCATCGATCTGCGCGCGCATCGCCTCTGTCGGCTGCTGGCGTGTCGCGGCCAGCTCGTCCTGCAGTTGCCGCATGGCGACATTCATCGTCAGTGCGGCGCGGCCCAGGCTGTCTGTCCAGGCCTGCGGCCAGCCCAGCTTGGCCGCCGCGTGCTCGGCAATGAGCAGCGTCAGCAGCGCGTGGTGGCAGCTGTACTTCTGCATCGAGTGCCCGGCCTCGTAGATGTGGTGGTAGAGCGAGGCGTCGGGGCGGCGCTCGAACAGGGCTCGCGCGCGACCATGCACGTTGAACAGCCGCGCGCGCCAGTCGCTGCCGGCGCGCAGCCTGTACAGCGCGTCGTCGAGCTGCTCCACCAGATCGCGCCATTGCTGCGACAGCGGCGGCGGCGCGGGCGCGAGTTCCACCGATCCCAGCCGCGTGCGCATCCAGGCCGTCATCTCGCCCTCCTGGGCCATCAGCGGCACGCGCGTCAACGTGTCGAACTGGACCGGGTAGTCGACGCTGTCGCCGGCAGCGAGCATGACCTGTCCCTGTGCGTTGCACAGGGCGAAGGGCAGCGGCTCACAGAGGCGCAGGCAGTGGACAGGAAACGGAACGAGCTTCAAGGTGACGTGGCGCGAGGGCATCGCGGCAGTGCATGGGCGTCATGCTTCATATCGGCACGCGGCCGGGACAACTGGAGATCTGCATGAAGGCGGTTCCGGACGCCGGCCAAAAAAAGAGCGGGTCCCGAAGGACCCGCTGGAAAGCACAGGGATCTGTGCCAGGAGGAGACGAACAATGAATCTGCTCACCTGGCCATGTCATCGGAAGCGCGGCGCCGGACTTGAGGCGCACGCGGGCGACGAAACGTGATCAATGTCCTGCATGGGCGGCAGCGCGGCCTTGCGCGTAGGCCTGCGGGCCCAGCGGCTCGGCACCCAGCGAACCGGCGAGCTTGCCCTTGCCGGCACGCGCCGGCGGGTTGCACAGGCCGCAGACGTAGTGGCGGGCGATCTCGTGCGGGTGGGTGACGAAGTGGCCGCCGCACTTGCTGCAGGCCGTCATCGTGAGCATGCCGTTGTCGACGAACTTCACCAGGCGCCAGGCGCGCGTGACCGACAGCAGCGGTTCCAGCCCCTGCGACTGCATCTGTTCCAGGTAGAGCTGGTAGGCCTTGATGACGGTGTCGATCTCTTCCAGCGCCGCCGTCTTGTTCAGGTACTCGTGGATGTTCAGGAACAGGCTGCCGTGGATGTTGGGCTGCCAGGTCATGAACCAGTCGGTGGAGAACGGCAGCTGGCCCTTGCTCGGGCTCTTGCCCGCGACCTCCTTGTACAGGCGCAGCAGGCGCTCGTAGCTCAGGTCGGTCTCGCTTTCCAGCACCTGCAGGCGCGCGCCCAGGTTGATCAGCGTCACGGCACGCTCGATCTGGCGGGCCTCGGTCAGGATGCTCTTGTTGCGGGCCATGGTGTTTCTCCGTCCTGTGTATGTCTTGATCAAGGCCTTGCGCGGAACCGGCTCTGCCGGGCCGCTGCAAGAGCCCCCTCGGGGGGCAGCGAACGCAGTGAGCGTGGGGGCCTATCTCACGCGGCCTCTTGATGACGGCCGGCCATCAGGATCGATGCATGCAGGCGGCTCATGCCATCGTTGGCAGCGCCCTTGCCGTGGCTGGTCAGCAGGTTCCAGACCATGTCGTCGTCCATGCGGAAGCGGCACAGCAGCGTGTTGCCGGTGGCCACCTTCATCATCTGCGCCGGGGTCAGCGCGCCGATCAGCGCCGCCGTCTCCTCGCTGACGCCCAGGCGGAACAGCGCCTGTTCCTTGTCGGCGCGCACCAGGCTCTGCGCCAGCATCAGGTAGGACAGGTTGGCTTCGCGGATCTCGGCGAGGATCTGTTCGGTGTTCATGTGTGTGTGGCTCCGTGGGGTTTCGGGTTGCGTTGTTGCGGGGTGGGTGCTGGGTACCACTCGATGTGATGAACTGTAGAGAGATGAAATGAACCGTCACATCAGTCCATCTCCGTCGCTGGAGTCCAGCTTCTTCCAGCCGCGCTGTAAGGCAAATTCCTACACGTGCAAGCAGGTGTGACGCTTGTCACGCGGCTTTCGGCCAGACGTGAAAAACCCCCGGGGGCGCTTGCTTCGCGCCCGTCGGGGGTTCAGTGCAGGGCAGTGGCGGAAATCAGTTCCGCTCGATGCGCGCGTAGGCCGAGTGGTTGTGTATCGACTCGAAGTTCTCGACATCGACGCGGTAGCGCCCGATGCGCGTGTCCGCGTTGAGGCCCAGCGCCACGTCGCGCACCAGGTCTTCGACGAACTTGGGGTTCTCGTAGGCGCGCTCGGTGACCCACTTCTCGTCGGGGCGCTTGAGCATGGGCCAGATCTCGCTGCTGGCCTCGTCCTCGGCGAAGCGCACGAGTTCGTGCCAGGCCACGTCCTGCAGCAGTTCGACGCGCAGCGTCACCATCGAACGCTGGTTGTGCGCGCCGTAGTCAGCGATCTCCTTGCTGCACGGGCACAGGCTCTTCACCGGCACCGCGACCTCGGCAAACACCGAGGTGACGCCGGCACGTGTCTCCGAGATCAACCGGCCCTGGTAGTCGAGCAGGCTCTGCAGCCCCGAGACCGGCGCGCGCTTGCGCAGAAAGAAGCTGAAGGCAGCCTCGATGCGGCCTTCGTCGGCGCCCAGCTTGTGCAGCATGACGGCGTGTTTCTCGCGCAGCGCGGGGGCGTCCAGCGCCTGGCCCGAGAGCGCCAGCGCGTCGAGCCAGGCGATGAAGCGCGACATGTGCGTGCCCTTCTTCTCGGCTGGCAGCGCCACGTCCAGCGACCACAGTGCCGCGGTCTGCTGCACGGCGCCCGCGACGTGGATCTGCAGCGGATAGCGCACGTCCTTCACACCCACACGCTGTATCGCCAGGTGGCGGTCGTCGCGCGCGCTTTGTGTGTCGGGGATGTGCAGGGCGTCGGTGAGGTTCGTCATGAAGGAGCGAAGGATGCCAGCTTTTGCCGGCCCGCAGCGTCACGCGGTTGCTATGCAGCGTTCGCCTGCGGCGAAGGCCGGGTGCCGTCAACTGATGCGGTCAGCCATTGACGGCGGCCAGCGTCGGCCGGGTGACGCCGAAACGCTGCACGATGGACTTCTCGATGCCGGCGGCGTCCAGCCCGCACATCGACAGGATCTTGGCCGGGTCGCCATGCTCGGTGAAGACGTCGGGCAGGCCCAGCACCAGCACCGGCACCATCACGCCGGCAGCGGCCAGGCATTCCAGCACCGCGCTGCCGGCGCCGCCCATGGTGCAGCCCTCTTCCACCGTCACCAGGCCGTCGTGGGTGCGCGCCAGTTCGAGCACCAGGTCGGCGTCCAGCGGCTTCGCGAAACGCATGTCGACCACCGTGGCGCCCAGGTTCTCGGCCGCCGCCAGCGCAGCGTGCAGCAAGGTGCCGAAGGCCAGGATGGCCAGGCGTTTGCCGCCGCGCGTGTCGGCGCGAAGCGGCGCTTCCCGCCGCAGCACACCCTTGCCCCAGGGCCAGGCGGTGAGCGCCGGGTCCACCGCGACGCCGGCGCCGGCACCCCTTGGGTAACGCACCGCGGCCGGGCCGTCGTGGCGGAAGGCGGTGGTCAGCGCCTGGCGGCATTCGTTCTCGTCGCTGGGCGTCAGCATCGCGCAGTTCGGGATGCAGCGTACGAAGGCGATGTCGTAGACACCGGCGTGCGTGGGACCGTCGGCGCCGACGATGCCGGCGCGGTCGAGTGCAAACACCACCGGCAGGTTCTGCAGCGCCACGTCGTGGATCAGTTGGTCGTAGCCGCGCTGCAGGAAGGTGCTGTAGATGGCCACCACGGGCTTCAGGCCCTCGCAGGCCATGCCGGCGGCGAAGGTGACGGCGTGCTGCTCGGCGATGCCGACGTCGTGGTAGCGGTTCGGGAAGCGCTTGTGGAAGTCGACCATGCCGGAGCCTTCCCGCATCGCCGGCGTGATGCCCACCAGGCGCTCGTCGGCCGCAGCCATGTCGCACAGCCACTGGCCGAAGACCTGCGTGAACGTCGGCTTGCTCGGCGCGCTCTTCGGGAAACCCTGCGCGGGGTCGAACTTGCCGCTGGCGGCGTGGTACTTCACCGGGTCGGCCTCGGCGAGCTCGTAGCCGTAACCCTTCCTGGTGACGACGTGCAGGAACTGCGGGCCGCGCTTGGCGCGCAGGTTCTCCAGCGTCGGGATCAGCGATTCGAGGTCGTGGCCGTCGATGGGGCCGACGTAGTTGAAGCCGAATTCCTCGAAGATGGTGCCGGGCACGACCATGCCCTTGGCGTGTTCCTCGAAGCGCCGCGCCAGTTCGAACAGCGGCGGCGCGTTCTTCAGCACCGCCTTGGCGCTTTCACGCGCGGCCTCGTAGAAGTTGCCGCTCATCAGGCGCGCCAGGTACTTGTTCAGCGCACCGACGGGCGGGCTGATCGACATGTCGTTGTCGTTGAGCACCACCAGGATGTCGGCGTTGACGCCGGCGTGGCTGACACCGGCGTTGTTCAGCGCCTCGAAGGCCATGCCGGCGGTCATGGCGCCGTCGCCGATCACGGCCACGGCGTGGCGGTCCTCGTTCTTCAGCTTGGCCGCCAGCGCCATGCCCAGGGCGGCGCTGATGCTGGTGCTGCTGTGCGCGGTGCCGAAGGTGTCGTATTCGCTCTCGTCGCGGCGCGGGAAGCCGGCCACGCCACCCAGCTGGCGCAGCGTGTGCATGCGGTCGCGGCGGCCGGTGAGGATCTTGTGCGGGTAAGTCTGGTGACCGACGTCCCAGACGATGCGGTCGTGCGGCGTGTTGAACACGTAATGCAGCGCCACCGTGAGCTCGACAGTGCCGAGGTTGCTGCCCAGGTGGCCGCCGGTCTGGCTGACGGTCTGCAGCACGAACTCGCGCAACTCCTTGGCCAGCGCGGGCAGCTCGGCGCGGTTGAGCCTGCGCAGGTCGGCGGGGGCGTTGATCTTGCTCAGCAGGGAAGGCAACTTCATTTCAGTTTTCTCTTTCGACGACCTTGTCGGCCAGCACCGCAAGCACGCCGGCGGCCGCACCGAGCCCGCTGCCCGCCAGCGCGGTTTGCGCCTGCTGGCGCAGTTCCTCGGCGTGGCGCCGGGCGGCGGTCAGGCCCAGCAGCGAGACGTAGGTGGGCTTGTTGTGGTGCTGGTCCTTGCCGGCGGTCTTGCCCAGCGTCTCGGACGCCTGGGTGACGTCGAGAATGTCGTCCACGACCTGGAAGGCCAGGCCGATGGCCGCGCCGTAGTCGCCCAGCGCGCGCCAGGCCATGTCGGTGCAGCCGCCGCAGGCCGCACCCATCTGCACGCTGGCCTGCAGCAGCGCACCGGTCTTGCGGCGGTGCATGTCGCGCAGCGCGGCCTCGTCCAGCGCCTGGCCGATGCTGGCCAGGTCGATGGCCTGGCCGCCGGCCATGCCGGCGTGGCCGGCCGCACGCGCCAGCAACGCGCAAAGACGGGCCTGCAGCACCGGCGGCACACTGGCACCGTCTTCGGGTGTCAGCACCTCGAAGGCCAGGGCCTGCATGGCGTCACCGGCGAGCATGGCCTGGGCCTGGCCGTACTTCACGTGCACCGTCGGCTTGCCGCGGCGCAGCACGTCGTTGTCCATGCAGGGCATGTCGTCGTGCACCAGGCTGTAGGCGTGGATCAACTCGGCCGCCACCGCAGCGCGCAGCGCCGCGCCCGTGTTGCCGCCGACGGCCTGGCAGGCGGCCATCACCAGCAGGGGCCGCAGCCGCTTGCCGCCGTCGAGCACCCCGTAGCGCATCGCATCGCCCAGGCCCGCCGGTGCCGACGGCGGCACCCAGGCTTCGAGCGCCTGTTCCACGTCGCTCAGCTGTTGCCGCGCCCAGGCCTCGAAGTCGGAGGTGTTCATGGCGCGACCCAGGGCTTGAGCTGCCCGTCTTCCAGCAGCTTGACCTGCTCTTCCACCGCCTGCAGCCGGCCGCGGCAATAGTTCAGCAGTTCGGCGCCGCGCCGGTAGCCGTCGAGCAGCTCGTCCAGTGGGAGCTGGCCGCCCTCCATCTGCACCACCAGGCGGTCGAGTTCGGCGAGCGCCTGCTCGTAGGTGGCGGGTTCCTTGGGGGTGTGGGCAGCGCTGCGCGGCATTTCGGGACGTGAAATCAACCTCTGCATTCTAGTCAAGCCGGCCCGCATCACCGTGCAGGGCATCCTGGCTTGCCGTCGGTCAGCCTCGCGTGGCGGGGCCCCGGCTAGAATCGCCCCCCGGTCCAAGCCCGGCACGGCGTCAGTCGCAGGCCGGCCTGGATCTATTTCTCTCTCATGTCGCCCGCGGGGCCACCGGGCGGCGGGGTCGATGTCCTACCACAGGAGGATCCCCTCGGATCATGTCGGACCTGAGCGTCAGTCTCGAAGCTCTTGAGCGCAGCCGCACTCAACTCCCAGTCTCCAGCTACTTCGACGAGGGCCTGTTCCGCAGCGAACAGGAACTCATCTTCGAGCATGCGCCGCGCTACCTGGGGCACGAACTGGCGCTGCCCGAGGTCGGTGACCACCTGGCGCTGGTGCAGGAGAACGAGGGCCGCGCGCTGGTCCGCACGGCCGGCGGCGTCGAATTGATCTCGAACGTCTGCCGCCACCGTCAGGCCATCATGCTCAAGGGCCGCGGCCACACCGGGCGCCAGATCGTCTGTCCGCTGCACCGCTGGACCTACGACCTGCACGGCGAACTCGTCGGCGCGCCCCACTTCGCCGAAGACCCGTGCCTGAATCTGCGCAACTACCCGGTGCAGAACTGGCAAGGTCTGTTGTTCGAGCACAACGGCCGCAGCGTGGCCACAGACCTGTCCGAGCTCGGCGCCGCCGCGCAGCTCGACTTCTCGGGCTACGTCTTCGACCGCGCGCAGGTTCACCAGTGCGACTACAACTGGAAGACCTTCATCGAGGTCTACCTCGAGGACTACCACGTCGGCCCCGTCCACCCCCGCCTGGGCCGCTTCGTCACCTGCGACGACTTGGCCTGGGAATTCGGCCGCCACCTCTCGGTGCAGACC
>JAURZK010000074.1 GCA_030653505.1 Rubrivivax sp.
GCCCATGGCGCTGACGAAGTGAGTCACGCGGCCGGCGGTGTCGGCCCAGATCTCCGGGCCGGTGGTCTCGAAGTGCACACGCGGGTTGTCGGCGTTGGCGAACTGGTCGAGCACCCGCCCCTTGCCGTCCTTCTGCATCTGCTCGGCCAGGTCGCGGGCGTACTCCATGCCGCCCGAACGTGGAGTCAGGATGAGTTGTGCGCCGAAGGCCTTCATCGTTTGCGCACGTTCGATCGACAGGTCCTCGGGCATGATCAGCAGCATCCGGTAGCCGCGGATGGCCGCAGCCATCGCCAGCGCGATGCCGGTGTTGCCCGAGGTGGCCTCGATCAGCGTGTCGCCGGGACGGATCTCGCCGCGTTCCTCGGCACGGCGGATCATGCTGATGGCCGGCCTGTCCTTCACCGAACCCGCAGGGTTGTTGCCTTCCAGCTTGCCCAGGACGACGTTGCCGCGCGCCGTGCCGGCCGCGCCGGGCAGCCGCTGCAGCGCCACCAGCGGCGTGCCGCCGATGGCGTCTTCCAGGGTCTTGTAGGCCGGTGGGGCCGGTGGATTCATGGCGCGGGCTCCTGCTGCGGGGCACGATTGTGGCAGCGCTGCCGCGCGCCGCTGGCCGGGCACGGACAAGGCTGCATGTGATAATGATTTCAGCCTCGGGCAAGCCCCGCGGCGTGCTGCCCCCGTGACGAAATCGGTAGACGTAGCGGATTCAAAATCCGCCGCTGCAAGGCGTGCCAGTTCGAGTCTGGCCGGGGGCACCAACCGGGCGCAGAGCGGCCCGATCACCTCACACCGCCCGACCCCCCGCGCCGCATGCCGCCGATCCCGACGCTGACCAAGAACCTGATGCTGGCCTGCACGGCCATCTTCTTCCTGCAGCAGATCGTCTTCCTGCAGGGGCTGTTTGCGCTCTACCCGTTGGCCAGCGGCAACTTCATGCCCTGGCAGATCGTCACCTACGCCTTCCTGCACGGCGGCATCGGCCATCTGTTCTTCAACATGCTGGGCCTGTGGATGTTCGGCTCGGAACTGGAAAGGCTGTGGGGTGCCAAACGCTACGCCGCCTTCCTGCTCGCCGGCGTGCTGGCTGCGGCGCTGACGCAGCTGATCTTCACCGCCATCAGCGGCTCGCGCGTGCCCACGGTGGGCGCCTCGGGCGGCCTGTTCGCGCTGCTGCTGGCCTTCGGCATGCTGTTCCCGAACCGGGTCATCATGCCGCTGTTCCCGCCGATCCCGATGAAGGCGCGCACCTTCGTCATCGTCTTCGGCACACTCGAATTGGTGCTGGGGCTGATGGACACCGGCAGCGTGGCCCACTTCGCCCACCTGGGCGGCATGGTGGGCGGCTTCCTGATGATCCGCTACTGGCGGCGCCAGCCACCCTTCGGCTCGCGTCGGCGCTGAAGACGATGCCGGGGCCAAGCCCCCGGCCGCACGTCGGCGGCGCGCCGGCCTCATGCTGGAGGTCCTTGCCGACGAGGGGGACGGTCATGAAGTTGGGCTCACGCACCGGGCAGAACCTGCTGGCGACCACCCTGCTGGCCGCGTGCGGCGCCGGCTTTGCCGCCACCGACATCGAGTTGCGCTCGCGCGCGCTGGAACGTGCCCGCGAGGCCGTGGTCGGACTGCAGGTGCAGGCGGTGGAAGGTGCGCGTTCGGCGCGCACCCTGGGCAGCGAACGCCGCGGCTCGGGCGTGCTCATCGGCGAAGACGGTGTCGTGCTGACCATCGGCTACCTGGTGCTGGAGGCCGAGAGCGTCGAGCTCGTCACCGAAGCCGGGCGACGCGTGCCGGCGCGTGTGCTGGCCTACGACCAGGCCAGCGGCTTCGGCCTCGTGCAGGCGCTGACGCCGCTGGGCGTGCAGCCGGCGCCGTTCGCCCGGTCTGCGCCGGTCTCGCCAGCAGGTGCGGCCGACGCCGGCACCCTGGCCGCGACGGCCACCGTGGTCAGCGGCGGTGACGACGGTGAGGTGCAGCCCGTGCAACTGGTGTCGCGACGCGCCTTTTCGGGCTACTGGGAATACCACATCGAGGGCGCGCTCTACACCGTGCCGCAGGCGCGCAGCCACAGCGGCGCAGCGCTCTTCGACGCCCAGGGCGAGCTGCTGGGGGTGGGCTCGCTCGTGGTGCCCGACGCGCTGGGCCCGGGTCGGCCGCGCACGCTGGGCAACATGTTCGTGCCGGTGGACCTGCTCAAGCCCATCCTGGCCGAACTGCGCCTGCGCGGCCGTTCGCAGGCCAGCGCGCGGCCCTGGCTGGGGCTGAACTGCGTCGAGCGTGAAGGTGAATTGCGGGTTCTGCGTGTCACCGACGACAGCCCGGCCGACGTGGCGGGGCTGCAGCCGGGTGACCGCATCCGGCGCCTGGATGGGAAGCCCGTCACGGCACTGGCCGAGTTGTGGCGCGCGCTGTGGGCCGACATGCGCGCCGAGCGCGCCGTGGAACTGGAGATCGAACGCGACGGCCGCCCGATGGCCATCACGGTGCAGGCTGTCGACCGCGAGAAGACCCTGCGCCGCGCGCAGGGCATCTGAACCGGCATCAGCCTGCGAGCAGACCCTCGCGCACCGTCGGGTAGCGCAGGCGCAGGCGCAGTTCGCCCTTCAGCCGCGTGTTGGCCAGGCGGCGCGACTCGCTCATGAAGCTCAGCAGCATCGGGCTCAGCTGCCGCCTGGCTTCGTCGCGCGTGATGCGCGGCGGGCGCGGCAGGCTGCAGAGATCGGCGGCGAGGTCGAAGTAGTCGCCCATGCGCATCTCGGTGTCGTCGCTGGCATGCAACACACGCTGCGGCCGGCCGCGGTAGAGCGCGGCCACGCAGGTGCGCGCCAGGTCGTCGGCGTGGATGTGGTTGGTGTAGACGTCGTCGGCTGCGGCCAGCACCGCGGTGCCGCGCGCCAGGCGTTCACGCGGGTGGCCGCCCGCGCGGTCGCCGGCGTAGATGCCGGGGATGCGCAGCACGGTCACGCGTGCGCCGGTACGGCGGCCGAACCAGCGCAGATGTGACTCTGCATCGACACGGCGGCGCGCGCGGTCGGTGGTCGGGTTGACGGCGCGGGTTTCGTCGAGGAACGCGCCGCCGCAGTCGCCATAGACACCGCTGGTGCTGCCGTAGACGATGCGCTGCACCCGACCGCCACGCGCCAGCGCGCGCAGCAAGGCCAGCGTGCGCGGGTCCGACACACCCTGCAGCGGCGGCGGTGCAAGGTGCAGCACGGCGTCGGCCAGGCCGCCCAGGCGGCCCAGGGTGGCCGGCACGTCGAGGTCGCCGAGCAGCGGCACGGCGCCGGCAGCGCGCAGCACGGGGGCGCGTCCGGGGCTCGAGGTCAGCGCCAGCACGCGCCAGGCAGGCTGCACCAGGCGCAGCACACGCAGGCCCACGTCGCCGCAGCCGACGATGAGCAGCGTGGGCCTGCGCGCGGCGCGGGGCACATGGACGGCGGGCGTGGACACAAGCGGCGTGGGCTAGAGGGTTGATCGACGGGGTGCAGGCCGGCTCGCCGCGGTGCCCGGGCACAATCGGTGGTTGCAGTTTACGTGCGCCTCGCGGCCTTCCATGAGCTACACCGTCACCCTAAAGCCTTCCGAACGTGCCTTCAGCGTCGATGCCGACGAGGCCATCCTGCCCGCCGCCATCCGCCAGGGCGTCGGCCTGCCCTACGGCTGCCGCGACGGCGCCTGCGGCTCGTGCAAGAGCCGGCTGCTGCAGGGCCATGTCGTGCACGGTGTGCACCAGAGCAAGGCGCTGTCGGCGGCCGAGGAAGAGGCTGGTTTCATCCTCACTTGCTGCGCTGTGCCGCAGAGCGACTGCGTGGTCGAGGCGCGCAGCGTGCCGGGCGCGGGCGAGTTCCCGGTGCTCAAGCTGCCTTCGCGCGTGCTGTCCATCACCCGGCCCGCGGCCGACGTGGCCGTGCTCAGGCTGCAGCTGCCCGCGAACCAGAACCTGCAATACCGCGCCGGGCAGTACGTCGAATTCATCCTGCGCGATGGCGCCCGCCGCAGCTACAGCATGGCCAACGCGCCGGGCAACCTGGGCGAGCCGCCGGCCATCGAACTGCACCTGCGCCACATGCCCGGCGGCAGGTTCACAGACCATGTCTTCGGCGCCATGAAGGAGAAGGACATCCTGCGCATGGAAGGCCCCTACGGCAGCTTCTTCCTGCGCGAGGAATCCACCAAGCCCATGGTGCTGCTGGCCAGCGGCACCGGCTTCGCGCCCATCAAGGCGCTCATCGAGCACATGCGGCTGAAGGGCATCGACGACCGCGCAGCTGTGCTGTACTGGGGCGGCCGCCGCCCGGCCGACCTCTACATGCACGCCTGGTGCGAACACGCCGCCGCAGAACTGCCCTGGCTGCGCTACGTGCCCGTGGTCAGCGACGCGCTGCCCGAAGACGCCTGGAAGGGCCGCACGGGCTTCGTGCACGTTGCCGTGATGCAGGACTTCCCCGACCTCTCTGCCCACGAGGTCTACGCCTGCGGTGCGCCCATCGTCGTCGAATCCGCGCAGCGCGACTTCATCGCGCGCTGCGGTCTGCCCGCCGACGCCTTCTTCGCCGATTCATTCACCTCCGAGGCCGACAAACATGAAGCTGCAACGACGTGATCTGCTGAGCCTGGCACTGGCCACGACGGCTGGCGCCGCATGGGCCCAGCCTGCCCGCCCCATCCGCCTGGTGGTGCCCTACCCGCCCGGCGGCCCGCTCGACAGCATCGCGCGTGTGCTCGCTGGCGCGGTGAAGGACAGCCTGGGCAACGTGGTCGTGGAAAACCGCCCCGGCGCCGGCGGCAACCTGGGTGCCGACCTGGTGGCCAGGTCGGCGCCAGACGGCCACACCATCGTGATGGGCGCGGTGGCCACGCACGCCATCAACCCCTGGCTGTATTCGAAGCTGCCCTACGACCCGCAACGCGACTTCACGCCGCTGACGCTGGTGGCCCAGGTGCCCAACGTGCTGGTGATGAACGCCGAGACGGCGGCGCGGCTGAAGATCACGAGCCTGGCCGACCTGGTGGCCTATGCCCGGGCCAACCCCGGCAAGCTGAACTACGGCAGCGGTGGCAATGGCAGCGCGGGCCATCTTGCCGGCGAGATGTTCAAGGCGCAGGCGGGGCTCTTCGTCGTGCACATCCCCTACGCCGGCGCCGCACCGGCGCAACTGGCGCTGCTGGCGGGCCAGGTCGATTTCAACTTCGACAACCTCGCCGCGGCATCGGCCAACATCAAGGCCGGCAAGCTGAAGGCGCTGGCCATCACCACCGCGAAGCGCTCGACGGCGATGCCCGAGGTGCCGACCGTGGCCGAGGCCGGCGCTGCACTGGGCCTGAAGGCCTTCGACATCGGCACCTGGTTCGGGCTCTTCGGCCCCGCCGGTCTGCCGGCCGAGACCACGGCGAAGCTGAACAAGGCCTTCGTCGATGCGCTGGGGGCACCCGAGGTGAAAGCGCGCTTCGCGATGCTGATGGCGGAGGCCGCGCCGACGACGCCGGTGCAGTTCGGTGCCTTCGTGAAGGCCGAGCTGGCGAAGTACGAAAAAGTGGTGAAGGCCTCGGGCGCCAAGGCGGATTGACGGTTCACGCGGCCAGGCTGGCCGCGCGCAGGTCATTCCCCAAGGTACGCTGCGCGCACCTTGGGGTCGGCCAGCAGCGCCTTGCCCTCGCCCGTCATCGTGATCTCGCCCGAGTCCATCACGTAACCTCGGTTGGCCAGGTTCAGGGCGCGGCTGGCGTTCTGCTCGACCAGCAGCACCGTGGTGCCGCGCTGGTGGATGTCGTTGACGACCTCGAAGATCTTGTCGACCATGATCGGGCTCAGGCCCATGCTGGGCTCGTCCAGCAGCAGCACCTTGGGCCGCGCCATCAGCGCACGGCCCATGGCCAGCATCTGCTGCTCGCCGCCGCTCATCGTGCCGGCCAGCTGGTTGCGGCGCTCCTTCAGGCGCGGAAAGATCGCGAAGACCTTGTCGATGTCGGCCTCGATCTCGGCCTTGTCGTTGCGCACGAAGGCGCCCATCTGCAGGTTCTCGGTGATGGTCATGCGCGCGAAGACGCCGCGGCCCTCCGGCACCATCACCAGGCCCTGCTTGACCAGGTCCCACGGCCCCTGGCCCTTGATATCGCGGCCCAGGTATTCGATGCCTCCCTCGGCCACCGCCTGGGTGCCCGTGATGGCCTTCAGCGTCGTCGTCTTGCCGGCCCCGTTGGCACCGATGAGGCTGACGAGTTCACCTTCGTTCACCTCGAAGCTGACGCCCTTGACGGCCTGGATACCACCGTAGGCGACCTTCAGGTCGGTCACCTTCAACATCGTCTGCGTCATGCGGCTGTGCCCTTCAGTGGGTGCTCGCGCCCAGGTAGGCTTCGATCACCTTCTCGTTCTTCTGCACCTCGGCCGGGTGGCCCTCGGCGATCTGCTTGCCGTAGTCGAGCACGGTGACGCGGTCGCACAGGCCCATCACCAGTTTCACGTCGTGTTCGATGAGCAGGATGGTGCGGCCGTCGTTGCGGATGCGGTCGATGAGCTCGCGCAGCACCCCCTTCTCGGTGGCGTTCATGCCGGCGGCGGGTTCGTCCAGCGCGATGAGCTTGGGGTCGGTGGCCAGCGCGCGCGCGATCTCGAGCCGGCGCTGGTCGCCGTAGCTCAGCGTGCGCGCCTTGAATTCGGTGTAGTGGCCGATGCCGACATAGTCCAGCAGTTCCTGTGCGCGCTGCGCAATCGCGGCTTCCTCGGCCTTGAAGCTGGCGGTGCGGAAGACCGCGCCGCCCAGGCCCGAGTGGGTGCGTACGTGGCGGCCCACCATCACGTTCTCGAGTGCCGTCATCTCGGCGAAGAGGCGGATGTTCCGGAAGGTGCGTGCGATGCCCGCCTTGGCCACCTCGTGCACGGCGCTGGGCTTGTAGGGCACGCCGCCGAGTTCGAAGGTGCCCGAGTCGGGGATGTACAGGCCCGTGATGACGTTGAAAAAGGTCGTCTTGCCGGCACCGTTGGGGCCGATGAGGCCGTAGACCTGCCCGGGCTCGATGGTGATGCCGACGTCCGACAGCGCCTGCAGCCCGCCAAAACGCTTGCTGACGCCCTGGACCTTGAGTACCGGTGATGCCATGTTGCGCGGCCCCCTCAGCTGCGCACGGGTTGCGGCGCGGCCTTGCCATGTTCGCGCGCCGGCCACAGCCCGCGCGGTCGCGACAGCATGATGGCGATCATCGCCAGCGCGATGAGCAACTGTCGCAGGATGGATGCATCCAGTCGCCCGCCCGACATCTGCTGCAGCGGCCCGGCCACGTAGCGCAGCACCTCGGGCAGCGCGGCCAGCATCACCGCGCCCAGGATCACGCCGGGCAGATGGCCCATGCCGCCGAGCACGACCATGGCCACGATGAGAACGCTTTCCTGCAGGCTGAAGCTCTCGGGCGAGACGAAACCCTGGAAGGCCGCGAACATCGAGCCCGCGACGCCACCGAAGGTGGCACCCATGCCGAAGGCCAGCAGCTTCATGTTGCGCGTGTTGATGCCCATGGCCTTGGCGGCGATCTCGTCTTCGCGAATGGCCATCCAGGCGCGGCCGATGCGGCTGGTCTCCAGCCTGTGGCAGATGACCACGCTGAACACCACCAGCAGCAGGAAGAGGTAGTAGTACAGGACCACCGAGTTGAGGCGGTAGTCGCCGATGTCGATGGCCTTACCGAAGCTGAAGCCGAAGAGGTTCATCGAGTCGATTCGATCCAGGCCCCGGGGTCCGTTCGTGATGTTCAGCGGATGCTCGAGGTTGTTCAGGAAGACGCGGATGATCTCGCCGAAGCCCAAGGTGACGATGGCCAGGTAGTCACCGCGCAGCTTCAGCACCGGCATGCCCAGCAGCACGCCGGCCAGTGCCGCCAGGCCGGCCGCCAGCGGGATCACGGCCCACACCGGCATGTGCATGCCATTGGGCAGCAGGTTGGCGATCCATTCGAAGTTCTCGACCAGGTGCGGGCTGGCCAGCAGCGCGTACATGTAGGCGCCGACGGCGTAGAAGGCGACGTAGCCCAGGTCGAGCAGGCCGGCGTAGCCGACCACGATGTTCAAGCCCAGCGCCAGCAGCACGTACAGCAGCGACAGCGCCAGGATGCGCACCCAGCCCTGGCCGAAGTACTGCGCCATCAGCGGCAGCGCCAGCAGCGCCAGAGCGGCGATCACGAAGACGACGATCTTCTTGTTCATCCCGGCCGCCCCTTACGCACGGTCTGCAACACGTTCACCCAACAGCCCCGAGGGCCGCAAGGTGAGCACGAGGATGAGCGCGACGAAGGCAAAGATGTCGGCGTAATGGCTGCCCAGCACGCCGCCGGTGAGTGCGCCCAGGTAACCCGCGCCGAGCGCTTCGACCAGGCCCAGCAGCAGCCCGCCGACCACGGCGCCAGCCAGGTTGCCGATACCCCCCAGCACCGCGGCCGTGAAGGCCTTCAGGCCGGGCAGGAAGCCCATGCTGTGCTGCACGGTGCCGTAGTTGGCAGCCCACATCACGCCGGCCACGGCGGCCAGTGCGGCGCCGATGATGAAGGTGGCGCTGATCACCATGTCGGGTTTCACGCCCATCAGCGCGGCCACGCGCGGGTTCTCGGCCGTGGCGCGCATGGCGCGGCCCAGCTTGGTGCGGTTCACGAGGTACATCAGCGCGGCCAGCAACACCGCCGTCACGCCCAGGATGAGGCACTGCGTGACGGTGATGACGGGCCCGCCCAGGTCGATGGGCGTGGTGGGCAGCAGCAGCGGGTAGGGCTTGGGGTTGGGCTTCCAGATGATCATCGCCAGCGTCTGCAGCAGCAGGCTCATGCCCATGGCGGTGATCAGCGGTGCCAGCCGCGGCGCACTTCGAAGAGGTCGGTAGGCGAGTTTCTCGATCGTGAAGTTCAGCGTCGCGCAGACGATGATGGCGCAGACCAGCGAGATGAGCATGATCATCCACCCCGGCAGGCCCGAATCGGCCAGCGTCGAGACGATGGTCCAGCTGGTGAGCGCGCCGACCATCAGCACCTCGCCATGGGCGAAGTTGATGAGGTTGATGATGCCGTAGACCATCGTGTAGCCCAGCGCCACCAGCGCATACATCGCGCCGAGCACCAGGCCGTTGATGATCTGCTGGAAGAAGGTTTCCATCGGGGGAGGACTCCGGTTGCCGCGGCCGTCGCGGCATGGCGGGACACATGCAAGAAGCCGGCCGCGCCAGCGTCGGCCCACTCGGCGGGCCCGGGCCGCGGCGGCATTCTAGGTGGGGCGCCGCGGCGAACTGAGCGGGAGTACCCTTTCGCCGAACGCCGCATCTGCAGCACGGCAGGCCTCTCAGCGTGTCTTGTCCGCCGCCTCGTCCAGCGCACGCAGCTCGGCCAGACGATCGGCGATGCGTCCTTCCAGCCCGCGCGCCACGGGTTCGTAGAAGCGCTGCGACGGCAGGCCCTCGGGCAGATAGCGCTCGCCGGCGGCGTATCCCTGCGCTTCGTCGTGGGCATAGCGGTAGCCCGCGCCGTGGCCCAGGCCCTGCATCAGCTTCGTCGGCGCGTTGCGCAGGTGCATGGGCACGGCGCGGCTGCCGTCGGCTTTCACCAGGTCACGCACCGCGTTCCAGGCCTTGTAGACGGCGTTGGACTTGGGTGCGACAGCCAGGTAGGTGACGGCTTCGGCCAGCGCCAGTTCACCCTCGGGCGAGCCCAGGCGCTCGTAGACCTCGGCCGCGTCGAGCGCCAGCCGCAGCGCACGCGGGTCGGCCAGGCCGATGTCTTCGCAGGCCATGCGGATGAGGCGCCGCGCGGCGTAGCGCGGGTCCATGCCGGCGTCGAGCAGGCGTGCCAGCCAGTAGAGCGCGGCGTCGGGGTCGCTGCCGCGCACGCTCTTGTGCAGCGCCGAGATGGTGTCGTAGTAGACGTCGCCGCCCTTGTCGCCGCGGCGCAGCAGTTCGCCCAGCGTGGTTTCCAGCCGCGCCTCGTCGAGCTCGGCCGCACCGGCATGCGCGGCCACCAGGTTCTCGTAGGCGTTGAGCAGGCGGCGCGCGTCGCCGTCGGCGTGGGCCACCAGGCGCTCGTGCGCGCCGGGGGTGAGCGGCGGCGCGGCCAGCAGCAGGCCCGCGCGGCGGACGAGTTCGGCCAGGTCGGCCTCGTCCAGCGGCTTGAGCACGTGCACCGTGGCCCGCGACAGCAGCGCCGAGTTGACCTCGAATGACGGGTTCTCGGTCGTGGCACCGATGAAGCTGAACAAGCCGGCCTCGACATGCGGCAGGAAGGCATCCTGCTGCGCCTTGTTGAAGCGGTGCACCTCGTCGACGAAGACCACCGTGGCATGGCCGGCACGGCGCTGCACGGTGGCCTGCTCGACGGCCTCGCGGATGTCCTTCACCCCCGCCAGCACCGCCGACAGCACGATGAAGTGCGCGCCGGTGGCACCGGCCAGCAGGCGGGCGAGCGTCGTCTTGCCGACACCGGGCGGGCCCCAGAGGATCATCGACGGCAGGCGGCCGGTCTCGAAGGCCACACGCAGCGGCCGGCCGGCATCGAGCAGGTGGTGCTGGCCGACCACCTCGTCCAGGTGACGCGGCCGCAGCGTTTCGGCCAGCGGCACGCTGGCCGCGGTGGCTGGCGTGTCGTCGGCGAAAAGGGCGTCCTGGGTCGGCATGCCGGGATTGTCGCTGCGCACCGGCGGGTGAGAATCCACGCTTCATACCTTCCGCTTTCAACGCCGACCGCTCCATGCGCAAGACGACGCTACGCAAGACGACGATCCTCCTGGGCTCCGCCTTCACCCTGGCCGGCCCGGCATTGGCAGGCGCGCCGCTCGTCACCGAAACCGCCGACAGCCTGGAACGGGGCGGCTGCGAACTGGAAGCCGCCGTGGCGCGTGAACGCAGCAGCGGCCTGCCGACCCTGCGTAGCAGCACCGCGATCCTGGGCTGCGGCGTGGGCGCCGAGTCGCAGGCCGCGCTGATCCACACGCAGGCCCGTTTCGACGGCAGCCGCGAGCAGGCGCTGCGCCTGGCGGCCAAGACCACCTTCGTCGCACCGCAGCCCGGCGGCGCCGGCTGGGGCCTGGCCTACGCGGTTGAGACCGTGAAGGCGCCAGGCAGCGGTTGGCGCTCGGAGACGGTCGACGTGCTCGGCCTCTACACCCGCGAGCTGTCGCCCGGGTTGCTCGTCCACGCCAACCTCGGCCACAGCCACAGCCGCAGCCGCAGCG
Organism: Rubrivivax sp.; assembly: GCA_030653505.1. Lineage (GTDB taxonomy): Bacteria > Pseudomonadota > Gammaproteobacteria > Burkholderiales > Burkholderiaceae_C > Rubrivivax. Next base: position 11,198 of record JAURZK010000074.1, read on the forward strand.
CGCGCCAGGGCAGCACGCTGTGGTCGCTGGGCGTCGAGCACATCGACACCGTCACGCTGGCGGCCGACATCTTCGGCGACGACCGCAGCCGGCCGGGCGTTTCGGCGGGTGTCGGTTTCGGCATCGGCGGCGGCTTCAGCGTCAACGCGACGCTGGCCTGGCGCTTCGAGGAGCCGCGTGTGCGCAGCCTGAACCTGGGCGCGAAGCTCGAGTTCTGACCGACCCGCAGCGCCAGGCCAAGGCCTTGCGCCGGCCTACTGCTCGATGACGTCCGCGCCGGCCGGCGGTGTGAACCGGAAGCGCTCGGGCGCCAGTGCCACGTTGTCCTCGAAGCGGCTGAAGGCCAGTAGCGAAAGTTGTCCGAAGCTGTCGGTGATCTCCACCGAGCTCAACGTCTTGCCCTTGAAACCCACGCGCAGTGCCTGGAAGGGACCGTCCTTGACCTTGGGCGTGGCCAGCGCCCAGTCCAGACCGTCGCGCGCCGGCAGCGGCGTCAGCACGAACTCGTTGTCGAGCGAGCCCCCGGCCAGCAGCGCCGCAGGCGTCGAGCCCAGCGCCTGCGCCACACGGCGTGAGCTGGCCTGGTTCAGGTCGGCATCGAAGATCCAGACCTTGCTGCCGTCGGCGACGATCAACTGCTCGAAAGGCTTCGTGTAGGCGAAGCGGAAGCGGTTCGGGCGCTGGAACTCGAACTGCCCGCTGGACGTCTTCTTGCGCGCGCCATCGGCCGAGGTGACGACCTGCGTGAAGTCGGCGCGGCCGGTCTTCACGTCGCGCACGAAATCGCGCAACGTATCCACCGCGTCGGCCTGCGCGAGGCCCGGGCCCATCGCCGCGGCCAGCACCAGCACCGCACCACCCATCCATCGCCGCATCATTCGTCCCTTCGTGGAACGATGATGTCCCGGTTGCCGTTGTGTCCCATCGCAGATACGAGTCCGGATTGCTCCATTTGTTCCAGCAACCGTGCAGCGCGGTTGTAGCCGATGCGCAGGTGGCGCTGCACCAGCGAGATCGAGGCGCGCTTGTGCTGCAGCACCACGGCCACGGCGTTGTCGTACATCGCGTCGCTTTCGCCGCCGCCCGATGCGCCCCCGCCGGCCGTGGCGGCGTCGCCCTCGCCTTCGAGCACCCCGCCCTCGAGGATGCCTTCGATGTAGTTCGGTTCACCCTGGCTCTTCAGGTAGTTGACGACGCGGTGCACCTCTTCGTCGCTGACGAAGGCGCCGTGCACACGCACCGGCAGCCCCGTGCCGCTGGCCATGTAGAGCATGTCGCCCATGCCCAGCAGCGCCTCGGCGCCCATCTGGTCGAGGATGGTGCGGCTGTCGATCTTGCTGCTGACCTGGAAGCTGATGCGCGTCGGGATGTTGGCCTTGATGAGGCCGGTGATGACGTCGACACTCGGCCGCTGCGTGGCCAGGATCAGGTGCATGCCCGAGGCGCGCGCCTTCTGCGCCAGGCGGGCGATGAGTTCCTCGATCTTCTTGCCCACCACCATCATCAGGTCGGCGAGTTCGTCGATCACCACCACCACGTGCGGCAGGCGGTCGAGCGGCTCGGGTTCCTCCGGCGTCAGGCTGAAGGGGTTGGGCAGCTTCTCGCCGCGCTCGTGCGCCTCGTGGATCTTCTTGTTGTAGCCGGCCAGGTTGCGCACGCCCAGCCTGCTCATCAGCTTGTAGCGGCGTTCCATTTCACCGACGCACCAGTTCAGCGCGTTGGCGGCCTGCTTCATGTCGGTGACCACGGGTGCCAGCAGGTGCGGGATGCCCTCGTAGACGCTCATCTCGAGCATCTTCGGGTCGATGAGGATGAGCCGCACGTCGCGCGCTTCCGCCTTGTAGAGCAGCGAAAGGATCATCGCGTTGATGCCGACCGACTTGCCCGAACCCGTGGTGCCGGCCACCAGGCAGTGGGGCATCTTGGCCAGGTCGGCGACGACGGGCTTGCCCACGATGTCCTTGCCCAGGCCCATGGTCAGCATGCTGGCCGAGTCGTTGTAGACATCGGAGCCCAGGATCTCGCTGAGCTTGATCGTCTGCCTGCGGGCGTTGGGCAGTTCCAGCGCCATGTAGTTCTTGCCCGGGATGACTTCGACCACGCGGATGCTCACCAGCGACAACGAACGCGCCAGGTCGCGCGCCAGGCCCACCACCTGCGAACCCTTCACGCCGGTGGCCGGCTCGATCTCGTAGCGCGTGATCACGGGGCCGGGGCTGGCCGCCACCACGTGCACCTCGACGCCGAAGTCCTTGAGCTTCTTCTCGATCAACCGAGAGGTCATCTCGATGCTCTCGGGCGTGACGGTGCTTTCCTGGCGGCCGCTCACTGCGTCCAGCAGGTCGACCTGCGGCAGCTTGGTGTCCACGAGTTCTGCGAAAAGCGGCTTCTGGCGTTCCTTGGCGACACGCTGCGATGGCGGCAGCGCGGCAGCCACGGGCTCGATGAACAACGGCACATGCTCTTGCACTTCGATGCGCTGCTCTTCCACGACGGCTTCGCGTTCGCGTGCCGCGAGTTCACCCAGGCGGCGGTCTTCCTCGGCCTCGCGTTTGTCCTGGCGGCTCTCGCGCAGGCGGTCGAAAGCTGCGCCGATGGCATAGGCCAGTTGCAGCCACGAGAAGCGCAGCGCCAACGCGCTGCCGGTGACCAGCAGCGCGATCCACAGCACGCCCGACCCCGCGAAGCCCAGCCAGCGCATCGACAGCGGCCCCAGTGCATAACCCAGCACCCCGCCGGCGTGGCCGGGCAGGAGTAACTCCCAGCGGTACAGGCGCGTCCACTCCAACGCGCAGCTGGCGGCCAGCAGCAACGCCAGGCCCAGCCAGAACATCCAGCGCGGCGGGCGCGGCGTGACCGACGGGCCGCGCAGCAGCGTGGCCAGCGCCGACAGCCAGGCACGCGCCGTCACCGGCACCAGCCACCAGGCCGAATGGCCGAACAGGAACAGGGCCATGTCCGACAGCCGCGCGCCCAGCAGGCCGGCCTTGTTGCGCAGCGCCTCGCCTGTGCCCGAGGTGCTGAATGCGGCGTCGCCGGTGTGGTGCGTCAGCATCGCCAGCACGAACAGCAGCCAGGCCAGGCCGCCGAAGAGCACAGCGGCCTGCTGCTTCCAGCGCGGCAAGGCGCCTGTGTCGGGTGGGGACAGCGCGGAGGCGCCGTCGCCTGCCAGGGAACCGAGCGGAAATGTCATGGGCGCGATTGTGGCGGAAGCGCCTGGGCGGCCTTCAAGCCAGCGGGTCCGTCCAGACCCTCATCCCCGTCTTCAGTCCTGGGGCAGCCGTTCCTTGATGACGACGGAGCCGTTTTCCTGCGTCTCGATCACGCCGCGCTCCTCCAGGTCCTTCATCACCCGGCTGACCATCTCGCGCGACGCGCCCACCACCTTGGCCATGTCCTGGCGGCTGACCTTGTGACGGATGATCTTGATGCCGTCGATCTCTTCGGCCATGTCGAGCAAGGTGCGCGCGACGCGGCCATACACGTCCAGCAGCGCCAGACTCTCGATCTGGCGGTCGGCGTTGCGCAGGCGCTTGACCAGGCCGCGCAGGATGCCGTAGCTGAGCGTGCTGTTCTCGGGCAGGCAGCGTGCGAAGTCGGCGCGAGCCAGCACCAGCATGTCGGTCTGGATCTCGGCGCGCACGGTCGCGCTGTGCGGTTCGTTGTCGATGAGGCTCATCTCGCCAACGTAGTCGCCCGACTCGAGCACCGCCAGGATGACCTCGCGGCCGCGTGTGTCGGCCGTGAGCACGCGGGCGCGGCCGTTGAGCAGGATGAACAGCGAGTTGCTCTTGCGACCCTGTTCGACCACCAGTTCACCGCGACGGAAGCGGCGCTTGACCACGGCGTCGGCGATGCCCTGCGCCTGTTCGGCGGTGAGCATCGAGAACAGGGGTACGCGGCGAATCAGGTCCAGGTTGGACAGCATCGACATCGACAGGGCTCCTCTTGTTGTCTTGTCCCGCTCGTCAGGCCGGCAGGGCATGCCGTCTGCAAGAATCTCGCTATTGTGCCCACTCATGCCCTTGCAGCCTCTGCGGGCCGCCCCTAGGTAGAGTCGGTGCGTCGGTTCCGCGCGACGCCTCGCGCCCTTTCCCAGCCCTACCCATGACCACTCCCATACTTCACGCCCGCGTTCTCATCCTCGGCTCGGGGCCCGCCGGCTACACCGCAGCGCTGTACGCCGCGCGTGCCAATCTCGCGCCCGTGCTCATCACCGGCATCGCCCAGGGCGGCCAGCTGATGACCACCACCGAGGTCGACAACTGGCCCGCCGACGTCGCGGGCGTGCAGGGCCCCGAACTGATGGAACGTTTCCTGAAGCATGCCGAGCGCTTCAACACCAAGATCGTCTTCGACCACATCAACCGGGTCGACTTCAGCCGGCGCCCGTTCACGCTGACCGGCGACTCGGGCAGCTACACCTGTGACGCGCTGGTCATCGCCACCGGCGCCAGCGCCAAGTACCTGGGCCTGGCCAGCGAAACCGCCTTCATGGGCAAGGGTGTCAGCGGCTGCGCCACCTGCGACGGTTTCTTCTACCGCGGCGACACCGTCGCGGTGGTCGGTGGCGGCAACACGGCCGTGGAGGAAGCGCTCTACCTGAGCAACATCGCCGAGAAGGTGCACCTGGTGCACCGCCGCGACAAGTTCCGCGCCGAAGCGGTGATGGTCGACAAACTGATGGCCAAGGTGGCCGCCGGCAAGATCGAACTGCACCTGTGGAACACGCTGGACGAGGTGCTGGGCGACGACAGCGGCGTCACCGGCGTGCGCCTGAAGAGCACGAACCCGTCGACCCCGGGCGGCGCCACCCAGGACATCGCGGTGAAGGGCTGCTTCATCGCCATCGGCCACCACCCCAACACCGACATCTTCAAGGGCCAGCTCGAGATGAAGGATGGCTACATCGTCACCAAAACCGGCCTCGACGGCATGGCCACGATGACCAGCGTGCCGGGCGTGTTCGCCGCCGGCGACGTGCAGGATCATGTCTACCGCCAGGCGATCACCAGCGCAGGCACCGGCTGCATGGCGGCGCTGGACGCCCAGCGCTTCCTGGAACAGCAGGAAGCGTGAGAATCAGGCTACAATCGCGGGCTTTGCTGAGCGTGGTTGGGCCGTGTGGCGTCTGGTGCCACCGTCAAGACCGAGCGGCAGTGGTCACAACAAACTGAATCTGCAGTTGCGGATGCAGGAACTTCCCTGGAGAGCGTCATGGCACGCGTCTGTCAAGTCACCGGCAAGCGCCCGATGGTGGGCAACAATGTTTCGCACGCGAACAACAAGACCAAGCGTCGCTTCCTGCCCAACCTGCAGTACCGCCGGTTCTGGGTCGAGAACGAGAACCGCTGGATCCGCCTGCGCATCAGCAACGCGGCCCTGCGCCTGATCGACAAGGTGGGCATCGAGAAGGTCGTCGCCGACCTGCGTGCCCGCGGCGAAATCTGAACACCTAGGAGCACACCATGGCCAGCAAAGGCGGACGCGAAAAGATCAAGCTGGAGTCGACAGCCGGCACCGGGCACTTCTACACCACCAGCAAGAACAAGAAGACGACGCCCGAGAAGCTCGAATTCCTGAAGTTCGACCCCAAGGCGCGCAAGCACGTCCTGTACAAGGAAGTGAAGCTGAAGTAATTTGGCTTCACCTGAACGACAAAAACCCGCCTAGGCGGGTTTTTTGTTGCCCTTCAAGCAGACACCGCGGAACCGGCTCTGCCGGGCCGCTGGCGTCGCCCCCTTGTGGGGGAGCGGCGCCAGCCGCTTCGGGGGTGGGTTATCTCACCACGGCAATCTGCTCGCGCTGGCCGCCCTTGTACGTGTACAGGGTCAGCGCGCCGTTCTTGATGTCGCCCTTGGCATCGAAGCCGATGGTGCCCGTCACACCCTTGTAGCCGTCGGTCTTGGCCAGCACCGGCAGGTACTTCGCCGGCTCGGCGGAACCGGCCTTCACCATCGCCGCAACCAGCACGTTCACTGCGTCGTAGACGTAGGGTGCGTAGAGCTGCACGTCGGTGTTGAACTTCTTCTTGAACGCGACCTTGAAGTCCTCCATGCCCTTCTTGGCCTCGCCGTCGACGCCACCGGCTTCGGCGCAGTAGACCTGACCGTCGGCCATGGTGCCGGCAGCCAGCTTCGGCAGTTCACCTGTGCAGATGCCGTCGCCGCCTACGAACTTGGCATTGACGCCCAACTGTTTCATCTGGCGCAGCATCGGGCCGGCTACGGCATCCATGCCGCCGTAGAAGATCACGTCAGGCTTCTTCGACTTGATGTTGGTCAAGATGGCGGTGAAGTCGGTCGCCTTGTCGTTCGTGAACTCGCGGGCTACGGACTTGATCCCTGCCGCAGTAAGCGCCTTCACGAATTCGTCTGCCACGCCCTGGCCGTAAGGGGTACGGTCATCAATGACGGCGATGTTCTTGCCCTTCAGGTCCTTCACCGCATAGCGGCCCAGCGTGCCGCCGAGGTGCACGTCGTCAGCAACGACGCGGAAAGTGGTCTTGTAGCCCTGACGCGTGTACTTCGGGTTGGTCGCCGAAGGGCTGATCTGGGGAATGCCCGCATCACTGTAGATGCGAGACGCGGGGATGGACGTACCCGAGTTCAGGTGTCCGACCACGCCGTTGACTTTGCTGTCGGCCAGCTTCTGCGCCGCGGCCGTGCCCTGCTTCGGGTCACCGGCGTCGTCTTCGGCCAGCAGTTCGAACTTCGCCTTCTTGCCGCCGATGGTCACGCCCTTGGCGTTGAGCTCGTCGACGGCCATGCGGGCGCCCATCTCGTTGTCCTTGCCCAGGTGGGCGATGCCACCACTGGTGGGGCCGACGTGGCCGATCTTGACGACCAGGTCCTGCGCATAGACGGAACCACCGAGCACGAGGGCCGTGGCACCGACGATCAGGTTCAGCTTGAATTGCATGCAAATACCTCCGGAAGGGGTTGTTGTCGCTCGGGTGAGTGCGGAAAAACCGTGCGCGGGACGATAACGCAATTGGGCAAGCGCCCCAAGAGGTGCTGCGTACCCGCGCAGCGGTCGTGCCAGGGCACCAGGCCACAACGCGCCAACCCCGGGAGCGGCCGACAGGGCGTGCCCGCCGCTATTCGTCGGCACGGCGCTGCAAGGCGCGGTCGACGGCTTCCTGCACCAGGTCGCGCACCGCGACGGACACGGTTGTGCGGGTGTCACGTATCAGCCCGTCGGCGGCGCGGGCGAGTGCAGGCGCAAGGGCGTCGCGCAGACGGGATTCGAGCAGCATGTCGATGCGCGGCAGGAGCTCCGACAGCACCCTGCCGACGACCGCATCGACGTCGACCGCGGGCGGCGGCGCGGGCAGCTCGACCGGCGGCGCAACGGCCGGGGCAACAGCCGCGGTGATGTCTTCGCCGTTGGCCGAGCCGGCCGCCGGCACGACGACCGACGCCGTATCCGCCGCCATATCCGCCGCCGTATCCGCCGCCGCTACAGAGGGTTCAGCATCGGCCTCGACGCCAGTCGCGACGACGTCTTCCGCCTCCAACCCTGTCGGCACGAAGTCTTCGGCCATCGCCGCGGGCACCGCTGCTTCGGCCTCGTCAGCCGCCACGGGTTCCACTTCCGCGGGCGCCGGCTCAGGTGGAGCAGCATCCGCCGCTTCGGCGGACGCAGCCACGGCTGGCCAAGCTGCCTCGTCGACGTCACCGGCACCGGCACCCGCACCGGTGGGTCCCTGCACCGGCAGATCGAGTTCCACAACCTCGGTCAGCGTCGGTACGCGGTCGGCGCTCAGCCGACGGTCGTCAATCACGGGCGGCGGCGGTGGCATGGTGCTTGATCTGCAGACCGGCGGCCTTGTAGGCGCGCCAGCGCTCGCGACCGCGCGCGGCGTCGTCGGGGTCGGCCGAGACGACCTCGATCAGTCGCTGCAAGGCCCCGACATCGGCAGGCGCTTGGCCACCCAGGTTGACCAGCACGCCTGGCGCACCGGCGGTACCGGCATCGCCGGCCAGCCAGACTGGCGTACGTGCCGCGACCGCGGCCGCCGCACCCGGCATGCGCACGTGGGGCACAAATTCGCGCTCTTCGAAGGTCCACAGCGCACGGTCGAGCTCGCGCAGCGTCGCCTCGGGCGCCGTCACCAGCACCCGCGCACCCAGCCGGCAGGCCTTGCGCACGAGGCGGCAGGTGAAGCCGATGCTGTCGGCCACCCCGGTGTGGAACTCGACCTCGGTCAATGTCCCCATCCGTGCAGCGCTTGCATGGTGTCGCGCCTCAGCTGGCGCGCGCGAGCACGAAGTGCGTCAGCAGCGGCACCGGCCGCCCGGTGGCACCCTTGGCATGGCCCGACTTCCAGGCCGTGCCGGCGATGTCCAGGTGGGCCCAACGCAGCTTGGCAGTGAAACGCTGCAGGAACTTGGCCGCGGTGATGGAGCCCCCGGCGCGTCCGCCGACGTTGCCCATGTCGGCGTAGTGGCTCTTCAGCGCCTCGTCGTACTCCTCGTCCAGCGGCATGCGCCAGGCCGGGTCGAGCGCCTGTTCGCCGGCGGCCAGCAACTCGTCTGCCAGCGCGTCGTCGGCGCTGAACAGGCCCGAGCGGTGGTGCCCCAGCGCGATGACGCAGGCGCCGGTGAGCGTGGCGATGTCGACCACCACCGCCGGCTTGAAACGCTCGGCGTAGGTCAGCGCGTCGCACAGGATGAGGCGGCCTTCGGCGTCGGTGTTGAGGATCTCGATGGTCTGCCCGGACAGGCTGGTGACCACGTCGCCCGGCTTGATGGCGCGGCCGCTGGGCATGTTCTCGCAGGCCGGGATGATGCCGATGAGGTTGACCTTGGCCTTCAACGTGGCCACGGCCTTCAGCGTGCCCAGCACGCTGGCCGCGCCGCCCATGTCGTACTTCATCTCGTCCATCTCGGGCGCCGGCTTCAGGCTGATGCCACCGGTGTCGAAGGTGATGCCCTTGCCGACCAGCACCTCCGGCGCGTCGGTCTTGGCGCCGCCGTTCCAGCGCGCGACGATGAACTTCAGCGGCTCGTCCGAGCCCTGCGCCACGGCCAGGAAGGAACCCATGCCGAGCTTCTCGCAGTCCTTGCGGTCGAGCACCTCGACCTTCAGCCCGTGCTCCTTGGCCAGCTTCTTCGCCTGCTCGGCGAGGAAGCCGGGCGTGCAGTGGTTGCCGGGGCGGTTGGCGCACTCGCGCGCCAGCGTGGTGCCTTCGGCGATGGCTTCGCCGCGGCGCAGCCCGCCGGACAGCACGGGCACGTCACCCTTGGCGCAAACCAGGCTCACCGTGGCCAGCTTGGGTGCCGGCTTGGCGCTGGGCTTGGTCTCGCGGTAGAGGTACACGGCCTCGGCCACCGCGCCGGCCAGCGCCTCGGCCATCGCCGCGGTCCAGGCATGCCCGCCGACCAGCGCCACGGCCAGGGTCTTGGTGCCGCCGGTCTTCAGCGGCGCCAGTGCCGCCACGACGGCCTTGCGCAGGTGCTTCACCGAACCGTCACCCAGCGCCGCAAACACGACCCTCGCCGCCTTCACGCCCGCCACGCGGTGCGCATACAGCGTGTGGCCGGCCTTGAAGTCGAAGTCGCCGTCCTTGGCGGCTGCGCCCAGGGCGTTGGCGAGCGGAGCCTCCAGGTCCTCGGGCACGGTCTGCCCGACCACCAGCACCAGCAGGGCATCTGCCGCCACGCCGGCCAGCCCCGCAGAACCCGTCACTTGCGTCTTGAAGTCCATAATTCCGCTCACCGCCCAAAGCCCAAGATGTTATTCGATTCAACTGTGCGTAAAGAGCTGGCCCGGGGCTTCGGGGCCACGCTGGTGGTCATCCTCACCATCGTGCTGACGATGTTCCTCATCCGCACCGTCGGCCAGGCGGCCAGCGGCAGCGTGGCGCCGCAGGATGTCGTGCTGCTGCTCGGTTATGTCGCGCTGGGCCACCTGCCGACGATGATCGCGCTGAGCCTGTTCGTGGCCGTCGTCGTCACGCTGGGCCGCATGTACCGCGACAGCGAGATGGCGATCTGGTTCGCCAGCGGCGTCGGCCTGGCGCGTTTCGTGCGCCCCGTGCTGCGCACCGGCTGGCCGGTGCTGCTGGTGGTGGGCGTGCTGACGCTGGTGGTCTGGCCCTGGGGCAACAAGAACAGCCTGGACCTGCGCGACCGCTACCAGCAGCGCTCGGACCTGTCGCGCGTGACACCCGGCGTGTTCCAGACCAGCAGCGACGGCCGGCGCGTGTTCTTCATCGAACGCGAGAGCGTCGACGGCGTCAATGCGCGCAACGTCTTCATCCTGCAGCAGCAGGAGCGCGGCGAGTCGGTGACGTCGGCACGCGCCGGGCGCCTGGAGAACGTGGGCGACGCACGCTACCTGGTGCTGGAGCGCGGCCAGCGCAACGACACCAACGCCCAGACCGGCGAACGCACCTTGTCCAGCTTCGAGAATTACCGTGTGCTGGCCAGCGAAGGGGCCGTGCGTTCGGCCGAGGCGCGGCCGCCGCGGGCGGTGCGCAGCATCGAGCTCATGCGCAACCCCACGCCGCGCAACCTGGGTGAACTGACCTGGCGCCTGGGCCTCTTCCTCGGCGCGGCCAACCTGCTGCTGCTGGCCATCGGCCTGGCCGCCACGAACCCGCGCCGCGCCAGCAACTGGAACCTGCTCTTTGCGCTGCTGGCCTTCGTCGTCTACTACAACCTCATCAACCTGACGCAGGCCTGGGTGGCCAGCGGCCGCATCTCGATGGGCGTGGCGCTGGTGGGGCTGCACGGCAGCACCCTGGCGGCGGCGCTGGCCCTGCTGTGGTGGCGCGACCATGCCGCCGTGCTGAACCTCGGCCGCCGCCTGCAGCGGGCGCAGCAGTGAGGACCGTCCGCCGCCTGCTCTACACCGACATCGTCGCATCGGTGATGTTCGTTGCGCTGGCCTTCCTGTCGCTGTTCTTCTTCATCGACTTCGTCGACGAACTCGACGGCGTCGGCACCCGCGGGCGCACCGCCGTGCATGCGCTGCTGGCCGCCGCGCTGGAACTGCCCGGGCACTTGTACGAGCTGTTGCCCATCGCGGTGCTCATCGGCACCATCTATTCGCTGGCACGCATGGCGCAGTCGTCGGAATTCACCATCCTGCGCACCGGCGGCCTCGGCCCCGGGCGCGCGTTGTCGCTGCTGGCCGTGCTGGGTGTGGCCTTCGGCGCGCTGACCTTCGTCACCGGCGACTACCTGGCCCCCGCCAGTGAGCGCGAGGCCGTGCTGCTGAAGGCGCGTTTCAGCGGCGGCATCCGGCTCGGCGGCACCGGCGCCTGGCTGAAGGAGAAGCGCGCCACGCCAGAGGGTGAACGCAGCTACTCGGTGAACGTGGCCGGTGCCACGGCGGCGGGCGCGCTGGCCGGCATCCGCATCTTCGAGTTCGACGCCGACGGCCGCCTGGTCTCGCGCACGGAGGCGCGTGAAGGGCACGTCGCCGACGACGGCAGCTGGCAGCTCCAGGGCGTGAGCCAGGCGCGCTGGCCGCAGGCGCGCAGCGCAGACGACGCCGCCGTGCAAGTCGAACAGCACGCCACGCTGCGCTGGCCCAGCACCTTGCGCGCCGCCGTGGTCGCCGCGGCCGTGTTGCCCGTGGGCACCATGACCACGGCAGAGCTGTGGCGCTACAGCGTCCACCTCAGCGACCAGGAGCAGGCTTCGCAGCAGTACCAGATCCGCTTCTGGCGCAAGGCGCTCTACCCGCTGGCCTGCCTGGTGATGGTGGCGCTGGCGCTGCCCTTCGCCTACCTGCACGCGCGCGCGGGCAGCACCAGCTTCAAGGTCTTCGGCGGCATCATGCTGGGCATCAGCTTCGTGCTGCTGAACAACCTATCGGGCCACATCGGGCTGCTGCGCGGCTGGACGCCTTGGGTGGCCGCCGCCACGCCCAGCCTGCTCTATCTTGCACTGTCGATGGCCGCTTTCGCCTGGCTGGTGCGCTACCGTTGAGGTTGAAACGCCCATGACCACCGGCCTGATCCTCTTCGCCCACGGCGCGCGAGACCCGCGCTGGGCCGCGCCCTTCGAGGCCGTCGCGGCGCAAGTGCGCGAACGCGCGCCCGGCGCGCCGGTGCGCCTGGCCTTTCTCGAGTTCATGAGCCCCTCGCTGCCCGAGGCCGGCGCCGAACTGGCCGCCGCGGGTTGCGACGCGGTGGCCGTGCTGCCGATGTTCCTGGGCGCCGGCGGCCATGTGCGCAAGGACCTCCCGCTCTTGCTGGATGCACTGCGCGCCGCCCACCCTGGCATTGACTTCAGCCTGCACACGGCCGTGGGCGAGCAGGACATCGTGATGCTCGCCATGGCCGACGTGGCGCTGCGTACCCTCGCATCCTCGAAGGCCGACGCATGAACCTGCACCAGTTCCGCTTCGTCCAGGAAGCGGTGCGCCGAGACCTCAACCTCACCGAGACGGCCAAGGCGCTGTTCACCTCGCAGCCGGGCGTCAGCAAGGCCATCCTGGAACTGGAAGAGGAACTTGGCGTCGACATCTTCGTGCGCCACGGCAAGCGCCTGAAGCGTGTCACCGAACCGGGCCAGCAGGTGCTGAAGGCGGTGGAGATCATCATGCGCGAGGTCGCCAACCTCAAGCGCATCGGCGAGGAGTTCAGCAAGCAGGACGCAGGCACGCTGAGCATCGCCACCACCCACACGCAGGCGCGCTACTTCCTGCCCGAACCGGTGGCCCAGCTGCGCCGGCGCTTCCCCAAGGTGCAGGTGGTGCTGCACCAGGGCATGCCCGAGCAGGTGGCGCGCATGCTGCTGGACGACGTGGCCGAAATCGGACTGGCCACCGAGGCGCTGGAGGCTCACGCCGATCTCATCACCCTGCCCTGCCACGAATGGCACCACGTGATGGTCGTTCCAGCAGGCCACGCCATGGCCACCGTGGAGCGGCCGACGCTGGAGCAGCTGGCCGCCCACCCCCTGGTGCTCTACCAGCCCACGATGACGGGCCGCTCACGCATCGACCAGGCCTTCGAGCGCGCGCGCCTGAAGCCCCTCGTGGCGCTCGAGGCCATCGATTCCGACGTCATCAAGACCTATGTGCGCCTGGGCCTGGGTGTGGGCATCGTCACCGAACTGGCGATGCGCGGCGAAGCCGTCGACGGCGACCTCGTCTCGCGCCCGCTCGGTCACCTCTTCGGCCCCAACACCACACGCGTGGCCTTCAAGCGCGGCGCCTACCTGCGGCATTTCGTGCTGGCCTTCGCCGAGCTGCTGTCGCCCCGCCTCACGCCAACGCTGCTCACGCGCGCGATGACGGGCAGAGGCTCCGACTACGAACTCTGAAGCACCGCCATGTCCGCCGCAGTATCCGCCGCAGTATCCGCCGCAGTGACCCCCGACCTGACGCCCGCCATCCGCAGCCGCCTGCCCCTGGTGGGCACGACCATCTTCACCGTGATGTCGGCGCTGGCGCAGGAACGGGGCGCCGTGAACCTGGGCCAGGGCTTCCCCGACTTCGACTGCGACCCGGCGCTGCTCGAGCACGTGAACGCCGCGATGCGAGAGGGCCTGAACCAGTACCCACCGATGACCGGTGTGGCGCCGCTGCGCGAGCGCGTGGCCGCGAAGGTCGAGGCGCTGTACGGCCGCCGCTACGACGCGGCCAGCGAGATCACCATCACCGCCGGCGCCACGCAGCCCATCCTGACGGCGGTGCTGTGCTGCGTGCACCCGGGCGACGAGGTCATCGTGCTCGAGCCCTGCTACGACAGCTACGCGCCCAACATCGAACTCGCCGGCGGCACCGTGGTGCGCGTGCCGCTCAGGCCCGGCAGCTTCCGCCCCGACTTCGACAAGATCGCCGCGGCGCTGAACGGCAAGACGCGGCTGATCATCGTCAACAGCCCGCACAACCCCAGCGCCACCGTGTGGACACGCGCCGAGATGGAGCGCCTGGCCGATCTGCTGGCACCGACGCAGACACTGCTGCTTGCCGACGAGGTCTACGAGCACATGGTCTACGACGACGTGCCACATGTCAGCGCCGCGAGCATCCCGTCATTGGCAGCACGCGCCTTCGTCGTGTCGAGCTTCGGCAAGACCTACCACGTCACGGGCTGGAAGGTCGGCTACGTGGCCGCGCCGGCGGCGCTGACGGCCGAGTTCCGCAAGGTGCACCAGTTCAACGTCTTCACGGTCAACACGCCGATGCAGCACGCGCTGGCACGCTACATGGCCGACCCTGCGCCTTACGCCGAGCTGCCGACCTTCTACCAGCGCAAGCGTGACCTCTTCCGCGACGGCCTGGCGCGCACGCGCCTGCGGCCGCTGCACACCCAGGGCAGCTACTTCCAGCTGGTGGACTACAGGGCGGTGAGCAGCCTGCCCGAGGGCGAGTTCTGCCAGTGGCTGACACGCGAAGTGGGTGTGGCCGCCATCCCGTTGTCGGCCTTCTATGCCGGCGGCTTCGAGCAGGGGCTGGCGCGGCTTTGTTTCGCCAAGCGCGACGACACGTTGCACGAGGCATTGCAGCGCCTGCAGCGCCTGTGATGCCTGCGGCGCGCTGCGCCGGCCCATGACTTCAGCTCGCGCGTGAAGTCGCCGCCGCCGGGGCTTCCTCAGCCGTGCGGGTCCTTCTCGGAGCCTCACGCGCCGACTCAGCGCTGCGACGGGCGGTCTGGCTTGTCGTCCAGCGGCCCGAACAGGCTCGTCGCCGGGCCGGTGTCGGCCGTCAGGTCGAAGTCCAGCGGCGCTGTGGCGCGGCCTTCGCGGCCTGCGACCACGCGGGCCGGTGGTGTGTCGCCGGGCGGCGTCTCGGTGCCCGCCGCAGCGATGAAGGGCGCCGGTGAGGTGCTGCTGAACTCGCCGCCATCGGACAGCGGCAGCAGCAGGTCGACGCTGTCGCCGGTGGCGGCCTCGCGGTCCAGCAGGTCGCGCGCCATCGAGTACAGGAAGAGCACCTCGCGGTAAGCCGGCAGATCGAAGAGTTCGCCGCGCGACTTGCGGAAGAGCAGCGCTTCCAGCTCGGCCATCGCGTCCAGCGGCCGCGACCACACCTGCTGCAGCCGCGGGATGACGCCGGGGTAGGTGTCGAGCGAGCGCCCGGCCTGCAGGTCGACGCCCCAGTCCGGCGCATAGGCGTTGAAGCGGTGGTTGAAGCGCGTGCGCGTGCGCTCGTAGTGTTCGAGCTCGCCACGTCGGTGGTAGATCTCGAGCAGCTTCAGATAGGGCAGCGGGCTGCCGCCGCCGGTGTTGCGCAGGTGCTCGACGAGCAGGTCGATGGCCGCGTCGTCCTGACCCAGCACGACGAAGAACTCGGCTTGCTGCTCGAGGTCGATCAGTTCCTCGATCGACACGTCGCGCGCGGCGGCGAGGTCGAGGGCACTTTGCGGCGGCAGCGGTTCGGTGCGCTGCATCGGTATCTCGAACTCGGGCTCGGGCGGCGGCGGCCGCGCCACCGCGACGGTGCGCGTCTCGGGCAGCGGCGGCGGCGGCGTGTCCACCGGCGCCGGCGCCGGCCAGGCGCGCAGCGGCCGCGGGCGGGCCGCTGCGCTGGCCGGCAGCGTGAGCTCGGCAGTGACGAAGGGAATGGGTGCCGTCGGCAGCTTGCTGGGCGTCTGTTCCGAGGCCGGGCCGGCGGCCGGCGCCGCCGCGGCCTGCCAGCCGCGCTGGCGTGCCCGGTCGGCGGCGTTCAGCCGCCAGGCCAGCCAGGACGCCAGCGCCGTGAGCAGCAGCACCAGGGCCAGCAGCGGCCATGTCCAGCGGCTGGACTGCTCGGCGCGCACGAGCCGTTCACGCAGCTGCGTGGCCAGTTCGCGGCTGGCGCCGGCTTCCTTGCGCAGGCTGTCGACGTTGCTTTCCAGGCTGGCAATGCGTGCCGCCGCCACCGAGGCCGCGGAAGCGGCGGCACGCGCCGCACTGGCGGCCTGCGCCACGGCGGCCAGGGCTTCGTCGACGGTGGCGGTCTGCGCGACGGGCTGCACCTCCGCGGCTTCCAGACGCAGGCGCGAAGCGGCCACCGCTGCCGGTTCGGACGCCACCGACAGCGCGGGGCGGGCGGCATCGGTGCGGCGCGCTGCCGCGCGACGCTCGGCGCGCCGTGCCGCGCGTGCGGCCGTGCCACGCGGCGCAGCACGGCCCGGGCGCGCTGCGTCGGGCCGCTCGGGGGCGGCACGGACAGGTGAAGCCGCGCGCGGGTCGGCGGGCGCAACGGCCAACGCGGTGGTGGCGGCACCGCCTGCCGGCAATGCCATGCCGGCGCCTGACACGGCAGCCGCATCGACAGGCATCGCCGCGAAGGCCGGGGTGAAGGCGGCAACGGCCGGCGCAGCGGGCGCATGCAGCGGTGGATCGGCGAGCACGACAAACCGGCGGCTCACGTTCACCGCACCGCAGTTCGCGGACAGCAGCACGCCGACCACGGGCTCGTCGATGGCCAGAGTCGTCAGCACGCGCACACGCGCACTGCGCGGGCCGGTCATCTCGAGCGCGGTGCGCACCATGCCCGTGGGCACGCGGCGGTCGCCGAGGGTCACCTCGGCGCTGAGGCATTCGGGTGTGAGGACTTCGTCGGGCTCAAGCCGCACCTGCACCGGAAAGTCCAGGGGCTGGCCCAGCACGGCTGCGGCAGCGCCGCCACCCAGACCCGCCGCGACTGCGGGGCCCAACAGGGCCGCTGCAAGGACACCGACGGAGAAGTGCAACAGCCAGCATCGCTTGCTGGACCTGCTGCCGGGAGGAAGGAAACAAAGTGTCACGATGCGAAAGCACTCTAGCATGCGACCCCTGCTGCTTCCCGATCAGCCCGGCGCCCATTTCGTGGCCCCTGCCACGCCGGCACGCAGCGAGTCCGGTGCCCCCGTGCGGCGCGTCAGCTGTCGTAGCCGGGGCAGCGGCGGTCCAGACGGCGCAGCAGGCCGGGCCAGACCAGTTGAGCGCCGAGGCCGCGCGTCACCTCGCGTGCCTGCTGTCGAGCCGTGCCGATGAGTTGCGGGTCGATGTGCACCAGATCACCACCGCCAGCCTGGGCGCGTATCTGTATCGAGCACACGGTCTCGAACAGGTACATCGCCTGGAAGGCCTCGGCGACGCTGGCGCCCACCGTCAGCAGGCCGTGGTTGCGC
>JAURZK010000084.1 GCA_030653505.1 Rubrivivax sp.
GCGGGTCGGAGGTGGTAAAGCCGATCTGGTTGTTGATGACGATGTGCACCGTGCCGCCGGTGAAATAGCCGCGCGTTTCGGCCAGCGCCAGCGTTTCCATCACCACGCCCTGGCCGGCGAAGGCGGCGTCGCCGTGCACCAGCACCGGCAGCACCTGGGCGCCGGTCTTGTCGCCACGGCGGTCCATGCGCGCCTTGACCGAACCTTCGACCACCGGGTTGACGATCTCGAGGTGGCTGGGGTTGAAGGCCAGGCTCAGGTGCACCGGGCCGCCGGGCGTCGTCACGTCGCTGCTGAAACCCTGGTGGTACTTCACGTCACCGGCCGGCAGCGCCTCGGGCGCGGTGTGGTCGAACTCGGCGAAGAGGTCGGCGGGCATCTTGCCCAGCGTGTTCACGAGCACGTTCAGGCGGCCGCGATGCGCCATGCCGATGACGATTTCCTGCACGCCGTTGGTGCCGGCGCGCTGCACGACCTCGTCCATGCTGGCGATGAAGCTCTCGCCGCCTTCGAGGCTGAAGCGCTTCTGGCCGACGTACTTGGTGTGCAGGTAGCGTTCCAGCCCTTCCGACGCCGTCAGGCGGTCGAGGATGTGGATCTTCTCGTCGGCCGTGAAGGAGGGCTTGCTGCGGCGCGACTCCAGCCGCTCCTGCCACCAGCGCTTCTCGGCCGGGTCGGTGCAGTGCATGAACTCGGCGCCCACGGTGCCGCAGTAGGTCTCGCGCAGCGCCTGCACGATCTCGCGCAGGCTCATGTTCTCGGCCTTCGTGAAATACGTGTTCGCGGCCGAGAAGGTGATGTCCATGTCCGACTCGGTCAAGTCGTAGAACGTCGGCTCGAGCTCGGGAATCTTCGGGCGCTCGGTGCGCTTGAGCGGGTCGAGATCGGCCCAGCGTGCGCCGAGAAAACGGTAGGCGGCGATCAGGCTCTGCACGTGCACCTGCTTGCGCGCCACGGCCAGGTCGGCCTCGCTGGCCTTCAGCGCAAAGGCGTTGGCCTTGGCGCGCTGCGCGAAACTCTCGACGACCGGGGCGTGGGCGACGTCGCGCGCATCGCTGCCGTCGGTGGCAGGCACGTGCTGCAGGTTGTCGAAGTAGGTGCGCCAGTTGTCGGGCACGCTGCCGGGGTTGTCGAGATAGGCCTCGTACAACTCCTCGACGTAAGGGGCATTGCCCCCGAACAGGTACGAGTTCGACCTGTGTTGCTGCATCATCTTTCGCTCACCTTTTGCCCGCGGTTTCCGCAGGCTTCGATGGGTTGATCAACCTTCCGCGGCCCCGGCTGCACCGGTTGGCGGACTAGCGACCCGCCTTGCTGCTTGTCTTACGCCAGCAAGGGGACGGGAAGGACCGTGTTTGTTCAGGCCGGCACTGTAACACCCGGCCTTTCCTGTTCTCAGCGCGCTATTGGACGGCATCCAGGCCTCTGTTTTCCTGACAGCGCGGCCACGGGTGCGGCCAGACTGTGCGCGCTATGCGACACCGCGTGATCCTCCTGCACGCCGGGGCGCCGCGCAAACCTGAAGCCGGTGCCGCGTGCAACGGCTGCGGCCTGTGCTGCGCCGCGCAGCCCTGCCCGCTGGGCATGCTGCTGTCGCGCCGGCGGCAGGGGCGCTGCCGTGCGCTGCAGTGGCAGGGGGCCGAAGGCCGCTACGTCTGCGGCGCGTTGGCTTGGCCCAGCCGCTGGCTGCCGTGGTTGCCGGCCGCGCTGGCCGGCAGGCTCGCGGCACGCTGGATCGCTGCGGCGCGCGGCTGCGATTCGACGCTCGAGACCGTTTGAGCCGCCGCTTTCATCGCACGGTCGGCACGCCCACCGACCACCCGCCTACTGCTGCGGCGCAGACGCCGCGGTTTTGGCAGGGGGCAACTGCGTGCTGCCGCCGACACCGACGCTGACGGGGCCTCTGCCCACGGCCACACCACCCCCGACACGCCCGTCGCTGCCCACCGAGACACCGACGCCGCCGAGCCCCCCGATGGGCAGGCCGAGGCCGATGCTGAAATTGGCACAGCCGGCCAGGGTGGCGATGGCCGCCGCAAGGGCCCATGCGGCTACGCCGCGGCAACCAGGTTCGGGCGTCATGCCCATAGCGTATCGCCGCCATCGCCGCTCGTCCACGGGCCGGCCTTCGCGCCACCACGCGGGCACGTCAAGTCGCGAGCCCCAGCCGGCCTCTTGCGGCCCGCATCTCGTCGGCCAGGCGCGCCACGAGCTGCGCGGCCGGCATCACGGCCTTCACCGCACCAATGCCCTGGCCGCAGCCCCAGATGTCCTTCCAGGCCTTGCTCTTGGCGCCCTCGCCGCCGCCGAAGTTCATCTTGCTGGGGTCGCTCTCGGGCAGGTGTTCGGGGTCCATGCCGGCGGCGCGGATGCTGGGCTTGAGGTAGTTGCCATGCACACCGGTGAACAGGTTGCTGTAGACGATGTCGTCGCTGCTGCTGTCGACGATGCATTGTTTGTAGGCGTCGGACGCATGGGCCTCGTCGGTGGCGATGAAGGCCGAGCCGATGTAGGCGAAGTCGGCGCCCGCGGCCAACGCGGCCAGAACGCCGGCGCCGCTGCCGATGGCGCCGCTGAGCGCCAGCGGGCCGTCGAACCACTCGCGGATCTCATGCACCAGCGCAAACGGGCTCTTCACGCCCGCATGGCCGCCAGCGCCCGCGGCCACCGCGATCAGGCCATCGGCGCCCTTCTCGATGGCCTTGTGAGCGAAGCTGTTGTTGATGATGTCGTGCAGCACCACGCCGCCCCAGGCGTGCACGGCCTCATTGAGGTCGACACGCGCCCCCAGCGAAGTGATGACGATGGGCACCTTGTACTTGGCGCAGACCCGCAGGTCGTGTTCGAGCCGGTCGTTGCTCTTGTGCACGATCTGGTTGATGGCAAAGGGCGCGGCGGGCATCTCCGGATGGTCGCGGTCCCAGGCGGCCAGTGTCTCGGTGATCTCGGCCAGCCATTCGTCCAGCTGCGAGGCGGGGCGCGCGTTCAGCGAAGGCATCGAGCCGATGATGCCGGCCGTGCACTGCGCGATGACGAGCCTGGGGTTGCTGATGATGAAGAGCGGCGCGCCGATGATGGGCAGGCGTGCACGCTGCAGGACCGGGGGCAGCGACATCAGAAGGACTCCAGCGCAAGTGCGGTGACGGCGTCTGCGCCTTCGACGATGCTGTCGCGCAGGCCGGCCGCCTTGTTGAGGATGTGGTCGCCGTAGAAACGCGCGGTGGCGATCTTGGCCTGCATGAAGGGCACATCGGTGCCGGCGGCCACGGCGTCTTCGGCGACGACCAGCGCACGCGCCATCTGCCAGCCGGCAATGGTGGTGCCCGCAAGCATCAGATAGGGCACGCTGCCGGCGAAGACGGCGTTGGGCTGCGCCTTGCTGCCGCCGGCGACGAAGGCCACGGCATCGAGGAAGGCCACACGAGCCGCGCCCAGGCGGCGCGCCATCGTCTGGCACGCCACGCTGTCGCGGGCCGCGAGTTCCTCTTCGGTGGCCTCGATCTGCGCCGCGATGCCACGCGCCACGGCGCCGCCGTCTCGCGCCGTTTTGCGGCCGACGAGGTCGTTGGCCTGGATGGCGGTGGTGCCTTCGTAGATGGTCAGGATCTTGGCGTCGCGCAGGTACTGCGCCGCGCCGGTCTCCTCGATGTAACCCATGCCGCCGTGCACCTGCACGCCCAGGCTGGCCACATCCAGCGCCATCTCGGTCGACAGGCCCTTGATCAAAGGCACCAGGAATTCGTAGAAGGCCTGGTTCTGCTTGCGTACCTCGGCATCGGTGTGGCCGTGCGCCGCGTCGAAGGCGGCCGCGCCCACCAGCGCCATCGCGCGACAGCCCTCGGTGTGGGCGCGCATCGTCATCAGCATGCGGCGCACGTCGGGGTGGTGGATGATGGGCGCGGCGGCCGGCAGGCTGCCGTCGACGGGACGGCTCTGCACCCGGTCACGTGCGTAGGCCACGGCCTTCTGGTAGGCACGCTCGGCCAGTGCGATGCCCTGCACGCCGACACCGAAGCGCGCCGCGTTCATCATGATGAACATGTACTCCAGGCCGCGGTTCTCCTGGCCCACGAGCGTGGCCACAGCACCACCGTGGTCGCCGAACTGCAGCACCGCCGTCGGGCTGGCCTTGATGCCCAGCTTGTGCTCGATGCTGACGCAATGCACGTCGTTGCGCGTGCCCCGGCTTCCATCCGGGTTGTGCATGAACTTCGGGCAGATGAAGAGGCTGATGCCCTTCACGCCTTCTGGCGCACCCACCACGCGCGCCAGCACGAGGTGGATGATGTTGTCGGCCAGGTCGTGATCGCCGTAGGTGATGAAGACCTTGGTGCCGAAGAGCTTGTACGTGCCGTCGGGCTGCGGTTCGGCGCGGGTGCGCACGGCCGAGAGATCAGAGCCGGCTTGCGGCTCGGTCAGGTTCATCGTGCCCGTCCAGCTGCCGTCGATCATCTTCGGAATGAAGAGCGCCTGCTGTTCGGGCGTGCCCGCGGTGATCATGGCCTCGATGGCGCCGTCGGTGAGCAGCGGGCACAGCGCGAAGCTGAGGCTGGCGCTGTTGACCATCTCGCTGCACGCCGCGTGGATCAGCTTGGGCAGACCCTGGCCGCCGAAGTCCACCGGGTGCTGCAGGCCTTGCCAGCCGCCTTCGGCGAATTGACGGAAGGCCTGCTTGAAGCCGGGCGTGGTCGTGACCTGGCCGTCCTTGAAGGAGGACGGGTTCTTGTCGCTCTCCCAGTTCAGCGGCGCCACCACACCTTCGTTGAACTTGGCGCACTCTTCCAGCACCGCCGCGGCGGTGTCGTAGCCGGCGTCTTCATAACCGGGCAGCGTGGCGACGGCGTCGATGCCGGCCAGTTCCTTCATCACGAACAGCATGTCCTTGACCGGGGCACGGTAGCTCATGTCCTACTCCAGAAAGAAAAAAGGGCGCCGTTCGCGGCGCCCTGGGTGATTCGGTGCGTCAGAGCTTCTCGATCAGCTCGGGCACGGCGCTGAAGAGATCGGCCTCCAGGCCGTAGTCGGCGACGCTGAAGATGGGTGCCTCGGCGTCCTTGTTGATGGCCACGATGACCTTGCTGTCCTTCATGCCCGCCAGATGCTGGATGGCGCCGCTGATGCCCACCGCGATGTAGAGCTGCGGCGCCACGATCTTGCCGGTTTGACCCACCTGCCAGTCGTTGGG
>JAURZK010000085.1 GCA_030653505.1 Rubrivivax sp.
CGAGTTATGCGCCGGGCCATGGACCCGAGCACCGCAGGGCAGCCTGAGCGAAGCGAAGGCCGCTTCAGTCGCCCGCCGTGCCCCGCCCGGACAGCCCTTTGCCGCCACCACAGTCAACGCGCCAAAGCAGACGTTCACGAACGTCCGCAACGGGCCGAGAGTCGACACCAAGCTCAATGCGTTCACCCGCCGATACCGCTAGGTCGCAAATGACGCAGCCAGCGAACCCAGCAGCAGGTTCCAGCCATCGGCCAGCACGAAGAGCATCAGCTTGAAGGGCAGGGCCACCAACACCGGGCTCAGCATCATCATGCCCAGGCTCATCAGCACGCTGGCCACGATCATGTCGATGACGAGGAAGGGAATGAAGATCATGAAGCCGATCTGGAAGGCGCTCTTCAGCTCGCTGGTGACGAAGGCGGGCACCAGCACCGTCAGCGGCACGTCCTCGCCCTTCACGTCGTCGGGCAGCTTGGCCAGCTTGGCGAAAAGCTGCACGTCGCTCTGGCGCGTCTGCTTCAGCATCCAGGTGCGCAGTGGCACGACGCCTTCCTTAAGCGCCTGGTCCACCGCCATGGTGCCGGCGGCGTAGGGCGCGTAGGCCTTCTCGTAGACCTGGTCGAAGACGGGTGACATGACGAAGAAGGTGAGGAACAGGCTCAGGCCGACGATGACCTGGTTGGGCGGTGCGGCCTGCGTGCCCAGCGCCTGGCGCAGCAGGCTGAGGACGATGACGATGCGTGTGAAGGCCGTCATCAGCAGCAAGAGGGCCGGCAGGAAGCTCAGCGCAGTGAAAAACAGCAGCGTCTGGATCGGCACCGAGTAGCTGGTGCCACCGGGGCCCTGGCCGATGACCAGCGGCAGGCTGCCGCCGGCAGGCGCGGCCTGCTGCGCCAGTGCGGGGCCGGCAGTCAGCATCAGCAGCGCGGTGCCCAGCACCAGGCCGGTCTGGCGCAAGGTGGCGCGTTCAGCGTTCATCGGCGCCCCCGCTGGACTTGTCGCCGCGCAGCCGCGTCAGCAGCTGCGCAAAGGTGGCTGCCGGGGGTGGCGTCGGCGTGTCGAGCAACGGGGCTGCCGTCTGCGCGGCCATCGTGTGCAGCGTGCGTATGCCCTGCGGCGAAACGCCCAGCACCAGCCACAGGCGTTCGTCGCCCTGGCCAACCTCCACCGTCACCAGCTTCTGCTGCGCCGACAGCGGCAGCACCGCCACGGCGCGCGGCGTGCCGGCGGCGCCGCCGCCACCGGCCAGCGGTGTGCGCTTGAGCAGCCACAGCACGGCCGGTATCGCGGCCACGATGGCCACGAACCAGAGCAGCGAGGTGTAGTTCAAGGGCATCGTGAGGTAGGCGCCGGAAAACCAAGCTTCCCGCCGCGGAACCGGCTCTGCCGGGCCGCTGGCGGACGGCCTGCAGCGGGGACGCTGCAGGCGCTCGCAGGCGAGAAACAGTCCGCAGGGACTGTTTCTCGTCCGGCTCGCCCCCCCTGGGGGGCGGGGAGCGCTGGCGAGCTTGGGGGCTTCATGCTCGCGACAAGCGGCGCATGCGCTCGCTGGGCGTGACGATGTCGGTCAGGCGGATGCCGAACTTGTCGTTGACCACCACCACCTCGCCCTGCGCGATGAGGTAGCCGTTGACGAGCACGTCCATCGGTTCGCCGGCCATCGTCTCCAGCTCCACCACCGAACCCTGCGCCAGCTGCAGGATGTGCTTGATGGGGATGCGCGTGCGGCCCAGTTCCACGGTCAGCTGGACGGGGATGTCCAGGATCATGTTGATGTCGTTGCCGGTGCCGGTGGTGATGGCCTGCGCCGACTGGAAGTTCGTGAACTGCGCCGGCGCCACGCTTTCGCTGGGCGCGGCCAGCTCGCTGGCGACCTCGTTGCCGCCGCCCTTGGTCTCGGCCAGCGCGGCGGCCCACTCGGCGGCCATGCGGTCCTCTTCGGACAGCGCAGTATCGGTGTCGGACATCTCAGTTCTCCTCGGGCGATGCGGGCGTCACTGCTCACCTATCCAGGACAGGTTCGAGCCGGTCAGCAAACGGTCGATCTTGATGGCGTACTTGTTGCTGCTGGTGCCGTAGTGCGCGTCGAACACCGGCACACCCGAGACCTTGGCCTTGATCATCGGGTTGAGGTCGAGCTCGATGAAGTCGCCGGGCTTGAATGACAACAGCTGCTCGACCGTGGCGCCGGCGGTGGCCAGTTCGGCCACCAGTTCGACCTCGGCCGACTGGATCTGGTGGGTGAGCAGGTTGACCCAGCGGCGGTCGGGCTCGGAACTGTCACCCTGCACCGTGCTGTAGAGCGTGTCGCGTATCGGCTCCAGCGTGCTGTAGGGGATGCAGAAGTGCACCGTGCCGGTGGTATCGCCGATCTCGAGCGTGAAGCTGGTGGACACGACGATCTCGCTGGGCGTGGCGATGCTGGCGAACTGCGGCTGCATCTCGCTGCGCTGGTATTCCAGCTCCACCGGGTAGACACCCGTCCAGGCCTTCTTGTACTCGGCGGTGATGACCTCGACCAGGCGATGAATGACGCGCAGCTCGGTGGGGCTGAAGTCGCGGCCCTCGATACGCGTGTGGTACTTGCCGACGCCGCCGAACAGCGCGTCGATGACGGCGAAGACCAGGCTCGGGTCGCAGACGATGAGCCCGCTGCCGCGCAGCGGCTTGACGTTGACGATGTTGAAGTTCGTCGGCACCACGATCTCGCGCAGGAAGGCGCTGAACTTCTGCATCTTGATGCCACCGATGGCCACCTCGGGGCTCTTGCGGATGAAGTTGAAGATGCCGATGCGGATGTTGCGCGCGAAGCGCTCGTTGATCACTTCCATCGTCGGCATGCGGCCGCGGACGATGCGCTCCTGGCTTGCCAGGTCGTACTCGCGCACACCGGTGGTCGGCGCCTCTTCCTGCTCGAGCTTCTGGCTTTCGCCGGTGATGCCCTGCAGCAGTGCGTCGACTTCGTCCTGCGAAAGGATTTGCTGGTTCATGTCAGGGCAAGCACTTGAGGTCCGTGACCAAGCTTCCCGCCACGGAACCGGCTCCGCCGGGCCGTTGGCGGACGGCCCCCTCGGGGGGTAGCGAGCGCCAGCGAGCTTGGGGGCTCAGGTTCACTGGATGATGAAGTTGGAGAAGTGGACTGCCTTGATGGGCAGCACCTGGGCCGCCTTCTTCTTGCCCTTCTTCTTCGGTGCCTCACTGTCCGTGGCCTCGGGGTCTTCTTCCTCGATCACGATGCCCATGGCGCGCGAGGCCTCCCGGCGCACCTTCTCGGCCAGCGCCAGCTTGCCTTCGCGGCCCGCGATTTCGCTCGCCGTGCGGTCGGCGAGGGCCATCAGGATGTTGTTTCGGATGGCGGGCATGAAGACCTTGATCTGGTCGCCAACCTTGGCGTCGGTGATCTCCAGCGTGATGCCGACCTGGGCGTAGCGCTCGGCCTCGCGGTCGGCCAGGTTCACGGTGAAGGGGTCCAGCGGCACGAAGACCGGCACCGACTTGGGGTCGTGCTTGACCGCTTGCGCCACAGGCTCGCCATCCTCACCCTCGACATCGACGGGCTTCTTCTTCAGCAGCACCACTGCGGCGCCGCCGCCGACGGCCAGCACCAGCACCGCCGCGGCGATGATGATGATCAGCTTCTTCTTGCCCTTGGCAGGCGCGGGTGCCTCGGTGACAGTGGGGGCGGCGGTGGCCATGTTTCTCTCCTGCATCCCGGTCGACCGGCGGCCGCGGTTGCGGGGCGCCGAAGTCGACCTGTGGCAGGCATTATTGAGACCGGCTGCGCCGTGCTAAGGCCCGATAAAGGCGGGCAAAGCGGGCCATCCCGTCGCCTTGCGCAACGACCTCAGGCGACCAGGTCGACGACACCGCGGCGGCGCAGCGGCGCGCCGGCAAGCACTGCCGGGCCGCCGTCCCCGCCGCCACCGGCATGTTCGCCACGGCCGGTGCTGCCGTCGCGCCCGCCCTTGCCTTCGGACGTGGCCGTGCCGGCGTCGGGCTGCGGCTGGCGGGGCTGCTCGAAGACACCGCCGCCGCTCAGCGTGAGCCCGGCATCGCGCAGGCTGCCAGCCAACGTGGGCATGGCCTGCTCCAGCGCCTGCCGGGTGGCTGCATGCTCGGCGGCGAGGTTGACACGGGCCTGGCTGCCGTCGATGGCGATCTGCACCGTCACCGGCCCCAGTTCCAGAGGGTGCAGCTCCAGCCGCGCGTGTTGCACACCTTCACGCACGAAGATCGTGAGCTGGGCGCCCAGCTGGCCTGCAAACGCGGGGCTGCCGGGGCTGGCCGTCAGGCGCGCGTGGCCGGCCGCTGCCACCGCGACGCCGCCCGGCGTTGCGCCCGTGATGGCCGCCGTGGTCAGCAGGGCGGCGCCCGGCGCGAGGCTCTCGACGCTGGCCAGCTGGGCATCGACGGCGTGCGTCGCCGCGGCCTGCAGGCGCAGCGCGCCGGCCTCGCCGGCGCGACCTGCACCACCCGCTTCGGTGCGGGCCTGGCGCATCAGCTGGGCAAAGTTGTCGCGGGCCTGGCCGGCGTCTGCGCCGCTGGAGGACAAGGCTGCAGCGCCGGCGCGGCGCTGCGCCTTGCCTGCTGAGTCCAGGCCGTCGGCGTCCGCGCCGGGGGTGGCTTCGGTGCCGGTTTCGTCCGCGGCTTCCGAAGCGCCGCGCAGGCCGGCCCGTGCGCCGCCGGCCACAGCGGCCTGGGCATCGGTGGCGGTCGGCCGGGGCAGGCCGGACAGCCCGGCCAGCAGGGCGGCGGCGTCGCTGGCCGCCGCCGTATCGCTGTGCAAGGGCTGTTCGATCGCAGCGTCGCCCGCGGTTGCTGCGGCATCGGCCGGGTCGGCTTCGTCGCCGGCCTGGCTCGCGCGGCTGCCGGCGCCTTCGGCCGAAGGTGCGGCGCCGTCCTTCCTGTCGGCCGCGGTCTTTTCGGCGGATCGGGCCCCGGCGGCCTTGTTCGCCGTGGCCTGGGCCTGTGCCTGGCGGCGCGCATCCGCGGCGTCGAGCATGCGGGCGAAACTCTCGGACCCGTTGCCGCCGCCGTTGCCGGCAGGGGCGCTGGGGGCCGGCGCCGAGGCGTGCGGTGTGAGGACCGGGGGCAGGGTGGAGGCAAGCATGGGCGGGTGCGCTGGGCGTTAGGGCTGGGCGTAGGTGCTGAGCGTATGTGCTGGGCGTATGTGCTGGGCGGTGGACTCGGCGGTGCAGTCGGCGATGGCGGAGGGGGCAGGTCGCGTGCGGGGTGGTCCCGGGACTTCGGTGGTGGCCGCTCAGGGGGTCACGGGCAGGGCTTCGACACCCGGGCGCCAGCCGCTGCCATGGCTGCCCTCATCACGGCGACGCAGCTGGTTCTGCGCGCTTTCGTCGCTGCGGCGCTGCTCCAGCCGGTTGGCCTGCACCTGCGCCACCTCGCCGCGGCGTTCGAGCAGCTTGCGCACCGAGGCCACGCGGGTCTCCTGCGCCACCAGCTGCGTGCGCAGCGCGGCGCAGCGGGTCGCGTGGGCCTGCATCTGGCCGTCCTGCTGGTGCAGCGCCTGGTCCAGCCGTTGCATGAAGTCCTGGTGGTTGCGCAGCGCCTCGATGCCGGCGCTGCGACCGCCGAGTGCCGGGTGGCGTGTGCGGTAGTCGTCGCGGTAGTCGCGCAGCTGCTCGGCCTGCGCTTCCAGGCGGCGCAAGGCGGACTCGGCCTGCAGCATTGCGGCCTGGGCGTCGTCGCGCTGGCGTTCGGCGTGTTCGAGCAGGGTGTGCAGGGCGGCGGTCATGGGGGTTCGAGGGGCGGGCGGGTTCGGGATGGTGTGCGCGGCCGGCGTCAAGCCGACATCAGGCGGGTCAGCTGCGCCCGGCTCATGTCCAGCGCCGCGCTTTCGTGCATGTCCTGCTGCAGCAGCGCGTTCATCTGCGGCTGCAGCTTGACGGCGAGGTCGAGCTCGGCGTCGTGGCCGGGCTGGTAGGCGCCGAGCTGGATGAGGTCACGCGCCTTGTTAACCTTGGCCAGCAGCTGGCGCATGCGGCGCGCAGACTGCAGGTGTTCACGCCCGGCCACCGCCGTCATCACGCGCGAGATCGATTTCTCGACGTCGATGGCCGGGAAATGGCCACTTTCGGCGAGTTCGCGGCTGAGCACGATGTGGCCGTCGAGGATGCCGCGTGCGGCGTCGGCGATCGGGTCCTGCGGGTCGTCGCCTTCGCTGAGCACGGTGTAGAAGGCGGTGATCGAACCCTGGCCGGCCATGCCGTTGCCGCTGCGTTCCACCAGTTGGGGAAGCTTTGCAAAGCAACTGGGCGGGTAACCCTTGGTCGCTGGCGGCTCGCCGATGGCCAGTGCGATCTCGCGCTGTGCCATCGCGTAACGCGTCAGGCTGTCCATCAGCAGCAGCACGTGCAGCCCGCGGTCGCGGAAGTGTTCGGCGATGGCGGTGGCATAGCTGGCGCCCTGCATGCGCAGCAACGGCGGTGCGTCGGCCGGCGCGGCCACCACCACGCTGCGTGCGCGGCCTTCGTCTTCGAGGATGTCCTCGATGAATTCCTTGACCTCGCGGCCCCGTTCACCGATGAGCCCGACGACGATGACGTCGGCCGCGGTGTAACGCGCCATCATGCCCAGCAGCACGCTCTTGCCGACACCGGTGCCGGCAAAGAGGCCGATGCGCTGGCCGCGGCCGACGGTGAGCAGTGCGTTGATGGCGCGCACCCCGGTGTCCAGCGGCGTGCGCACGGGGTCGCGGTCCATCGCGTTGATGGCGCGGCGCACCAGCGGCTGCGTGTGCACACCTTCCAGCGGGCCCATGCGGTCGAGCGGATGGCCATGCGAGTCGACGACACGGCCGAGCAGGCCTTCGCCCATCGGCAGGTGCAGGCCGCGGTCTTCGCTACGGCGCCAGGCGTGGTTCTCGGCGCCCCAGCGCGGTGGCGACGCAGGCGCCGGGCGCGGCACGACACGGGCGCCGCTGGCCAGGCCGTGCAGTTCGCCCATCGGCATCAGGAAGGCGCGGTCGCCGCTGAAGCCGACGACTTCGGCCAGCACGGCGGGCTGGCCCGGGCAGTGCACTTCGCAGACGGAACCGACGGGCACCCGCACGCCGGCGGCTTCGAGCACCAGGCCCGTCACGCGCAGCAGCGTGCCCACGGTTTCCAGCGGCTGCTGCAGCGCGGCGTAACCCTGCAGGTCGGCGAGATAACGCTGCCAGCGCTGGCTGCGCGAACGCAGCCGCTCGTCAGGGGCGGTCGGGTGCTGTCGGGTGGCAGCGGTGTTCATTCGGCATCCTCGTCCAGGGCCAGCTTCGAGCCCAGCGCCGCCGCGGCCTGGGCCCAGCGCACGCCGATGCGGGCGTCGACCGCGCCGACGTCGCTCTGCACCAGCACACCGCCGCGCTGGATGCTGGCGTCGGCGTGCAGGCGTGCGCCGCGCGCCTCCAGCGCGTCGGCGGCACCTTCGCTGACCAGCGGCAGGTCGGCCG
>JAURZK010000090.1 GCA_030653505.1 Rubrivivax sp.
CCATGGACCCGAGCACCGCAGGGCAGCCTGAGCGCAGCGAAGGCCGCTTCAGTCGCCCGCCGTGCCCCGCCCGGACAGCCCTTTGCCGCCACCTCAGTCAACGCGCCAAAGCAGCCGCATGCCAACGTCTGCAACGGGCCGGAAACCGACACTGGCCCCGCTCAACCCACCGCGTTGCGTGCCCTGGCGTTGGCCGCGCTCCAGTAGGCCGCTTCGCCGTAGCTGTGCTTGATGAAGTCGATCCACAGCCGCACACGCAGCGGCAGGTGCTTGCGCTGCGGGAACACGGCGTAGACGCCGTTGGGCGGCGCCGAGAAGCGTTCCAGCACCACCTGCAGGCGCCCGGCGGCGAGGTCGCCCTCGACTTCCCAGGTGCTTCGCCAGGCGATGCCCAGGCCCTGCACGCACCAGTCGTGCAGCACCTGGCCGTCGCTGCAGTCCAGCGGGCCGCCGGGGCGCAGGTGGGTCACCTCGCCGTTCACCTGAAAGGCCCAGCCGCGCGTCTGGCTGGCGTCGCTGCTGAGCGTCAGGCAGACGTGTTTCATCAGGTCGGCGGGCTGCGCGGGTACACCGGCCCGCGCCAGGTAGGCCGGCGTGGCCACGCACAGGCGGCGGTTGTCGGCCAGGCGCACGCTGACGAGGGTGGAATCGGGCAGGTCGCCGACGCGGATGGCGCAATCGAAACCTTCGTTGACGATGTCGACGACACGGTCGCTGAGGTTCAGGCTGATGCTGACGTCGGGGTGGGCGGCGACGAAGCCCGGCACCAGCGGCGCTACGTGGCGGCGGCCGAAGCCGGCCGGCGCGGTGATGCGCAGGTGGCCGCTGGCCTTCACGCCGCCGGCGCTGACGCTGGCCTCGGCACTGGCCAGGTCGGCCAGGATGCGCTGGCAGTCTTCCAGGAAAGCGCTGCCCTCGTGCGTGAGCGTGATGCGGCGCGTGGTGCGCACCAGCAGCTTCACGCCCAGGCGCTCTTCCAGCGCGTCGATGCGGCGGCCGATGACCGCAGGCGCCACACCTTCCGCCTGCGCCGCCGCCGTCAGGCTGCCTTTCTGCGACACCGCGACAAAGGATTCCAACTGCTTGAGGTGGCTCATGCCGCCGGATTATGCCCATTCAACGCACAAATCCATGACTTCTCATGCGCTTAATGCCGGCCAGCACATCGAATACATTGAGTCCATGAAAGTCCGTGCCATCCTGTTCGACGCCTATGGCACGCTCTTCGACGTGCACAGCGTGGCCTTGCTGGCCGAGCAGCTGTTCCCCGGCCAGGGTGAGCGCCTGAGCCTGCTGTGGCGGGACAAGCAGATCGAGTACACGCGCCTGGTGACGATGAGCCCCGAGCCCGACACCCACTACCGGCCGTTCTGGGACCTGACACGCGCCGCGCTGCAGTTCAGCGCCGAACGCCTCGGGCTGACCCTCGACGCCGCCGCCGAAGAGCGGCTGATGAACGAGTACCGCCACCTCAGCGCCTTCCCCGAGAACCGAGACGTGCTGGCCGAGCTGAAGCGCCGCGGCGTGCCGGCGGGGATCCTCAGCAACGGCAACCCCGAGATGCTGGACGTGGCGGTGAAGAGCGCTGGCTTCGCCGACTTCCTGCAGCATGTACTGAGCGTGCACACCACGCGCCGCTTCAAGACCGACCCCGCCGCCTATGCGCTCGGGCCGGTCGCCTTCGGCCTGCCGGCGCGCGAGATCCTCTTCGTCAGCAGCAACTGCTGGGACGCCATCGGCGCCACCTGGTACGGCTACAGCACGCTGTGGGTGAACCGCAGCGGCGCGCCACTGGACCGCCTGGGCATCGAGCCCACCCGCATCGGCCGCAGCCTGCGCGACGTGTTCGACTGCCTGCCCCGCCCGGCCGCGCGCACCGCGGCGGCCCCTTCTGCACCCTGAACCGGGAGATTCCCATGCGCACCCAGATCCACAGCCTGCAGGTCGCTGACGTGCTCGTCGGCTTCATCGATGAAGAGGTGCTGCCCGGCACCGGCGTCGCCCCCGAAACCTTCTGGGCCGGTTTCGATGCCCTCGTGCGCGACCTGGCGCCGAAGAACGCCGCCCTGCTGGCCGAACGCGACCGCCTGCAGACCGCGCTGGACCAGTGGCACACGCAGCACGCCGGCCCGGTGAGCGACATGGCCGCCTACCGCAGCTTCCTCGAAGGCATCGGCTACCTGGTGCCGCAACCCGCGGGCGTGAAGGCGACCACGCAGAATGTCGACGCCGAGCTCGCGCTGCAGGCCGGCCCGCAACTCGTGGTGCCCATCCTCAATGCACGTTATGCGCTGAACGCCGCCAACGCGCGCTGGGGATCGCTGTATGACGCGCTCTACGGCACCGACGCGCTGCCCGAGACCGGTGGCGCCGAGCGCAGCGGCGCCTACAACCCGGTGCGCGGCCAGAAGGTCATCGAGTTTGCGCGACGCTTCCTCGACGAAGCGACGCCGTTGACCGAAGGCAGCCACCTCGACAGCACGCTCTACGCGGTGTCGGGGGGCCACCTGCACGTGACGCTCAAGTCCGGCCGCACGGTCGGACTGGTCGACCCGTCGCTGATGGTCGGCTTCCAGGGCGACCCGGCCGCGCCCGGCAGCGTGCTGCTGCGCCACCATGGCCTGCACGTCGACATCCGCATCGACCGCAGCACGCCCATCGGCCGCGCCGATGCGGCGGGTGTCAGCGACATCGTCATGGAAGCGGCGCTGTCGACCATCCTCGACCTGGAAGACTCGGTCGCGGCGGTGGACGCCGAAGACAAGGTGCTGGGCTACCGCAACTGGCTGGGCATCCTGAAGGGCTCGCTGACCGAGCTCGTGCACAAGGGCGGGCGTGTCTTCACGCGCGGCCTCAACCCCGACCGCGTCTACCGCGGCGTGGCCGGTGAAGACGTCATCCTGCACGGCCGCAGCCTCATGTTCCTGCGCAACGTGGGCCACCTGATGACGAACCCGGCGGTGCTGTGGCGCAGTGATGATGGCACCGACAAGGAGATCCCCGAAGGCATCCTCGACGCCGTGGTGACCACCACCATCGCGATGCACGACCTGCAGCACCACGGCCGCCTGCCCGACGACACGCCGGTGGTCAACAGCCGCGCCGGCAGCGTCTACATCGTCAAGCCCAAGATGCACGGCCCGGCCGAGGTGGCCTTCGCCAGTGAACTCTTCGGCCGCGTCGAGCAGATGCTGGGCCTGCCCGACAGCACCGTGAAGCTGGGCATCATGGACGAGGAGCGCCGCACCAGCCTGAACCTGGCGGCCTGCATCGCGTCCGCTGCCAGCCGCGTGGCCTTCATCAACACCGGGTTCCTCGACCGCACCGGCGACGAGATGCACACCGCGATGCTCGCCGGCCCGATGCGCCGCAAGGGCGACATGAAGAGCAGCGAATGGATCCAGGCCTACGAGCGCAACAACGTGCTGGTGGGGCTGGCGAGCGGACTGCGCGGCAAGGCGCAGATCGGCAAGGGCATGTGGGCCATGCCCGACCTGATGGCGGCGATGCTGGAACAGAAGATCGCGCACCCGCGCGCCGGCGCCAACACCGCCTGGGTGCCCAGCCCCACCGCGGCCACGCTGCACGCGCTGCACTACCACCAGGTCGACGTGGCCGCGGTGCAGGCCGAGCTGGAAAAGCAGGACGCCAGCGCGCTGCGCGACGCCCTGCTGCAGGGCCTGCTGACGGTGCCCGTGGCCGCCGCCGGCACCGTGGCCGGCTGGAGCGCCGCCGACAAGCAGCAGGAACTCGACAACAACGCCCAGGGCATCCTGGGCTACGTGGTGCGCTGGGTCGACCAGGGCGTGGGCTGCAGCAAGGTGCCCGACATCCACAACGTCGGCCTGATGGAAGACCGAGCGACGCTGCGCATCAGCAGCCAGCACATCGCCAACTGGCTGGCGCACGGCATCGTTACCGCCGAGCAGGTGCACACCACCTTCCGCCGCATGGCCGCGGTGGTGGACGGCCAGAACGCCGGCGACCCGGCCTACCAGCCCATGGCCGGGCACTGGGACACGAGCCTGGCCTACCGCGCCGCGCTCGACCTCGTCTTCAAGGGCAAGGAACAGCCCAGCGGCTACACCGAGCCGCTGCTGCACGCGGCGCGGCAGGCGGTGAAGCTGGCGCAGGCCGTGCCGGTGGCGACGGCGTCCTGAAGCCCGGCGCATGGCGGCCGCCACGCGCTGGAGCCCCAGCACCACCGTCGCCGCCATCATCGAGCGCGACGGACGTTACCTGCTCGTCGAGGAGCACACGCCCGAGGGCCTGAAGCTGAACAACCCGGCCGGGCACCTCGACCCCGGTGAGTCGCCGCAGCAGGGCGTGGTGCGCGAGGCGCTGGAAGAGACGGCGCGGGTGTTCACGCCCACCGCGCTGGTGGGCGTGTACCTGTCGCGCTTCCAGCGGCCGGCGGCCCACGAAGGGCGTGGCGAAGACGTGACCTACCTGCGCTTCGCCTATTGCGGCACGGTGGGCGAAGAGCTGCCCGGCCTTGCGCTGGACGCAGGCATCGTGCGCACGCTGTGGCTGACGGTGGACGAGCTGCGCGAAAGCCGCGCCCGCCACCGCAGCGCGCTGGTGCTGCAATGCATCCTGGACCACCTTGCCGGGCAGCGTTACCCGCTGGACTTGGTCACCACCGACATCAGCGTGATCAGGCCCGAGATCAAGGGCTGATCTCGTCCAGCCAGTGCAGCAGCAGCGTGTTCACGCGCTCGGGCTGTTCCAGCGTCAGCATGTGACCGGCGCCGGGCACGATCTCCAGCCGCGCGTGTGGCGCCAGCGCAGCGATCTCGCGCGCATGTTCGGGTGTCGTCAGCACGTCGGCCTCGCCGCAGGCCACCAGCAGCGGGCAGGTGATCGATGGCAGCAGCGGCCGGCTGTCCCCACGCGCCATCACGGCGCGGTTCTGCGCGATGAGCTGGTCGGCACCGGCGCGGCGCAGCATCGCCAGGTAGCCGTCGATCAGCGCACGCTTGCGCGTGTGCAGCGGGTGGAAGGCGAAGAGCACGTTGGCGCGCAGCACCTCGTCGATGCGGCCCGCGGCGAACATCGCACAGGCCTGCGTGCGCAGTTCGATCAGCGCGGGCGTGTCGGGCCGTGCCGTGCTGCCCAGCAGCGCGATGGCGCGCACGCGCTGCGGCGCCTGGCGCCAGACTTCCAGCGCCAGCATGCCACCCATCGACGCGCCCACCAGCACGTGGCGGCCGGGCTGTTCGTGCAGCAGCCGCCGGGCCATCTGCGGCAGCGAGGGCTCGCGCTGGTGCACGTCGCTGACATGCACACGGCATTCGCTCGCCAGCGCCGCCTGCTGGCCCTCGAAGAGTTCGCCATCGCACGCCAGGCCGGGCAAGAGCAGAAGTGACCGCATTCGGCAGAGGATGCCAGAGACCGCGACAATCGCCCCTCACCCGCACCTGCCTCGACCGAGCCCCGCATGAGCACCCTCGCCCCCTTCCACCTCGCCTTTCCCGTCGCCGACCTGGCTCGCACACGTCACTTCTACGGCCACGTGCTGGGCTGCCCCGAGGGCCGCAGCAGCGACGAGTGGATCGACTTCGACCTCTTCGGCCACCAGATCGTCGCCCACCTCGCGCCGCCGAAGGCCGACGGCCCGCACCACAACGAGGTCGACGGCCACGACGTGCCGGTGCCGCATTTCGGCGTTGTGCTCGATTGGGACCACTTCCAGGCCTTCGCAGAACGCCTGCGCGGCCACGGCGTGAAGTTCGTCATCGAGCCCTACATCCGCTTCGCCGGCCAGGTGGGCGAGCAGGCGACGATGTTCTTCAAGGACCCTTCGGGCAACGCGCTCGAGTTCAAGGCCTTCAAGGACCGCGGCCAGTTGTTCGCGAAGTGAGCCTGCGCAACGACGGCGGCGCGGCGACCGAACTGCTCTTCATCCGCCACGGCGAGACCGACTGGAACCGGCTGCAACGTTTCCAGGGCCAGGTCGACATTCCGCTGAACGAAACGGGTCGCGCTCAGGCCGTGCGCCTGGCCGCGAGGCTGGCGGCCGAGCGCCACGACGCGCTGTTCAGCAGCGACCTGCAGCGTGCGCGCCAGACGGCCGCGCCGCTGGCTGCCGCCTGGGGCCGCGATGACGGTGTGCTGCCGGGCTTCCGCGAACAGAACTTCGGCCTGCTGGAAGGGCTGGACGCGCCGACCATTCAGCACCAGCACCCCGACCTGTGGCGCGGCTGGCTGCAGCAGGACGCCGACTTCGCGGCGCCCGGCGGCGAGAGCCAGCGGCAGTTCCACACGCGGGTGTGGAACACGCTGCGCGAACTGGTGGCCACGCGCGCCGGGCAGCGTGTGGTCGTGGTGACGCACGGCGGCGTGCTCGACATGCTGTGGCGCAGCGCAAACGGCCTGCCGCTGGCCGGCCTGCGGCAATGTCACATCCCGAACACCGGCCTCAACCGCCTGCGCTGGGCGGGCGATGCGCTGCAGATCGAGGTCTGGGGCGACGACACGCACCTCGCCGCCGGCTGACGCGCCGGCCGCGCGGCGGCCGCGCTCACTGCATCGGCCGCGCCACCACCATCACCCAGTAGGGCCCCAGGCGGCTGCCCGGGAAGTCGCGCCCGACCACGGCAACGTGGCGGTAGCCGACGCCCATCAGCGTGCGGCAATGCGAAGGGCTGAGCAGCCACTGACGCAGCGTGTCGGCCAGGCCCGGGTTGCCGCCGGCGACGTTCTCGCCGACACCCCCCCAGACATAACCGTGGCGCCAGACGCGGGCACCCACCGAACTGCCGTCGCTGCCGACGTGCGACAGCGCCGGGCGCACGGCAAGGTCGCGCAGGTGGTCGGCAGCGGCGCGTTCCATCGCTGCGTGCCATTGCAGCGGCGGTGCCGGCGGCATGGTCTGGTCGCCGCAGACGGCGCCGGCGGCACGGCGCGCGTTCAGCTGCGCGAGCACCTCGGCCGGGTCGGCCAACCCGTCACCCGCAGTTTCGGCACGCACTGCCCCGGCTGCCGCTGCGCTGGCCAGCAACAGCAGGGCCAGCCGGCGCACGGCGCCAGCCCACGAAGATCGAATGCCAGGGCGCAGATGTTTCATGATGTGTCTGCGCAGCATAGTCGCCGCCCTGCCGTCGTGCCACCCTGCGAACGCGGGCTAGCCGAAGGGCTCTACCTCACAACCAGCGCAGCGCCGCCAGGTCGTTGGCGAGCAGCGGCATGTCCTTCCACAGGCCCTGCAGGCGGGCGTGGGCCACCGTCAACCAGGTCGGCTGGTAGAGGTAGACCGAGACCACGTCGTTCGCCACCAGGCGCTGCGCGTCGGCCATCAATCGGTTGCGGGCCTCGGCCTGGGGTGTGGCCTGGATCCGGGCCCACAGGGTGTTGAACTCGGCCGACGTGTAGCCCCAGTAGTAGTTCGGCCGCGCGAAGTTGCCGAAGTCCAGCGGCTCGACATGGCTGACGACGGTCAGGTCGTAGGCCTTCTGGCCGTAGACGCCCGAAAGCCACTGCGCCCACTCGACGTTCTCGATCTTCGCCGTGATGCCCACCTGTTCGAGCATCGCCGCGATGACCTCGCCGCCCTGTCGCGCGTACGGCATGGGGGGCAGCTTCATCGTCAGCTGCAGCGGCAGGCTGAAGCCGAGTTCCTTGCCGGCCTGGTGCAGCAGCGCACGTGCCTTGGCCGGGTCGTAGGGGTTGATGGCGGTGGTGTCGACGTAGCCAGGTGCACCCGGCGCGTAGTAGCTGCCGATGGGCACGCCGAAGCCTTCGGCGGCGCCTTCGATCACGGCCTTGCGGTCGATGGCCGCGGCGATGGCGCGGCGCACACGCACTTCGTC
This sequence comes from Rubrivivax sp., assembly GCA_030653505.1. GTDB lineage: Bacteria > Pseudomonadota > Gammaproteobacteria > Burkholderiales > Burkholderiaceae_C > Rubrivivax. Next base: position 7,812 of record JAURZK010000090.1, read on the forward strand.
CAGCGGCTTGCGCTGGTGGTTCAGCGCCAGGATGGTCTTGGCGCGGCTGCCACCCACCAGCACCTGGAACTTCCTGTTGCCCTCGAAGGCCTTCAGGCTGCGCGCCGCCGAGACCCGCGGGAAGGCGTCGACGTCGCCCGCGAGCAGCGCCGCCACCTGCGCCGCAGGGTCGCTGATGAAGCGCATCGTGACGCGCCGCAGCGCCACGTCCTTGGCCCGCCGGTGGCCCTCCCAGCGAGTCAAGGTCACCGCCGAGCCGCGCGCCCAGTTGGCCAGTTGGTAGGGGCCGGTGCCCACCGGCTTCGTCGCGTTGGTGGCCGCGCTCTGGGGCTCGACGATCACGGCGGTGGCCTGGCCCAGCTGGAACAGCAGGTCGGGGTTGCCGGTCTTCAGCTGCAGCAGCACGGTGTAGGGATCGGGCGTGGCGAGGCTTTCGATGTTGGCGAAGGTGGCGCGGTCCTTGTTGGTGCTGCCCGCGGCCACGGCACGCTCGAAGCTGAACTTCACCGCCGCAGCGTCGAAGGGCACGCCGTTGTGGAAGGCGACGCCGCGCTGCAGCTTGAAGGTCCAGGTTCGCAGGTCGGGCGACGCCGTCCAGCTTTCCGCCAGCAGCGGCTGCGTGCTGCCGTCGCTGCCCACCTTGATCAGCGTCTCGAAGACGTTGTAGAGCGTGATCTCGGCGATGGCCGACGCCGCGCCGGCCGTCGGGTCGAGGCCGGGCGGTTCCAGCGTCATGCCGATCACCGCCGTGTCCTTCTTCGGCTGGCCCAGCGCCGCGGCTGGCAGCACGGCGGCCAGCGTGGTGGCGGCCAGCAGCAAAGCGGCCGCGCCACGGCGGGTCACCGCCGCCACCCTGCACGCGCTCACGCCAGGTGCTGCCTGAAGACGGCCAGCGTGCGCTCCCAGGCCAGCTTGGCCGCGGCGGCGTCGAAACGCGGCGTGGTGTCGTTGTTGAAGCCGTGTTGCGTGTTCGGGTAGACGTGCGCCTCGTAGCGCTTGCCGGCCGCCTTCAGCGCGGCCTCGTAATCGGGCCAGCCGGCGTTGATGCGCGGGTCGTCGCTGGCGTAGTGGATGAGCAGCGGCGCGCTGATCTTCGGCACGTCCGCCGCCGGCGGCTGGCCGCCGTAGAAGGGCACGGCCGCGGCCAGTTCGGGCAGCTGCGTGGCCAGGTAGTTGGCCATGCCGCCGCCGTAGCAGAAGCCGACCACGCCGACCTTGCCGGTGCTTTCGGGCAAGGTGCGCAGGGCCTGCGCCGCGGCGATGAAGTCGGCACGCGCCTTGGCCTGGTCGACCTTGGCGAAGGCCTCGCGCGCCTTGTCCTCGTCGCCGGGGTAGCCACCGTAGCTGGCCAGCATGTCGGGCGCGTAGGCCAGGAAACCGTCGACCGCGAGGCGGCGCGTGATGTCCTCGATGTGCGGGTTCAGCCCGCGGTTTTCGTGCACCACCAGCACCGCCGGGCGCTTGCCCACCGGCTGCATCGGCCGCGCCAGCAGGCCCTGCACCAAACCATGCCCCTGGGGTGAATCGAAGCTGGCGCGGCGCGTGGCGATGCGCGCGTCGGTCGGCGCCACCACCTGGGCCGAGGCGAACTGCGGGCTCAGCGCGGCCAGCAGTGCGGCGGCGGCGGCGGGGCTGCCCGCGAAACGTGCCGCCTGGTCGAGGAAGCCGCGGCGGCCGAGGTCGCCGTGCACGTAGCGGTCGAAGAGCTGCAGCACTTCGGGCTGAAAGTCCTGGGCGGTGAGTCGGGTCATGGCGGCTCCTGTTCCGAAGTTGGCGGCGCCTGCAGGCGGCGGGCGCGGCAGGCCGGCATGGTAGCGGCGAGGTGAAAGCGCCGTGTCGGGCGGGGGCACCCGGCGCGGCTTCAGCCGAGCTCGATGGCCTCGCCCTCGACGATCACCCGCCGCAGCTGCAGCGTGGCCGCATCCATCACCACCACGTCGGCCCAGGCGCCGGGGGCGAGCAAACCGCGGTCGGCCAGGCCCAGGTAGGCCGCGGCATGGCTGCTGCACCGCGCCGCGGCCTCGGCCAGCGGCAGGCCGATGGCCACCAGGTTGCGCAGCGCCTGGTCCATGGTCAGCGTGCTGCCGGCCAGCGTGCCGTCGGCCAGGCGCACGCCGCCCAGGCACTTGGTGACGGTCTGGCGGCCGAGGCGGTAGTCGCCGTCGGGCATGCCGGCAGCGGCGGTGGCGTCGGTGACGCAGAACAGCCCCGGTATCGCGCGCAGCGCGGCGCGGATGGCACCCGGGTGCACGTGCAGCAGGTCGGGGATGATCTCGGCGTGGCGGCCGTGCGCCAGCGCCGCGCCGGCCACACCCGGCGCACGGTGGTGCAGCACGCTCATCGCGTTGAACAGGTGCGTGAATCCGCTGGCGCCTTGTTCCAGCGCTTCCAGCGCCTGTTCGTAGCTGGCCGCCGTGTGGCCGATCTGCACCCGCATGCCGGCGCCCACCAGCGCCGGGATGAGTGCCAGGTTGCCCGCCACCTCGGGGGCCATCGTCACCAGGCGGATCGGTGCGATGGCGTGCAGCGCCAGGATCTCGGCCAGCGAGGGTGGCCGTGCAAACGGCGGCTGCGCGCCGAGCTTGTGGGGGCTGATGTAGGGGCCCTCGAGGTGCACGCCCAGCACACGGGCCGTGCCGCGTGCACGCTCGGCCAGGCGCGGCGCGATGGCGCGCAGCGCAGCCTCTATCTCGTCCAGCGGCGCCGTCATCGTCGTCGCCAGCAGCGCCGTCGTGCCGTGGCGCAGATGCTGGCGCGCCAGCGTCGTGACGGCCGAGCCGCCGTCCATGGTGTCGGCGCCGCCGCCACCGTGCACGTGCAGGTCGACGAAGCCCGGCAGCAGCACGGGTGTGTGAACGTCGGCACGCACGGTGGTCTCGTCGACCGGGTGGCCTTCGATGCGCACGATGCGGCCCTGGGCGTATTCGAGCGTGCCGCGCACGAAGCCGGCGGGCGTGAGCACGTGGCCTTCGAGTCTCATGGCGCGGGCGGCGCGGGCGGCGCTGTCGCAGCCAGCGCGGCGCGCACCAGCAGCAGCGCACCGTCGGCACTGTCGCCTTCGGGCGGCACGACACGTTCGCGCAGCGCGGGTGGCCACAGCGTGGCCAGGCGCACACCGACGCTGCCGCTGGCCACCACCGGCAGCGGTGGCGCGTCCTTCTGCAGGGCATCGACCAGGCGCACCAGCTCGTCGGCGGCCGCCTGCAGCAGCGCCTGCGCGGTACTGTCGCCACGTTCGGCCTCGGCGAAGACGAGCGGCGCGAGGTGCGCGTACTGCGGCGCGCCGGCCTGCGCGCACCAGGCCAGCAGGGCGGCGGCGGTGCTGCCGATGTGATCGAAGAGTGCCTGCGACAGCGCGCTGGCGGCGTCGCGCCCGTCCAGCACGGCCATCGTGTGCCGCATCGCGTGCAGGCCCAGCCAGGCACCGCTGCCTTCGTCACCCACCGGAAAGCCCCAGCCACCGGCCTGCGCCATTCGACCGTCGGCATAACTGGCCGCGGCGACGCTGCCGGTACCGGCCGCCACCACCACGCCGGCACCGCCGCCGTGCGCGCCCAGCAGTTGCGTGACGCCGTCGTTGTCCAGCGCGCAGAGCGCATAACCGGGGTCGGCACGCAGGAAGGCGTCGCGCTGCGCCGCCACGCCGGCACCGGCCAGGCCGAGGCCGAGCGCGATGTGCGCCGGCGCTGCTGCAGGCAGGCCCGCCGCGGCAAAGGCGGCGTCCAGCGCCTGCATCACGTGTCGCCAGGCCTGCGCCACCCCCTGCCCCAGGCCCGAGGGCCCGGCAACACCCTGGCCCAGCAACGTGCCGTCGCGGTCTTGCAGGCGGGCACGGGTGCCCGTGCCGCCGCCGTCGACACCGGCCACGTAGCGCACGGCGCGCGGTGCGGCGTGGCCTTCAGGCGTGGAGACGACGGTCAAAACGGAATGTCGTCGTCCATGTCCTCGAAGCCGGTGCCCGACTTCGTCGGCGCGGGCCGCGGCGCCGGGGCGCTGCGGGCCGGTGCCGCGCTGCGCGGTGCGGCGGCGGCACGCGGCTCGCCCATGTCGTCGCCGCCAGCACCACCACCGCCGCCTTCGCGGCCGCCCAGCAACTGCATCTCGTTGGCGACGATCTCGGTGGTGTACTTCTCGACGCCGTCCTTGTCGGTGTACTTGCGCGTCTTCAGGCGGCCTTCGATGTAGACGGGGCGCCCCTTCTTCAGGTACTCACCGGCGATCTCGGCCAGGCGGTCGAAGAGCGCGACGCGGTGCCATTCGGTTTCTTCCTGGCGTTCGCCGCTGGTCTTGTCCTTCCACTGCCGGCTCGTAGCCACGGTGATGTTGCAGATCGCCGAGCCGCTGGGCATGTAGCGCACCTCGGGGTCCTTGCCAAGGTTGCCGACGATGATGACTTTGTTGACTGAGGCCATGGGCTGCTCCGGCGGGTGAGGGTGGTGTGTGGGGTCGGCTTCATTATCGCGCCGCGCCCCGCCGCGAGCATCCCGCCGGCGGGTTCGCGCCGACGGGTGCCCCCGGCCGCGGGACGGCGAGCCCGGGGCCCTGCCTTACGATCGACGCACCATGTCTTCCGTGTTGACTGCCCCCGCCCCCAACCCCGGCCTCAGCCCCGCCACCACGCCACAGGGCGTGCTGCACGAAGTGTTCGGCTACCCCGAGTTCCGCGGTGCGCAGCAGGACATCGTCGAGCACGTGGTGGCCGGCGGCGACGCGCTGGTGCTGATGCCCACCGGCGGCGGCAAGAGCCTGTGTTACCAGGTGCCGGCCATCGTTCGCCACCGCGCCGGGCAGGGCGTGGCGGTGGTCGTCAGCCCGCTCATCGCGCTGATGCACGACCAGGTGGGTGCGCTCGACGAACTGGGCGTGCCCGCCGCGTTCCTGAACTCGTCGCTCGACGGCGACGAGGCGCGCCGTGTCGAACGCGAGCTGCTCGCGGGCAAGCTGGTGCTGCTGTACGCGGCGCCGGAGCGCATCCTCACGGCGCGTTTCATGGCCATGATGCAGAGCCTGCACGAACGGGGTCTGCTGAGCCTGGTCGCCATCGACGAGGCGCATTGCGTGAGTCAATGGGGCCACGACTTCCGCGAGGAATACCTGGGCCTGTCGGCGCTGCACGAGACCTTCCCCGGCGTGCCGCGCCTGGCGCTCACCGCCACCGCCGACGACCACACCCGCGCCGACATCGTCCAGCGCCTGCAGCTCGACGAGGCGCGCCTCTTCGTCGCCAGCTTCGACCGCCCGAACATCCGCTACACCATCGTCGAGAAGGACGACCCGCGCAAGCAGCTGCTGCGTTTCATCCGCGACGAACACGAGGGTGAAGCCGGCATCGTCTACTGCCAGAGCCGCAAACGTGTCGACGAAACCGCCACCTGGCTGGCCGCCGAGGGCCTGCACGCGCTGCCTTACCACGCGGGCCTCGACGCCGACGTGCGCCGCCTCCACCAGGACCGCTTCCTGCGCGATGACGCCGTGGTGATGGTGGCCACCAT
>JAURZK010000101.1 GCA_030653505.1 Rubrivivax sp.
CGAGCGCAGCGAGCCTCGTAAACACTTCTGGCGCATCCTGTTTGAGCGCAGTGAGCGCAGCGAACGAAGCGAGTTATGCGCCGGGCCATGGACCCGAGCACCGCAGGGCAGCCTGAGCGAAGCGAAGGCCGCTTCAGTCGCACGCCGCGCCCCGCCCGGACAGCCCTTTGCCGCCACTGCCCGTGGAGCGCGAGGGCGGACGCCGAACGGCCGCAAAGGGCCGCAAGCAGCCATCAGGCGCCCGACACTCACCGCTTGCGACGCACGTCCGCCTCGGCGCGCAGGCTGACATGGTCGCCGCCTTCACCCGCCCCCTGCTGGCCACCGAACACGGTGAATTCGACACCGGTGCCGAGACCTTGGCTTTTGCCATCGCACGGCATTGCCGGCTGGCGCTGACCGGCGTGCTGCCGCTGGTCAGCAACCCCGAGTTCGAGATGGTGGCGCCGCAGCTCGCCGCGAAGGCCGATGCCGAGGCTTCGCTGAAGCGGCAGCACCTGGATACCCTGGCGCAGACGCAGGGCGTGAAACTCGACCTGCAGGTTCGCCGCGGGCCCGAGGCCTGGCAGGAGATCGTCGACGAGGCGCGCGAACGTGACGCCGACCTCATCGTCATCCGCCGTCGCGGCAAGCGCGGGCTGCTGGCCAATCTGCTGGTGGGCGAGATGGTCGGAAAGGTCGTCGCGCACGCACCGTGCAGCGTGCTCATCGCCCCGCGCAACGCACGCATGTGGACGCAAGGGGTGCTCGTCGGCGTCGACCCGCAGGCCCCTGATGACGGCACGCTGACCCTGGCGGCACGCGTGGCCCACGATTGCGGCCTGCCGCTGCACCTGCTGTGCGTGGCGGCCGGCGGCGCCGATAGCGAGGCTGCGGTGCAGGCGCTGAAGGCCGCCCTCACGCAGGCCCGGGCGCTGCACGCGCACGTCGACGGCGAAGTGCAGACCGGCCGCGCCCACCAGGCACTGATCGACGCCGGCCTGGCCCGTGGCGCCGACCTGCTGGTGGTCGGCCGTCACGGTGGCACCGCCCTGGCGCGTGCCTGGATCGGCGGCACCGCGCAGAAAGTCATCGGGCTGGCCAACTGCCCGGTGCTCGTCCACGTCACCAAACCCCAGGCGAAGGCTGCAACACCATGAGCGATGCCCTCAACTACCTCGTCAAGGCCCGCCCCGATGCGGTGGGCCACTACTTTGCCTTCCTCAAGGCCTGCGGCACGCAACTCGACCCGAAAACACGCAACCTGATCTCGGTCATCAGCAAGGTGCATTCGCAGACCGAGCGCGGCTTCAAGCAGTACCTGGGCCGTGCGCTGCGCGAGGGCTGCACACCGGCTGAAGTGCTGGACGCGCTGCTGATGGCCTTCCCGATGCTGGGCCTGGCCAAGATCGTCTGGGCCGTGGACATCATCCTGGCGCTGGACCTGCCCGAGTTCCAGCCCGGCGCCCTGGGTTCGGCCGGCGACTGGCACGACGTGATGGCCACCAAGGGTTTCAAGGCCGGCCAGACGACCCGTGTCGAGTGCGACGGCCGCGGCCTCTTCGTGCACCGCACGGACAGCGAATGGCGCGTCTACGACAGCCGCTGCCCGCACCAGACCACGAACATCCCGCACCTCGCGCTCGAGGGCTGCACGCTGACCTGCCCCAAGCACGAATGGGCCTTCGACGTGCGCAGCGGCGCGTGCATCGCCAAGGGCGACAGCCCGCTCAAGCAATGGCCCAGCAAGGTGATCAAGGGGCGCCTGCTGGCGCTCTGGTGACGCCCGAATGCCGCACCGCGCCTGCCCACCCCGCCGCACCTCACCCCACCTCGCCCCACCTCGCCTTTTCCCGCGTCTGCCCTTTCCAACCCACCACGACTGGAGACCCTCCATGCCAACGCTGCACCGCTTGCTCAAGCTCACCCCCCTGGCGGCCCTTGTTGCTGCATCGCTCCCCGTACATGCGACCAACGGCTACTTCCCGCACGGCTACGGCCTGAAGGCCAAGGGCATGGGGGGCGCCGCCACCGCGCTCGCGCAGGACAGCCTGGGCGGGGCCACCAACCCGGCCTCCATGGTGTGGGCCGGCTCGCGGCTGGACATCGGCATCGACGTCTTCATGCCCAAGCGCGACGCCGAGCGCACCGGCTCGGCCGTGCCGACACTGAACGGCAAGGTCGTCAGCGACAGCAACCGCTTCTACGTGCCCGAGTTCGGCTACAACCAAGTGATGGCCGAGCACTGGTCGCTGGGTGTCTCGGTCTACGGCAACGGCGGCATGAACACCAATTACCCGGCTGGCAACTTCAACTGCGGCGGCGGCCCGGCCAACATGCACTGCGGTGCCGGCAGGATCGGCGTCGACATCTCGCAGCTGATCATCGCGCCCACCGTCGCCTACAAGCTGAACGCACAGCACTCGGTGGGCGTTTCGCTGCTGCTGGGCTACCAGCAGTTCAGGGCCCAGGGCCTGCAGGCCTTCGACAACGCACCGGGCTTCCCGCCTTTCACCGGCGCGCCCGGCAACGTAACCAACAAGGGCTACGACAGCGCCACGGGCTTCGGGCTGCGTGTGGGCTACATGGGCCGACTCAGCGACACCGTGACGGTGGGCGCAGCCTACGCGCCGAAGATGAACATGGGTCGCTTCGACAAGTACAAGGGCCTGTTTGCCGACGCCGGCGACTTCGACATCCCGTCGCACTACAGCTTCGGCATCGCCTTCACGCCGACCCCCGCCGTGACCTTGGCCCTCGAGGTGGGCCGCATCAACTACAGCGACGCCGCGTCGGTCTCCAACCCCAGTTCCAACCAGGCGCCGCTGGGTGCCGCCAACGGGCCGGGCTTCGGCTGGAAGGACATCGACGTCTTCAAGCTCGGTGTCGCCTGGCGGATGTCGGATGCGTTGACGCTGCGTGCGGGCTACAACAAGGGCGACAACCCCATCACCTCGGCTGACGTGAGCTTCAACGTACTGGCGCCCGGGGTGATGCAAGACCACTACACCGCCGGCTTCACCTGGGCGCTGGACGCGGCCAGCGAGGTCACGGCGTCCTTCATGGTTGCACCGCGCAAGACAGTCACCGGCCCCTCGCTCTTCAATTCACCGGCCATCATCCCGCCCGGCGGGCTGGGCGGCAACGAGACCATCGGCATGAAGCAGACGGCGATCGGCCTGGCGTGGGGGCGCAGGTTCTGACGCCGGATCGGCTCCGGGGGCCCCGAGGGCCCCGGGCGGCGGGGCAGCACGTCGATCGGCACTTCACAACGGCAAGCCAGCGCTTCAAAAACCCGCCACCCGTGCGCCTTGCCGCCGAGAGCGCCCTCAGACGGTCAGGGTGCCGCTGCCTTGCAACGCTGCACAGACGCGCCGCAGCCGACCCTCTGCTTCGTCCGCCACGGTCTTCACGCCAGGCTTGCCGACCAGACCCACCATGGTCTGTGGGTCCAGGAAGCCGACCACAATGCGGCCCGGCACTTCCTCGCGAACGATCACGTTGCAGGGCAGCAGCAAACCGATGTCGGGCTCGGCCTGCAGGGCTTGATGTGCCAGCGGCGGATTGCACGCGCCCAGGATGCGGTAGGGCGGCATGTCCGCGCCCAGCTTCTCCTTCATCGCGCGCTGGATGTCGACTTCGCTCAGTACCCCGAAACCCTCGGCCTTGAGCGCCGCTGTCGTCTTGGTCAGGGCCTCGTCGAAGGACAGGCCCGTGAGCGTGGTGGTGAATCCGTACATGTCAGACCTCACAAAGTGTCGTGGCCGCAAGGGCCGCGGGGATGGGACCGAATTCCGCGCCTAGAACGGCGCGGCGCCAGTGTCGCGCAGCGGCTCGAAGCGTGCACCGTCTGATACAGCACACCGCATGTCACACGCGGAGTATAGTGGTAAGTGTCTGATGACTTACCAACGATTGCAGCGACCATGCAGATGCGGTTCTCCACCGAAGTACGCCAGGCCGAGATCGTGGCCACGGCCTTGCGTCTGGCGCGCGAGTCCAGCCCGGCCCTGATCACCACCGGCGACATCGCCACGGCCATCGGTATCACGCAGGGCGCCGTCTTCAAACACTTCCCCACCAAGGACGCGATCTGGCTGGCCACCATGCGCTGGGTGCGGGAGACCCTGCTGCAAGCGCTTCAGGCTGCCGCGGACCAGGCCGCATCGCCTCTGGACGCGTTGGCCGCGATGTTCCGCGCGCACGTTGAATTCGTCATCGCCCACCCGGGCGTGCCGCGGTTCATCTTCCACGAACTCCAGCAACCCGCCGACTCGGCAGCCAAGCTCGAGGTTCGCGCCGTGCTCCAGGGCTACCGCAAGCTGCTGCTCGGGCGCTTGAACGAGTCGATCGAACTGAAGCTGGTCAGCCCCGACCTGGACCCCGAGGCCGCCGCCACGAGCTTCATCGGGCTGATCCAGGGGTTGGTGATGCAGTCCATGCTGACCGGGCGTGCCGTGGCGATGCGCCAGCAGGCCGACGCCATCTTCGCTCTCTACCGCCGCGGCCTCGGGGAGGCACCATGAAACTCTCTTCGATCGGGGTTCGCCGGATCGTCCTGGGGCTGCTCGGGGTGCTGCTGGTCGCAGCGCTGGTCTACGTGGTCATGCGTTCGGGTCCGTTGGCGCCGACCCGCGTCACCGTCGTGCAAGCGGCCGAGGGCCGCCTCACGCCCGCACTCTTCGGTATCGGGACCGTGGAGGCCCGCCGCAGCTACCTGATCGGGCCCACGGTGGCCGGCCGCGTGCGGGCCGTCGCCGTCGACGTCGGCGACACCGTCAAGGCGGGCCAGTTGCTGGCCGAGATGGACCCTGTGGATCTGGACGAGCGCACGGCCGCGCTCGACGCCTCGGTGGCCCGTGCCGGCAACGTCATCGCGGCAGCGGACGCGCAGCGTCGCGACGCCCAGGCACGCAAGGAACTGGCGGCAGTCAATGCGCGCCGCTACGTCGATCTGGGCCAGCAGAACTTCATCAGCACCGGTGCCGTCGAGGCCCGGCTCCAGGAGCAGGCATCGGCCGACGCGATCCTGACCGCGGCCGACGCCAACCTGGCTGCGGCGCGGCAAGACCAACAGCGACTGGCGGCCGAACGCGCCGGGCTGCGCCGGCAGCGGGCCAATGTGCGCCTGCTGGCAACGGCCGACGGCGTCGTCACCAGCCGCGATGCGGAACCCGGATCGACCGTCGTGGCCGGGCAGGCGGTGCTGCGGGTGATCGACCCCTCATCCCTGTGGGTCAAGGTCCGGCTGGACCAGGCGCGTTCGGCGGGGCTGGCCGCAGGCTTGACTGCACAGGTGGTGCTGCGCTCGAGTCCCGGGCGGGCCATCGCCGGCAAGGTTGCACGGGTCGAGGCCGTCAGCGACAGCGTGACCGAAGAGCGCGTCGCGCAAGTCAGCTTCGACCAGGTACCCGCCAGCCTGTCCGTGGGCGAACTGGCCGAGGTGAGCTTGTCCTTGCCGGCGACCGCCAACGCGGTGCTGCTGCCCAATGCCGCCATCAAACGGCTGCAGGCGCAAGTCGGCGTGTGGGTGATCGACGCCGGCGCCTTGCGCTTCGCACCAGTGCGCATCGGCCAGACCAGCCTGGACGGCCAAGTGCAGGTGCTGGACGGCGTGAAGCCCGGCACGACCGTCGTCGTGCACAGCGAGAAGGACATCGGCGCGCACAGCCGTCTCACGGTGGTCGAATCGCTCGCCGGGCGCCAGCCGTGATCAGTCTGGCCGGCCGCGACATCCTGCATTCGTGGGGCAAGTTCGTCCTCACGGGCATCGGTCTGGGTCTGCTGATCGGCGTGACCCTGACCATGGCCGGCGTCTACCGCGGCATGGTGGACGACGCACGCGCCCTGCTGAACAACAGCGGCGCCGACCTGTGGGTGGTGCAGCAGGACACGCAAGGGCCTTACGCGGAGTCGTCCAGCCTGCGTGACGATGCGGTGCGCAGCGTGCTGGGGCTGCCGGGTGTGGCGCGGGCCGCCAACGTGACCTACCTGACGATGCAGGTGCGTCGCGCCTCGGTCAGCGATGTCATGTCCGCGGGTGGCGGTGACGACGACGTGCGCGCGATGGTGGTCGGTTTCGAGCCCGGGCAGCCGGGAGAACCGGGCTACCTGGTGGCCGGGCGACACATCACGCGCAGCCACTACGAAGCCGTCGCCGACGAGCGCACGGGTTTCACCTTGGGCGAGCGCATCGGCATCCGCCGCCACGACTACACCGTGGTCGGCTTGACGCGACGCATGGTGTCGTCAGGCGGCGACCCGATGGTCTTCATCCCGCTCAAGGACGCACAGGAGGCGCAGTTCCTGAAGGACAACGATGCCATCGTCAACGAGCGCGCGCGCACCGCGGCGAACCCGGGCCTCAACCGCCCGGGCGTCCCCGGTCTGCTGGAAGCGATCCAGGCCTCGCAGGCGAACAACCGCAACGTCAACGCCATCCTGGTGCAGGTGCAGCCCGGCACCGACGCCGAAACCGTGGCCGAACCGGTGCGCCGCTGGAAGCATCTGGAGGCGTTCACGCGCGAGCAGATGGAAGAGATCCTGGTGGCCAAGCTGATCGCCACCTCGGCCAAGCAGATCGGCATGTTCCTGGTGATCCTGGCCATCGTCAGCGCGGCCATCGTCGCCTTCATCATCTACACGATGACCCTGGGCAAGATCCGCGAGATCGCGGTGCTCAAGCTCATCGGCACGCGCAACCGAACCATCGCCGGGATGATCCTGCAGCAGGCGCTGGGCCTGGGCCTGATCGGATTCATCGTCGGCAAGGTGGCCGCGACGGTCTGGGCGCCCATCTTTCCGAAGTACGTGCTGCTGGAGTCGGGCGATGCCCTGCGCGGCCTCGTGGCGGTGGTGGTGATCTGCGCACTGGCCAGCACGCTGGCCATCCGGGTGGCGCTGAAGGTCGACCCGGCCGCGGCGATCGGAGGCTGAGGTGGGCGAACTGGGCATCCGCATCGAACACCTGCGCAAGCGCTACGGACAGGGCGACACCGCCGTCGATGCGCTGAAGGACGTGAACATGACGGTCGCTCCTGGCGAGGTGGTTGGCCTGATCGGCCCGTCCGGTTCAGGCAAGAGCACGCTGCTCAAGTGCCTGGGCGCCGTCATCGAGCCCAGCGGCGGCAAGATGGTGCTGGGCGGCCAGACGATCTACGACGACGGCTGGAAGATCACCGATCTGCGCGCGCTGCGGCGCGACAGCATCGGCTTCGTCTTCCAGGCGCCCTACCTGATTCCCTTCCTCGACGTGACCGACAACGTCGCCCTGCTGCCGATGCTGGCCGGCCGGCCGAATGCCCAGGCGCGTGAACGAGCCCGCGAGTTGCTGGTCGCACTCGACGTGGGCCACCGCGCACAGGCCCAGCCGTCGGAACTGTCGGGCGGCGAGCAGCAGCGCGTGTCGATCGCACGGGCACTTGCGAACCGACCCCCGGTCATCCTGGCTGACGAGCCCACCGCGCCGCTGGACAGCGAGCGGGCCATGGCCGTGGTGCGCATCCTCAACCAGATGGCCTTGCAGTACCACACGGCGATCATCGTCGTGACCCACGACGAAAAGATCATCCCGACCTTCAAGCGGATTTACCAGATCCGCGATGGCAGCACCCACGAGGAAGCTGGTGAAGGTCGCAGCCTGCAGCGGCGCGATGGCCACGTCGACGCAGATTCACCCGTTCAAACCGGACCTCAACCCACACTTCTGAACATCCCATGAGCGAACCTACAAACAAGTACCGCGACCTCACACAGTCCATCTCTGCGGGCCTTTCGACGCTGCGCACGAGCACACCCGAGGTCATGAAAAGCTTCAGCGAACTTGGCCGCGCCGCGACAGCTGCTGGCGTGCTGGACGCCAAGACCAAGGAGCTGATCGCGCTGGCGCTCAGCGTGGCGGCGCGCTGCGATCCCTGCATCGGCTTCCATACGAAGGCATTGGTCAAGCTCGGCGCCACGCGCCAGGAACTCGACGAGACCTTGGGCGTGACCACGTACATGGGTGGTGGTCCGTCATTGATGTACGCCGCCAATGCAGTTGCGGCCTTCGACGAGTTCGCAAGGGCCCCATCGACCAGGACGGCGTGACTGCACCAGGTCGCCTGAAGGTGCTGGGAGCACGGCAGCCCCATGATCGTCGAGGCGGATGCGGCGCTCGCCCGTCTGTGGCCGCTTGCGCTGCCCGGCTATGGACGGTGTAGCCTGAATCCATGTTGTCCATCTCGCTCGGCCCGATTGCCCTTCCCGTGGCGCCGCTGCTGCTGTTGGCGGCCGTATGGATCGCCTCCTGGGTGGCGACGAAGCTGTCGGCTCGGCAGGGCTCGAATCCGGAACACCCTGAGGGTGCCGACGCTGCGGGCAACGCCGTCTTCGTTGCGGCGGCAATCGGCTTGCTGGCGGCCCGGCTTGCGCACCTGGCCTCGAATGCGCAGCCCTACCTCGCGTCACCGGCGTCGATGCTGGACCTGCGCGACGGCGGCTGGGACGCGATGACCGGCGCGACCGTGGCTACGGCCTGGCTGGTCTGGCGGGGCTGGCGGATGCGGCGCCTCCGACGTCCGCTGGCACTTGCAGTCGTTGCCGGGATGCTGGTGTGGTCCGCGGGCCTGCTGTTTACCGGCGCCCGTGACGCGGCGTCGATGCCCATGACGGCGCTGGCGACGCTGGAGGGCGGCCACCCCGTCGATCTGCGAATGGCAGCGGCTGGGCGACCGGTAGTGGTGAACCTGTGGGCCAGTTGGTGCGGGCCTTGTCGGCAGGAAATGCCAGCCCTGGCCGAGGCACAGCAGCGCGAACGCGCGGTGGGCTTCCTCTTCGTGAACCAGGGTGAATCGGAGTCGACGATTCGTGCTTACCTGGCCGGCCTCGGGCTGCCGCTGCGCGAGGTGCTGCGGGACCCCGGTTCCCAGCTGGGTCCGGCCGTCGGCTCGCGGGGTTTGCCCACCACGCTGTTCTACGATGCAAAGGGTTCTCTCGTTGATGCGCATTTCGGCGTGCTCAATCCCGCGGCTCTCGAAACGCGCTTGCGCGCCTTGCGAGCGAACCGTTGACACTTGTCCCATTTCCATGACTCGCCACCGCCATGAATCCTGACCGAAGCAACGAAGCACCCGTAGACGATGAACTCGACGTGCTTGCCAGACTGGTGCCGATCGCCGGACGAGAAATCGTCGAACTCGGCTGTGGCGCCGCCACCCTGGCTCGTGCGCTGCTCGAACGCCATCCGGACAGCAGGGTCACCGGCCTGGAGGTGGACGAGCGCCAGCACGCCAAGAACCTGGCATCACCACAGCCCGGACTGCAGTTCGTGGCAGCAGGTGCGCAGTCCATCCCGGTTGCTGACGCGAGCTTCGACGTGGCACTGATGCTCAAGTCGCTGCACCATGTGCCGATGCCTCTGCTGGCGCAGGCATTGACCGAGGTCGCCCGCGTGCTCCGCCCGCGCGGCTACCTCTACGTGTCCGAACCGGTCTATGACGGCCCCCTGAACGACGTGATGCGCCTCTTCAACGACGAAGGCGTGGTCAGGGTGGCAGCGCAGGCGGCCATCGATGCGGCGTTGGCGGCCGGTGTCTGGGAGCAGGTGGGCGAGCGGTTCTTCGAGATGCCGGTGCGCTTCAAGGACTTCGCAGACTTCGAGCAGCGCATGATGCGACCCACCTTTGCCGACCATCGAATCGACGATGCCAAGTTGGCGGAGGTGAGTGCAGCCTTCATGCCCCACATGAAGACTGACGGCGCGCAATTCGCGCGGCCCATGCATGTCCGCGTCTTGCGCAGGCTGGCCTGAACGGGGAGCCGTCGGCCTCCGCACCAGTTCTCTCCCACAGACCACGCGCTCGACACCGCCCCATGTCCTACCTCGATGACCCTCGCGTCCTGTTCGCAGCGGAACGAACCCTGCTGGCCTGGCAGCGCACGGCCATTGCACTGATGGGCTTCGGGTTCGTCGTCGAGCGCTTCGGCCTCTTCCTGCGCATGGTGAGCAACCAGCCGCTGTCGCCTTCGCAGCGCGGCTTTTCGTTGTGGCTCGGTGTCAGCCTGCTGGTGATCGCCGCCGGCGTGTCCGTCGTTTCCGCCCTTCAGTTCGGCACCGTTCTTCGCAACCTGGGCGAGAAGGAGATCCCCCGCGGCTACTGGACCAGCCTGGGTGTCTGGTTGAACTTCCTGCTCGCCGTGGTCGCGCTCGCGCTGGCCGTCCACTTCGTCACCAGCAGCTGACGGCAGCCGCGCCTGTCGCGCGAAGGTGCACATCCACGTGCGCACCGCTTGAGCGCCTGCGGGGTACCGTGCTCAGGCGCCTGAACGCCACTTCTGCGAGCGGGCGACCTCGATGCCCGTGATGCACAGCGCCAGCCAGGCAGCCCCGGAGGCGAAGCCGGCGACGACGTCGCTGGCGAAGAGCCCCCCCAGGAAGCAGCGGCCAAGGTGCAGGGCCCGGTCTCCGCCCCAGAGGGCCAGCAGCAGGAGCACCAGCAGGGCCAGAAAGATGGGCAGCGCGTGGGTGCCGGCCCGGCCCGCTCGTTCTTCCAGGAAGGTCACCAGGGTCATGGCTGCGGCGCGCCGGGCGTCAATCCGAAAACCGTTGCGGGGATGAAGTCGGGGCGCCCGGCACCTGCAGCGTCCCTTCGATGGTGGCGCGCGTCAGCTCCGGCTCGTGGTGCCCCAAAGGAGGCTTTGATTCTTGTACAGCAGCCCATGTCACGGGCCGCTGGCGCCGCCGCTGCTAAGGTCATGCCCATGACCTGGAACGAGCCCGACCCCGACACGCCGTCACCGGACCCTGGAGCTTTGCCACTACCTGCACCGGTCGTGGTCGTCGGCGCGGGCCTGTCGGGTCTGATGGCCGCACACCTGTTGGAGCGCTTGGGCCTGGGCGTCACCTTGTTGGAAGCCCGCGGGCGTGTGGGCGGGCGGATCCTCGGGGTGGCCACGAAAGACGGCACGCACGGCTTCGACCTCGGCCCGGCCTGGGTCTGGCCGGAAGTCAACCCGCACACCGCCGATGGGCTGGGCGGGCTGGGCCTGGCTCTCTTCGAGCAGCACAGCCGCGGCGCGGGCCTGGTCGAGCTGCCATCGCAGGCCGTGCGCCGCCACGCCACCGGTTTTGCGCAGCAACCACCCTCGATGCGCATCGTCGGCGGCACCGCCTGCCTGACCGACGCACTGCACGCGCGTCTGGGGCCCGCGCGGGTGCTTCTGGGTGCACGGGTGCGCGGCCTGGACGCGCGCCGGGGTGGCACGGTCGGCGTCGAGTTCGACAGCGGCGGGCGGGTCGCGACACTGGTGGCGTCGGCGGTGATCCTGGCCCTGCCCCCGCGGCTGCTGGCGTCGACGCTGCACTGGTCACCCGCGCTGCCGGCCGAACTGATGCAGCGATGGGCCGACGCGCCCACCTGGATGGCCGGCCACGCAAAGCTTGTAGCGCTGTACTCGGCACCCTTCTGGCGTGCGGCGGGCCTGTCGGGCAGCGCCGTCAGCCAGGCCGGGCCCCTGGCGGAAGTGCACGACGCCAGCGACGCTGAGGGTCGGCATGCGGCGCTGTTCGGCTTCGTCGGCGTGCCCGCGCCATGGCGTCGGCACATGGGGCGGCAGGCCCTGATCGACCTCGCGCTTGCTCAATTGTCCAGACTCTTCGGCCCCGAGGCGTTGACGCCGCGGGCGGTGTACTTGCAGGACTGGGCGGACGAGTCCGAAACCGCCACGCCCGCCGACGCGCAGCCGACCTCGGCTCACCCCGAGCCGATGTCCACGGCCCTGCCTGCACCCTGGCGCGATCGCATCCATCTGGCGGGCAGCGAGTTCGCGCCGGACTTCCCGGGCTACCTCGAAGGCGCCGTGCTCGCCGCCGAGCGGGCCGTCAACGCCCTGCAGGTGCAACTCCGCGCGCAGCCGGCCGGCACGCCCGCTGGCGCCGGAAACAGGTTCTCCGGCTTGGTTCAGACCACCGACGTCGCCTTGCCAGCGGCCAGGAGGACCGGGTCCCATACGGGCGAGAACGGTGGTGCGTAGGAGAGGTCCATGCCGGCCACCTCCGCCACCGTCATCCTGTTCCACAGCGCCGTGGCCAGCACGTCGATGCGTTTGCCCGCACCGGCCCCGCCGACGATCTGCGCGCCCAGCAAGCGCCCCGTGCCACGCTCGACGACCAGCTTGATCTTCATCGGCTCCGCGCCAGGGTAGTAGTGCGCACGGCTCGAGGACTCGGTGGTCACACCGACCGCGTCAAGACCCGCGACCGCAGCTTCCCGTTCGGTAAGCCCGGTGCGGGCGATCTCCACGTCCTGGAATCGGGTGATTGCCGTCCCGAGCACGCCACCGAAGGCCGAGTCACCGCCGGCCAGGTTGGTGCCGACGACGCGGCCCTGCTTGTTGGCGTGCGTCCCCAGTGCCACCACGACGGAGCGCCCCGTCATCCGGTGGTGTGACTCGACGCAGTCCCCGGCGGCCCAGACGTGCGGCGTGTCGGTACGAAGGTGGTCGTCGACCCGGATGCCACCGGACTCGCCCACGCCGATGCCTGCCGCGCGCGCCAACTCGGCATTGGGGCGGACCCCGAGCCCGATGACCACGAGGTCGGCGTCCACCGGGCCAGTCGCGGTCTCGACTGCCGTGACCCGACCACCGACCACGGTGAAGCCGGTGACGGCCGTGCCCAGCCGAAGATCGATGCCCGCGGCCGTCATCGCGCCGGCAACGTCAACGGCCATGTCGCTGTCGAGCACGGCACCCATTGGCGCATCGAGCCGCTCCACCACGGTCACGTGAAGGCCACGTTTGAGCAGCCCTTCCGCCACCTCCAGTCCGATGTAGCCTGCCCCGACCACCACGGCACGCCGTGCCCCGGCGGCCAGCAGTTCTTCCACCTCGGCCGCGTCATCGAGCGTGCGCAATTGCAGCACGCCCTTGCCGTCAATTCCTGGCCACTTCGGAGTGATGCCCGACGCGCCGGTGCTGATCAGCAGTTCGTCGTAGTGCACGGCGGACACCTGTCCCGAATCGAGGTCGCGCACAGTCACGGTGGAGGCCCCGACGTCGATGGCGGTGACTTCATGACGGGTTCGCACGTCGAGGCCCTTTGCACGGTGCTGCTCCGGGGTGCGGGCGATGAGGCTGTCGGGCGACTTCACGAATCCGCCGACCAGGTAGGGCAGGCCGCAGGCAGCGTAGGAGGTTCTGGACGAGCGCTCGAAGACCAGGACTTCAAGCTCGGCAACCGCCTTCATCCGCCGAACCTGCGTCGCGGCCGACATACCCGCTGCATCACCGCCGATGATCACCAGTCGTCGTGCCATGTTCCGAGTCCTGCGTGGTTGTGAGGGTGTCGCCAAGGGCGGTCGCGAGTGACCGAGTCTCCGCGCGTTCAGTCAGCACATCTGTTCGGTTGCGTACGGTCGGGCTCGCATGGCGCGAGCGTACCGGGCTTGCGCCACACGCTCGCGAGCCAGGGCTGCTGTTCGCGAGGCAAGCCCGTCGGACGATAGAAGTGGGCCAGTTCGGTGAATCCCGCCGCCGTCGCATGGCCGCGCCAGGCCTCCCAATCGTGAAAAGCACCGTACCGGTCACCGTTCCAGCCCTCCTGCCCTTGACCTCGCGGGTTCGAGCAGAAGAGCACGCCGCCAGGCTTCAGGGCCGCGTGCAGTTCGCCCAGTACGCGCGGCAACACCTGGCTGGGCACGTGGAACAGCACCGCATTGGCGAAGACGCCGTCGTAGCGTCCGTGTGGCAGGTCCAGTGCCAGGAAACTCTGCTCCAGGACCGTGCATCCGCTGTTCGTTCGCGCCAGCGCGGCCAGCTTCGGTGACCCCTCAAGGCCGGTGACGTGGTGCCCGAGCGCCTTGAACGTCTTGAGGTCGCGTCCGGGCCCGCATCCGAAATCCAGCAACTCGAAGGGCTGCGCTGCCTCGATGTGCCGCAGCAGCGCGGCGACGTTCTGGCTGACGTCGTGATCGCGCGTGCCGTTCCAGTACGAAAGCGCCTGCTCGTCGTAGTGCGCCAGCGTGCGCGCGGAGATGCGTTCCAGTTCGTCGGGTGTCAGCGCCATGGTCGATCATCCCATTCGCGACCCGCTGACGCATGGCGCGCCCGACCGTTCCACCCAGGTCGGCAGAACCGTTGTTGTTCATGGCCTGGATTGATCCCGTCCGCACGATGGGCGAGAGCGAGAAAGTCCACCCGCGTCCAACGCTTGCGTTGCCGCCACCCCCCCTGCATCGATGCCGCCCATCGCAGCGTCGACGCGCAGGCCGGGGTGGAGGCAGCTGTCGTCGGACATGCCGCTACACCGTGGGCCGCTGTTCGAACGCGTCGCAGGTACCCTCGTCGGCGAAGACGTCGACCGCCTCGACCACGGCCGACCTCGGGCCCTGCCGGGCCCACGCGACCAGCCGGTCGACGGCCTCTGGTGGGCCCGCCACCATGGCCTCGACCGATCCATCGCGACGGTTTCGCACCCAGCCGCAGAGGTCCCATCGACGGGCCTGCTCCACCATGGCCCAGCGGAAGCCGACACCCTGGACCCGGCCCCGGATCTCGAGCCGCAGAACGGTCCTAACCATGGCCACACGCACCGAGCATGAATGACAGCGTAGCGGAACGCGTGCGGGTGGGGCAGGTCCAGGCGGCGCGTTCAGGCCGCGACGGCCTCGCCCCAGTACTGGTACGAGACAAACCTGGGCCCAGGGATGTAGCGTTGCTGAACGTCGGCTTTGAAGCCCGCCTCTGCCAGCAGCGCCGGGATGTCGCGGTCGAGCATGCAGCCGCCGGAGACGCGACCCCACCAGGGCTGCAGCCGCCTCTGCCAGCTACGAACCTTCGGGTCCGGCGCCAGGCCGTGCTCGGAAAACAGCAGCTTGCCGCCCGGCACCAGCACGCGACGCATCTCCCGCAATGCGCTCAAGGGATCGGGGATCGTGCACAAGGTGTAGGTGCTGACCACGGTGTCGAAGCTGGCGTCTTCGGCCACGAGCGTCTCGGCCGACAGGCCGACCAGTGTCACCGACAGGCCGGAATCCCGGATGCGCCGCAACGCGAGCCGGTGCATGCGCAGGGCCGGGTCCACGCCCACGATGGCCCGTACGCGCGCCTTGTCGTAGAAGGGCATGTTCAGGCCGGTGCCGATGCCGACCTCGAGCACCCGGCCCTGGGCCAGCGGGATGACCTTGAGGCGCTGCTTGCGCGTCGGCCGGGTGCTGCACGCCAGGTCGATGAGGTAGGGCAGGACGTTGCGCTCGTACCAGTTCCCGGACACGGCGCGGACTTTCGTCAGGCTCGGGTCGTGAACGCCGTCGGTCGGCCAGCGACCCTCGTCACGAGAAGGCGACCTCGAGGGGTGGCAAGACTGAGTCGAAGCGGGCCGTCCACGTCTGGCCCGGGTGCACCGGCCAGGCGTCGGTCCACGTGCCGGTGGTGACGATGTCGCCTGCGACGACGTCGGTCGCGCCCGGGCACGAGTGCAGTTCGGCGAGGAAGTGCAGCAGCGCATGCAGTGGGCTGCCCAGGACGTTGGCACCCGCACCCTCTTCTGCCAGGCTGCCGTTCTTGTGCAGGCGGACACGCGCGCCGGCCAGGGCGCGATGGAGTTGGTCGGCATTTTGCGCCAGCGTGGCGATCGGCACCCTGCGGCCGACCAGCAAGCGTGCGTGGAGACCGCCGTCGGCGACGGTCTGCGGCGCAACGAACTTCCAGTCGGGCAGGTGCGACTGCACGACCTCGAACCCGGGGGCCACCCAGTCCAGGGCATCGAACAGGTCGTCCAGGCTGGCCCCGGCGCGCGGTGTGGCCCTGAACCCGAAGACCGCCTCGGGTTCGATGCGAGGCTGGCACAGGCGGGCCAGCGACAGCGTGCCGGAGCCGTCGCACGAGGAGACGGTCGTGTCCCACATCGAACCCCAGATCGGCGCGTACACGTTGTAGCGTGGCCAGATCGTGCGGTTGGTGAAGCCGATCTTGTAGCCGCGCGGCGTCTCACCGCGCGCGATGCGCAGCGCGCGGACCGCCAGCGCCGACCGGTAGGCGGACGGCACATCAGCGAACGCGGCAACGCCACCCGTGGGCCAGAGTTCGCCGGTGTCGCTGTGCTGCAGAAGGTCCTGGGGCGTCATCGATGGGCCGGTCCATGGGCGATTCGGTCCCACAGTCTATCGGCGTGACGACCTTCCGGGCTGACCCGGGTGACGCGGACCCGTGCGAGTCGCGCCGTCGCCTGACATCGCCGATGATTCAACCTAAATGGCTGTCATCATTGTATTTTTTGGTAGGCCGTGTTGGACTTGAACCAACGACCAAAGGATTATGAGTCCTCTGCTCTGACCAACTGAGCTAACGGCCCCCGGCTGGAGGCCAGGATTCTAGGTCGCGCGCCGGGGCCGACGTGCGCAGGCCGAGGCTACTTCGCCGACAGCGCGTTGCCCACCAGCCGCGAGGTGATGTCGACGATCTGGATCATGCGGTCGTAGGCCATGCGCGTGGGGCCGATGACGCCCAGCGTGCCGACGATGCGGCCGTCGACCTCGTAGGGCGCGGTGACGACGCTCAGCTCCTCGAAGGGCACGACGTGGCTCTCGCCGCCGATGTAGATGCGCACGCCCTCGGCGCGGCTGCTCACGTCCAGCAGGCGCATCAGCTCGGTCTTCTGCTCGAAGACGTCGAACAGGCGCCGCAGGCTCGTCATGTCGTTGCCGAAGTCCTGCACAGTGAGAAGGTTTCGCTCCCCGCTGACGACGACGTTGTCGGTGGCCTCGGCCAGCACCTCGCTGCCGGCCTGCACGGCGGCCTGCATCAGCGTGGCGATCTCGCCGCGCAGCGCGTCGATCTCGCGCTTCAGCCGTTCACGCACTTCCTCGATGGTCAGCCCGGCATAGTGGGCGTTGAGGAAGTTGGTGGCCTCCACCAGTTCACCCTGGGTGTGGTCGCGGGCGGTGAAGATGACGCGGTTCTGCACGTCGCCGTCGGGGGCCACCAGGATGACGAGCACACGCCGTTCACCCAGGCGCAGGAACTCGATGTGGTGGAAGACACTGGCCTTGCGCGGCGCCGTGACCACGCCGACGAAGCTGGACAGACTCGACAGCAGGTTGGCCGCCTGCGCGATGACACGCTGCGGCTGGTCGGGGTGCAACTGGCCGCTGGCGGCGGCCACGTCGGGCGGCATGTGCGCCAGGTCGTCCAGCGCGTAGGGACGCGCCGTGAGCATGGTGTCGACGAAGAGCCGGTAGCCGCGTGCGGTGGGGATGCGGCCGGAACTGGTGTGCGGGCTGGCGATGAGGCCCAGCTCTTCCAGGTCGGCCATCACGTTGCGGATGGTGGCCGGCGACAGGTCGAGCCCCGAGGTGCGCGACAGCGTGCGCGAACCCACCGGCGTGCCGTCGGCGATGTAACGCTCCACGAGCGTCTTCAGCAGGATGCGGGCACGGTCGTCGAGCATGGTTTGAATTGTATTTAGGGGAGGAAGGGCCACGTCTGGAGGCCGCCGCCGCCGCGGGGCCCTATGGTGTAATGCGCCGCATGCCTTCAGGCTTTCGACATGCCGCCATCGTGGGAAAGTACCAGGCGCGCGGCATACGCCCGGCGCTGGAGGAAGTCGCCCATTTCCTGGTGGACAGGGGCCTGGAGGTCAGCTTCGAGCGTGACACAGCCGCGGCCACCGGTGTGACCGATTTCGAGGCCTTGTCGCCACAGCAGATGGGACAACGCTGCGACATCGCGGTGGTGGTCGGCGGCGACGGCACCATGCTGGGCATCGCGCGCGAACTGGCCCGCTGGAACCTGCCGCTGGTGGGCATCAACCAGGGCCGGCTGGGGTTTATCACCGACATCCCCATGGGCCAGCACATGGAAGCGCTGGCGCCCATCGTCGCCGGCGACTACGAGGAAGAGCAGCGCAGCATGCTCGAAGGCGACGTCTGGCGCGACGGCGGCCGCATCTTCGAGGGGCTGTCGCTGAACGACGTGGTCGTCAGCCGCGGCGCCACGGCCAGCATGGTGGAAGTGCGTGTCGACGTCGACGATGAATTTGTCGCCAACATCCGCGCCGACGGCCTCATCGTCAGCACGCCCACAGGCAGCACGGCCTATGCACTGTCGGTGGGCGGGCCCATCCTGCACCCCAGCATCGCGGGCTGGGTGCTGGTGCCCATCGCCAGCCACACGCTGAGCAACCGGCCGATCGTGCTGCCCGACCGCGGCGAGGTGCACATCGGCATCGTCTCGGGCAAGGACGTGTCGGCCAACTTCGACATGCACACGCTGACCAGCCTGATGGTCGGCGACCAGGTGCGAGTGCGGCGCTCGGCGTTCAAGGTGCGTTTCCTGCACCCGCGCGGGTGGAGCTACTACGCCACGCTGCGGCGCAAGCTGCGCTGGTACGAAGGTGTGGTGTAGGCATGCTGCGGCGACTCGTCCTGCGCGACGTGGCCATCGTCGCCGAACTCGAACTCGAACTCGGGCCCGGCTTCACCGTGCTGACGGGCGAAACGGGCGCGGGCAAGTCCATCCTCATCGACGCGCTGCAGCTCGCCCTGGGCCAGCGCGCCGACGCCACGCTGGTGCGCGAAGGTGCGGTGCGTGCCGAGGTCAGCGCCGAATTCGACAGCCCGCCTGCGCTGGCGCCGTGGCTGGCCGAAGCCGGCTTCGACAGCGACGGCACGCTGCTGCTGCGCCGCACCGTCGACGCTCAGGGCGACTCACCCGGAAGAAGCCGGGCGTGGATCAACGGCAGCCCGGCCACCGTGGCGCAGTTGCGCGAGGCGGCTGAGTGGCTCGTCGACATCCACGGCCAGCACGCCTGGCAGAGCCTGACACGGCCGGCCGCGGTGCGCGCACTGCTGGACGCACAGGCCGGCGCCGACACCACCGCGCTCACCACCGCGTGGTCGGCCTGGCGTCAGGCGCTGGCACGCCTGCAGGACGCGCGCGGCCGGCGCGACACACTGGAACGTGAACGCGAAAGGCTGGCCTGGCAGATCGGCGAACTGGCCAGGCTCGCCCCCGCCGAAGGCGAGTGGGAGACGCTGAACACCGAGCACCAGCGCCTGGCCCACGGCCAGGCGCTGCTCGACGGCGCCCGCGCCGCGCTGAACGCGTTGAGCGACGACGAACCCGGCGCCACCGCGCTGACCGCGCGCGCCACCGACGCGCTGGACGAGGTGCTGCGCTACGACCCCGAACTCGGCGCCGTGGCCGAGGTGCTGCGCAGCGCGCAGGCGCAGCTGGAAGACGCCGCGCACACGCTGCACGCCTACCTCGGCCACCGCGAACCCGACCCGGAGCGCCTGGCCGAACTCGACACACGCATCGGGGCCTGGGTTTCGCAGGCGCGGCGCTATCGGCGCGGTCCGGCCGAACTGCCCGCGCTGCTGGCCGGCTGGCAGGACGAACTGCGGCAACTCGACGCAGCCGCCGACCTCGACCTGCTGGAAGCGGCTGTCGCCGCTGCCGAAGCCACCTGGCGCAAAGAGGCGCTGCGCATCTCGGCGCTGCGCCGGAAGGCGACACCCAGGCTCGGCGCAGCCGTCACCGCGGCGATGCAGCAGCTGGGCATGGCCGGCGGGCGTTTCGAGGTCGCGCTGCTGCCGCAGGACGAACCCCAGGCCTTCGGGCTGGAGACCGCCGAGTTCCGCGTCGCCGGCCACGCCGGCAGCACGCCGCGCCCGCTGGGCAAGGTGGCCTCTGGTGGGGAACTGTCGCGGCTGGCACTCGCGATCGCGGTCACCACCGCGAAAAGCGCGGCGGGGGCAGTCACCACCGCGCAAGGCCCCTCGGGAAGCTCGGTGCCGACGCTGATCTTCGACGAGATCGACGCCGGTGTCGGCGGCACGGTCGCCGACAGCGTGGGCCGGCTGATGAAGCAGCTGGGCCG
>JAURZK010000122.1 GCA_030653505.1 Rubrivivax sp.
CGGCATGAAGGACATGACCGAGATGGAGATGCCGCTGCCCGACAACACCGCGCCGATGATGGCAGGGCAGGGGCCCTTCGGCGCCGTCGGCATGGGCGGCATGTTCAGCGTGGTGAAGGTGCGCAAGGACCAGAAGCGCGGTGACTACAGCGACCCGGGCTGGTACCAGCACCCACCGGGCACGGTCGCCTACGAGTTCACCGGCGCCTTGCCCGACCCGGCACGCTTCAAGGCCGACGCCAGCCCGGGGCCCGGCTCGATGCCGCCCTTGGCCAAACCCACCCAGGACGTGGAAGTCAAGGTGCGCAAGCCAGCGGGTGGCCACTCTGGCCATTGAGGACCCGCTGAAGCCGCAGCACACAGGCCACCAGTACCACCGCTGATCGCCACACCCCAAGGAGACCCGAATGAACGAACCCACTTCTCGACCGCTCGCGCGCCGCGCTGCCATCACGCGCATGGCACTTGCTGCCGCTGCCGCGACGATGCCCCTGCTGGCGACACGCGCGCAGGCTCACACCGAAAAACCGCACGCCCCCAAGGCAGGCCCAGTGGTCAAGGAACAGAAGGACTGGGGCATTGCCGGCGATGCCAGGAATGCCAAGCGCCGCATCGAGGTCGTCATGGCCGACAACATGCGCTTCTCGCCCGAGCGCATCGAGGTGCGGCAAGGCGAGACGGTGAAGTTCGTGGTCCGCAACACCGGCAAGGTGATGCACGAATTCGTCATCGGCACCAAGGCCGAGAACGCGAAGCACGCTGACCTGATGGTGAAGTTCCCGAACATGGAACACGACGAGCCCTACATGGCGCATGTCCCGCCCGGCAAGACCGGCGAGATCGTCTGGACCTTCAACCGCGCTGGCGAGTTCGAGTTCGCCTGCCTGATCGCCGGCCACTACCAGGGCGGCATGGTCGGCACCATCAAGGTGGTTTCCGGGGGCAAGGCATGAAGCGGCGTCACGCACTGGTTTCGCTGCTCAGCGCTGGCGGGTTGCTGGCGATTCCCGCGGGCCTGCAGGCGCAGGGCCAGAAGGTGCTGGTCGAGGTCTGGAAGAGCCCGACCTGCGGCTGCTGCAACGACTGGATCACCCACCTCGAAGCCAACGGCTTCCGAGTCAAGGTCAACGATGTCGGCAACACCGCAGTTCGCGCACGGTTGAAGATACCGGCCGGGCTCGGTTCGTGCCACACGGCGTGGGTCGGGCGCTACGCCATCGAAGGGCATGTGCCGGCCGCAGACATCCACCGACTGCTGAAAGAGCGCCCCGCCGCGATCGGCCTGGCCGTGCCAGGCATGCCGATCGGCTCCCCGGGTATGGATGGTCCCGCCTACGACAACCGGCAGGACCCCTACGACGTGCTGCTCATCGCACCCGACGGCAGCACCCAGGTTTTCAACAGCTACTTCAAGCAAAGGGAACGCTCATGAACCAACAACGACTCTTCTTCCGCGCCACCGGGCTGGCCCTGGTCCTTTCGGCCGCGACCTTGTCGCCAGCCTGGGCTTCGAGCCACCAAGGCGCCCACGGTGCGCACGGCGATCACGGCAAGCCCACTGCGCAGGCCGCCACCGGCGAGATGGCCGACGGCGAGGTGCGCAAGGTGGACAAGGAGGGCGGCAAGCTGACCCTGAAACACGGCGACATCAAGAGCCTGGACATGCCGCCGATGACGATGGTCTTCGTCGTCAAGGACAAGGGCATGCTCGACAAGCTGAAAGCGGGTGACAAGATCAAGTTCAACGCCATCAGCGACGCGGGCAAGTTGACCGTCACAGAGATCCAGATGGCCAAGTAGGTCGCATCGGCTCCACCCGCGATGGGTCGGGCTGCCTGCCGCAGTCAGCAGAGCCGATCAGCCTGGCCGGCGACGCGCCCGGCCCGGCTGCAGGCCGGCGGTC
Organism: Rubrivivax sp.; assembly: GCA_030653505.1. Lineage (GTDB taxonomy): Bacteria > Pseudomonadota > Gammaproteobacteria > Burkholderiales > Burkholderiaceae_C > Rubrivivax. Next base: position 1,904 of record JAURZK010000122.1, read on the forward strand.
TTGCCGAGCGGCTGATGTGCCGCAGCCGCTGGCGCGGCGCCTTCGTGGGCGAGCGTGTCGATGATGGGGCAGTCGGGTCGGTCGTCACCGTGGCAGCAATGCACGAGGTGCTCCAGCGTGGCCTTCATCGCGTGCAGTTCCTTGAGCTTCTCGTCGAGTTCCTCGATGTGCGCCTGCGCCAGCGCGCGCACCTGCCGGCTCGGCCGCTTGCGGTCCTGCCACAGGCCGAGCAAGGCTCGAATCTGTTCGATGGAGAAGCCCAGGTCGCGCGACTGACGGATGAAGCGCAGCGTGCTGACTTCCTTGGCGGTGTACTGCCGGTAACCGGACTCCGTGCGCGCCGCCTCCGGGAAGAGTCCGACGCTCTCGTAGTGGCGGATCATCTTCGCCGACACGCCAGAAGCTTTCGAGGCTTCGCCGATGTTCATGCTCATCGCTGCTCTCCAAAGGCTGCCACCGTTCGGGGCTGCTGGTTTGTCGGCTGCGCCGAATGCCCGTCGGCGACACCGCGCCAGCGGCTCA
>JAURZK010000132.1 GCA_030653505.1 Rubrivivax sp.
TGATCCTGGGCGGCGACGGCAAGGGGCAGGACTTCGCGCCGCTGCGTGAACCGCTCGCGCGCCATGCCCGCGCCGTGGCCACCATCGGCCGCGACGCCGCGGCCATCGAGGCTGCCATCCTCGACACTTCGGACCCCGTGCCCTTCGCACGCCATGCCACGCTGCAGGCCGCGGTGGCCTGGTGCTTCGCCCAGGCACAGGCCGGTGACGCCGTGCTGCTGAGCCCCGCCTGCGCCAGCCTGGACATGTTCCGCAACTACGGCCACCGCGCGCAGGTCTTCGTGCAGGCGGTGCAGGCGCTGGCGGCCGACGCGGGGGAACTGGCGTGAACGCCGCCGTCGCCGCCGTCAGGGGCTGGTTCGCCGCGCGCCGCGACGCCGTCGGCGCGCTGCCCGTGCGCGACCGCATCCACGTCGGCGGCGACCGCCCCGTGCGCCTGATGGCCTTCGACCAGACGATGGTGGCGGTGGTCGGTGCGCTCATCGCGCTGGGCGTGGTGATGGTCTATTCGGCCAGCGTCGCGCTGCCCGACAACCCCAAGTTCGCGAACTACACGCAGGGCTTCTTCCTGCAGCGCCACGTGCTCGCGCTGGCCATCGCCTTCATCGCCGCGCTGGTGGTGGTGCAGGTGCCGATGAGTGTGTGGGAGAAACACGCGCCGACCATCTTCGTCATCGCGCTGATGCTGCTGGTCATCGTGCTGCTGCCCTTCGTCGGCAAGGTGGTGAACTACTCGCGGCGCTGGATTCCGCTGGGCTTCATGAATTTCCAGCCGAGTGAACTGGCCAAGCTGGCGATTGCCATGTACGCGGCCAACTACATGGTGCGGCGAATGGATGCGCGCGAGAACTTCTTCCGCGCCGTCACGCCCATGGTGGTGGCGGTGGCCTTCGTCGGCGTGCTGCTGCTGCGCCAGCCCGACATGGGCGCCTTCATCGTCATCGCCACCATCGCGATGGGCATCCTCTTCCTGGGTGGCGTCAACGCCAAGATGTTCTTCCTGATCGCCACGGTGATGCTGGCCGTGCTGGCCGCCTTCCTGGCCTTCGACGACCTGCGGCGTGAACGCATCCTGGCCTACCTCGACCCCTGGAACCCGAAGTACGCACAGGGCAAGGGCTACCAGCTGACGCACAGCCTCATCGCGCTGGGCCGCGGCGAGATCTTCGGGCAGGGCCTGGGGGCCAGCGTCGAGAAGCTGCACTACCTGCCCGAGGCGCACACCGACTTCCTGCTCGCCGTCATCGGCGAAGAACTGGGCTTCATCGGCGTGGCCACCGTGATCGTGCTCTTCTTCTGGCTCACGCGGCGCATCTTCCACATCGGCCGCCAGGCGATCGCGCTCGACCGCGTGTTCGCCGGGCTCATGTGCCAGGGCATAGGCATCTGGATGGGCTTCCAGGCCTTCATCAACATGGGCGTGAACCTGGGTGTGCTGCCGACCAAGGGGCTGACGCTGCCGCTGATGAGCTTTGGTGGCTCGGCGATCCTGATGAACCTGGTGGCGCTGGCGATGGTGCTGCGCGTGGACATCGAGAACCGCGCCTTGATGCGGGGGGGCCGCGCATGAGCCATCTCGTGGTCATGGCTGCAGGCACCGGCGGGCACATCATCCCGGGGCTGGCCGTCGCCGCCGAGATGCAGCGCCGGGGCTGGAGCGTCAGCTGGCTGGGCACCTCGCACGGCATGGAAAACCAGCTCGTGCCGAAGAGCGGCATCCCGCTCGACACCATCGCCTTCAGCGGCCTGCGCGGCAAGGGCGCGCTGCACACGCTGACCGGCGGCCTGCGCCTGATGAAGGCCTTCTGGGACTGCATGCGCATCCTGCGCCAGCGCGGTGCCGACGCCGTGCTGGGCATGGGCGGTTATGTGTGCTTTCCGGGCGGGCTGATGGCCAGCTGGCTCAACAAGCCGCTGCTGCTGGTGAACGCCGATGCGGCGCTGCTGCTGAGCAATCGCAGCCTGCTGCCGGTGGCCGACCGCGTGGCCTTCGGCTTCGATGGTGTGGCGGCGCAGAGCACGAAAAACGCCGTGGTGACCGGCAACCCCGTGCGCGCAGAAATCGCTGCGCTGCCCACGCCGGCCGAACGCTGGGCCGACCGTGCTGGCCCGCTGCGCCTGCTGGTGGTGGGAGGCAGCCTGGGCGCGCAGGTGCTCAACACCACCGTGCCGGCGGCGCTGGCGCTGATGCCCGTCGACAGCCGGCCGCTGGTGGTGCACCAGACCGGCGCGAAGCAGGCCGACGAAGTGCGCGCCGCCTACACCCAGGCCGGCATCGCCGCCGAGGTGCTGCCCTTCATTCACGACATGCCGCAGCGCCTGGCGGCCTGCGACCTGATGGTCTGCCGCGCCGGTGCCATCACCGTCAGCGAACTTTGCGCCGCGGGTGTGCCTGCGCTGCTGGTGCCGCTGATCGTCAGCACCACCGCACACCAGCGCGACAACGCGGCCTGGATGGCGCGCCAGGGTGCGGCGATACACCTGCCGCAGGACGAGATGACGCCGCTGTCGCTGGCCGGCGTGCTGGCGGCGCAGACACGTGCAGGCCTGCTGGCGATGGCCGACGCCGCACGCAGCCTGGCGCGGCCGGATGCCGCGTCACGTGTGGCCGACGAGATCGAGAAGTTGGTGCGGCCCTCATGAAACACGCCATCAAGCACCGCCACTTCGTCGTGAACCTAACGATGCCGACGAAGACACCTGCACGGGCGGGGTTCGCGTCGTGAAACACGCCATCAAGCACATCCACTTCGTCGGCGTGGGCGGCGCCGGCATGAGTGCCATCGCCGAGATCCTGCACAACCTGGGTTACCGCGTCAGCGGCTCCGACCAGCAGGACAGCGCCGTCACACGCCGGCTGGCCGAGCTCGGCATCGCCGTGCACATCGGTCACGCCGCGCAGCACGTTGCCGGCGCACAGGCCGTGGTCACCAGCACCGCGGTGAAGGCCGACAACCCCGAGGTGCTGGCTGCTCACGCGCAGCGCATCCCGGTGGTGCCGCGCGCCGTGCTGCTGGCCGAGCTGATGCGGCTGAAGACCGGCATTGCCATCGCCGGCACGCATGGCAAGACGACGACGACCTCGCTCACCGCCAGCGTGCTGGCCGAGGCCGGTGTCGACCCCACCTTCGTCATCGGCGGCCAGCTGCTGAGCGCGGGCGAATCATCAGCAAGCGCCGCCGGCGCAGGCGCCGCGTCGGGTGCACGTCTCGGCTCAGGCGACTACATCGTCGTCGAGGCCGACGAAAGCGACGCCAGCTTCCTGTACCTCAGCCCCGTCATCAGCGTCGTCACCAACATCGACGCCGACCACATGGAAACCTACGGTCACGACCTGGCCCGCCTGCACACCGCCTTCGTCGACTTCATCCACCGCCTGCCCTTCTACGGCCGCGCGGTCGTGTGCTGCGACGACGCCGGCGTGTTGGCGGTGCTGCCCCGGCTGCAGCGCCCCGTCACCACCTACGGCCTGGACGAGGGCGCCGACCTGCGCGCCGTCGACGTGATGGCGCTGGCCGGCGGCCAGATGCGCTTCACCGCGCGCGAACAAGGCCTGCCCGACCTGCCGGTGACGCTGAACCTCGCCGGCGTGCACAACGTGCGCAACGCGCTGGCGGCCATCGCCGTGGCGCGTGAGCTCGAACTGCCCGACGAACCCATCGCGTCTGCGCTGGCCAAGTTCCAGGGTGTCGGCCGCCGCTTCCAGCGGCACGGCGAACTGGCCGTGCCGGCTGCGCAGGGCGGCGGCAGCTGCACGCTGGTCGACGACTACGGCCACCACCCGGCCGAGATGGCCGCGGTGCTGGCCGCCGCGCGCGGCGCCTTCCCCGGACGTCGCCTGCTGCTGGCCTTCCAGCCGCACCGCTACACCCGCACCCGCGACTGCTTCGACGCATTCGTCGCCGTGCTGCAGGGTTTCGACGCCGTGCTGCTGACCGAGGTCTACGCCGCGGGCGAAGCACCGATAGCCCGCGCCGACGGCCGCACGCTCGCGGCGGCGGTGCGCGGCGCCGAGTTCGTGCCCGACGTGCAGGCGCTGCCGGCCGCCATCACGGCCGCGCTGCGTGCCGGCGATGTCGTCATCACCATGGGTGCGGGTTCGATAGGCGGCGTGCCGCGGCAGCTGCTGCAGTCAGCGGAGGGCACACGATGAACACCGACGTGACGGGCCTGGGCAAGGTCGCCGTGTTGATGGGTGGCCGCAGCGCCGAACGCGAGGTCTCGCTGATGTCCGGCGGCGGCGTGCTGGCCGCGCTGCGCGCGCAGGGTGTCGACGCGCACGCCTTCGACCCCGCCGACCGAGAACTCTCGGACCTGAAGCGCGAAGGTTTTGCGCGCGTCTTCATCGCCCTGCACGGCCGCCACGGCGAAGACGGCACCGTGCAGGGCGCGCTCGAACTCATGGGCCTGCCCTACACCGGCAGCGGCGTGATGGCCAGCGCCATCGCGATGGACAAGGTGATGACCAAGCGCGTCTGGGTCGCCGAGGGGCTGCCGACACCGCGCTGGCAGTGGCTGGCACCCGAAGCCCAGTCGCGCGAGGACGTGATGGCCGTGCCCGATGCCATCGGCCTGCCGCTGATCGTCAAGCCGCCGCGCGAAGGCTCGTCCATCGGCATCACCAAGGTGTCGGGCTACAGCCAGTTGCAGGACGCCGTGGCCCTGGCCGCGAAGTACGACGCCGACGTGCTGTGCGAGGAATTCATCGACGGCATCGAGCTCACCTGCCCCGTGCTGGGCCAGGGCGCGGCGGCGCGGGCGCTGCCGGTGATCCGCATCGACGCACCCGGCGGCAACTACGACTTCGAGCACAAGTACTTCAGCGACGAGACCGGCTACCGCTGCCCCAGCGGCCTGGCACCCGAAGAAGAGGCCGAGGTGCAGCGCCTGACATTGGCCGCCTACCGCACCCTGGGCTGCCGCGGCTGGGGCCGTGCCGACCTGATGCTGCGCGCGACAGATCGCCGCATCTTCCTGCTGGAGATGAACACCAGCCCCGGCATGACCGGCCACTCGCTGGTGCCGATGTCGGCGCGCGCCGCGGGCATGAGCTACGAACACCTCTGCCTGCACATCCTGCAGCACGCCACGCTCGACGCCCATCCCGGCGTGCAGCGCAGCTGAAGTCCACGATGGCACGCACCCCCAGCACACGCACCCCGGTCCGGCCCGCCAACGCGCCGCTGCCGGTCGACGTGCGGCTGATGAACACGCTGGCCACCGCGCTCTACGTGGCCGCGGGCGTGGGCGTGCTGGTGGCCGGCGTACTGTGGCTGGTGCGCAGCCCGCTGTGGCCCATCCGCGCCATCCAGCTCGACGGCGACCTGGCGCGCAACAGCGTGCCCACCATCCGCGCCAACGCCGCGCCACTGCTGGCCGGCAACTTCTTCAGCGTCGACCTGCAGCAGGGCCGCGCTGCCTTCGAGACCGTGCCCTGGGTGCGCCGCGCCGTGGTGCGCCGCGTCTGGCCCGACCGCCTGGCCGTGCGCCTGGAAGAGCACCGCGCCGCTGCGCTGTGGGAAGGCGGCGACCGCGAAAACAGCGCCGACCGCCTGGTGAACAGCTTCGGCGAGGTCTTCGAGGCCAACGTCGGCGACGTCGAGGACGACAGCCTGCCCGTGTTCGCCGGCCCCGAGGGCACGGCGGCGCAGATGCTGGCGCTATACCAGCGCCTGCAGGGCGCGCTGGCGCGGCTGGAACTGGGCGTGGTGCGCGTGGAACTGTCCGGCCGGGGCAGCTGGCGCGCCGAGCTCGACAGCGGCGCCGCGCTGGAACTGGGCCGCGGCAGCGAAGAAGAACTGATGGCGCGCAGCGAACGTTTTGTGCGCACCTACACCCAGGTGGCGGCGAAGTGGCGCCAGCCGCTGATCTACGCCGACCTGCGCCACGCCGACGGTTATGCCGTGCGGCTGCAGGGTGTCAGCACCAGCCCGGCCGCGGGCACCGCCGCGGCCGCGGTCAGGAACAACTAAAAGAGGACAAACATGAAGCCCCCAAGCTCACTGCGTTCGCTGCCCCCCAAGGGGGCGCTCAGTACCTTCGGAACGGCCGGGCGGTACTGACATGGCCAAGGAATTCAAGGACATGGTGTTCGCCCTGGACATCGGCACCGCCAAGGTGATGGTGGTGGCCGCCGAGGTGCTGCCCGACGGCAGCCTGCGCGTGGCCGGCCTGGGCGTGGCGCCGACACACGGCCTGAAACGCGGTGTCGTCGTCAACATCGACGCCACCGTGCAGAGCATCCAGCAGGCGCTGAAAGAGGCCGAGATGATGGCCGCCTGCAAGATCGACCGTGTCTACACAGGCATCACCGGCAGCCACATCCGCGGCCAGAACAGCACCGGCATGGTCATCGTGCGCGACAACCGCGAGGTGACGCCGGTGGACGTGGGGCGTGTCGTCGAGACCGCCAAGGCCATCAGCATCCCCAACGACCAGCGCCTGCTGCTGGTGGAGCCGCAGGAATTCGTCATCGACGGGCACGAGGTGAAAGAGCCCATCGGCATGAGCGGCAGCCGGCTCGAGGTGAAGGTGCACATCGTCACCGGCGCGCAGAGCGCGGCCGAGA
>JAURZK010000139.1 GCA_030653505.1 Rubrivivax sp.
GGGCAGCGGCATTTCCATTTCGGTCATGTCCTTCATGCCGCGCTCGCCCATCACCATGTAGTCGGGGATCAGCTTCGTGATCTGCTTGGCGACGCCCCGGTGGTCCACACCGATCATGGTCGGCACGTCGTGGCCCAACGCGTTCATCGTGTGGTGGCTCTTGTGGCAGTGGAAGGCCCAGTCGCCTTCTTCGTCGGCCAGAAAGTCGATCTGCCGCATCTGGCCCACCGCCACGTCGGTGGTCACCTCGTACTGGCGGGCGCTCTTCGGCGGTGGCCCGCCGTCGGTGCCTGTCACCCGGAACTCGTGCCCGTGCAGGTGGATCGGGTGGTTGGTCATCGACAGGTTGCCGATGCGGATGCGCACCTTGTCGTTCTTGCGAACGACCAGCGGGTCGATGCCGGGGAAGATGCGGCTGTTCCAACTCCACAGGTTGAAGTCGAGCATCGTCATGATCTTGGGCGTATAGGCGCCCGGGTCGATGTCGTAGGCGTTGAGCAGGAACACGAAGTCGCGATCGACCTCGTCGATGAGCGGGTGCTTGGCCTTGGGGTGCGTGATCCAGAAGCCCATCATCCCCATGGCCATCTGCACCATCTCGTCGGCATGCGGGTGGTACATGAAGGTGCCGGGTCGGCGCGCGACGAACTCGTAGACGTAGGTCTTGCCGGGTGGGATGCCGGGCTGGTTCAGGCCCGTCACGCCGTCCATGCCGTTGGGCAGGCGCTGGCCGTGCCAGTGGATGCTGGTCAACTCGCCAAGCTTGTTGGTGACGAAGATGCGCACCCGGTCGCCTTCCACGACCTCGATCGTCGGCCCGGGGCTCTGGCCGTTGTAGCCCCACAGATGGGCCTTGAAGCCGGCGGTCATTTCACGGACCACAGGCTCGGCCACCAGGTGGAATTCCTTGACGCCGTTGTTCATGCGCCAGGGCAGGGTCCAACCGTTGAGGGTGACCACCGGGTTGTAGGGCCGCCCGGTGTTGGGCACCAAGGGCGGCATCGTGTCGGGCTTGGTCTGCATGACCGGCTCGGGCAGGGCGGCCATCGCCACCTTGCTCACTGAGGCTGCGGCTGCCGCAGCCGTGATGGCGCCAGCGCCACCGAGCATCTTGCGTCGGGAAAGCATGTGAGAGTCCTTCATATTCAATGTCCTGCGCCAACGGCTTCGGCCGCCATGGCGGGGCCAGCGGCTGCAGCAAGGCTGGGTTTGCCTATCAGCGCCATGTCGAGGTCGGCCTGCGCGATCCAGAAGTCACGCAGTGCCTGGATAGAACCGTTGACGCTGGCGATCTGCGAGCGCGCGTCCGCCAGCAGTTCGAACACGCCGATCAACATGCCGTTGTAGCGAAGCACGTTCTCTTCGGCGATGCGCTGGTTCAGCGGCACCACCTCGTCGCGCTGGTGGCGTGCGATGTCGTAGGCCGAGCGGTAGCCGGTGTAGGCCTCGCGCACCTCGGAGCGTGCGTTGATGGCGGTCTCGGCCGCGCGGTGCACGGTCTGCATGTACACCGCCTCGGCCCGCGCCACCCGCGCGCCGCCCCAGTCGAACAGCGGCAGTTCGAAGCCCACCTCCCAGCCACGCTGGGTCGGCTCCTCGTTCGAGCTGTTGCGCAGCACACCCAGCTCGAGCACGTTGATGAAGCGCGTGGTTCTCGTCAGGCCCAGATTGCGGGCCGTCTGCTCGGCGGCCAGCCTGGCGCCCTGCACGTCCAGCCGCTGGGCCAGCGCCACGCGTTCGATGTCGGGCAACTCCATGGCGTCCTTGGGCAGATCGGGCAGGCGCTCGGGCAGGGTGAACGAGGTTTGTGTTCCCCAGGCACCCAGCAGCCGGGTGAGCCGTTCTCGCGTCGACCGTTGCGCTTGTTCCGCGCGAGCGAGGTTGAGCGAGGCATCGGCATAGAAGACCTGCTCGCGCGCACGCTGCAGCTTGTTGAAGTTGCCCACCTGCTCCATGCGGCGCGCCAGCTCGGCGCTGGCGTCGGCGGTCTGTTTGACCTGCCGCATGTAGCGCACGGTTTCCTCGGCGGCCAGGGCGTTGTAGTACGCCTTGCGCGTGTCGGCTGCGAGTGAGAGCACGCTCATGGCGACCATGCCCTTGGTCTGTTCGAAGCGCCGGGCTTCCATCTGGCCGATGAAAGGCATGGCGATCAGGCGTGCGAGGTTGAAGTGGATGCCTCGCTCGATCTCCCGCTCGTCACCTCGGCTTGAGCGCCCGAAGCTGAACCCCGGATTGGGCACGCGCCCGGCCTGCACGACCTCGGCCTCGGTGATGCCGAGTTCCTGGAAGGTGGCCTGCAGGCCGCGGTTGTTCAGCAACGCCACCTGCACCGCGTCGTCCACGGTCAGCGGCTTCGCCAACAGTTCGCCGACCCGCTTGCTAGTGCCGTCCTGGTCAGCGTCCGAGCGTGCCCATTGCACGTCCTTGCCCAGTCGGTCCTTGGCGGTCTTGTCGACCGTTGCAAAACCGCCGTCCGAACTGAAGGAGGCGCAGCCACCGAGCACAGCGGTGCTGACCAGCATGGCAAGCAGGCGCAGCCGAGGCGAGGCGGGTGTCGCAAAGTTCATGGTGCGGGCCTTCATGGCGTCTTGTGGCCACCATGACCGGCAGGCATGGGCACGGGCTTGGCGGCAGACGGGGTGTCCGCAGGCTTGGCGGCCGGTGCGGGTGCGGGTGCAGGTGCAGGTGCAGTTGTGGGCGCCGGATCAGGCTGCTGGGCCTCGCGGGCGTAGACACGCCAGCCACCGATGCGCGTGACGGTGTCGTTCGCGTCGCGCCAGGAGACAGGCTTCTCTTCACCCAGCCGTCGGTACTGGGCGAACGACGATTCGTAGCGCAGCGTCGGTACGCTGGCCTTCGGATCGAGAGGGTCGGGCCTGGCGGCTGTTGCCGCTGGTTGCGCCTGGGCTGCTGTCAGCGTGGCAAGCAACGAGGCCGCCAGCAGTGCAGAGTGCACCGTGCGCGGCATGCGCCGTAAGCGTCTAGCCGAGGCATCTTGAGCTGAGCCACAAGGCGGCCGAGCATCGCGGCCATGGCGAACCTGATGGGCGCGGTGTGCACGGCAGTGATGGCGGTTGTCGCGCATTGCCTGAGCATCGGTGGCATGCTCGCCGCGATGCTCAGTCGGGCAGTGGGCTTGGCTCGGCGTCGTGCCGGCTCAGGCCGACCGGCTTCAGTCGGCGGGGCGCCACTTGTGGGGCAGCAGCTCGTCGATCCGGCTGTTCAACTGCGTGGGCAGCCGGGTGAGCACGTCCTTGAGGTACGCCCAGGGCTCGTGCCCGTTGAGCTTGGCCGACTGCAGCAGGCTCATCACCACCGCGGCCCGTTCGCCCGCCAACTGGCTGCCGATGAAGAGCCAATTGCGCCGTCCCAGAGCCCAAGGCCGAATTCGGTTCTCGACGTGGTTGTTGTCGATCGGCACATCGCCATCCAGCAGGTACCGCCCCAGCCCCACCCAGTGGTTCAAGCTGTAGTCGATCGCCTTGGCGATGGCGCTGCCGTCGGGCACACGGGTACGCTCGAGCTGCAGCCACACATGCAGTTCGTCCCACAGCGGCTGCGACCGCTCTTGGCGCATCTGCAGCCGCTGCCCGGCGGTCAACGCTTTCGCGTCGGCCTCGATCTTGTACAGCCAGGCCAGCCGCTGGATGGCCTGGCCGGCCACGACGCTGGCGTTGGCCTTGAAGAGTTCGTCGAACTTCCTCCTGGCGTGAGCCAGGCAATACGCGGTGCTGCGCCCGTCCAACGACAGCGCGGCGTCGTAGCCGCTGTAGGCGTCAACCACCAGCGTGCCCGTCCACCCCTTCAAGAACGCGCACGGGTACTGGCCGCCGCGCCCAGCGCAGAAGTCGAACACCACGCCCGGCTCGGACTCGAAGACGCCTCGCGCGTAGGCCCACATGTACGCCTTCTTGGTCTTGCCCCCGCCGGGGTCGAGCAGACCGATCGGCGTCTCGTCGGCGTGGACGACGCGCGAGCCGAGGACGAACACCCGGTGCGCGTCGTACAGCGGCTTCAATTGCGCCCCCGTGCGCCCACCCCAGGCGGCCAGGGTCGAGCGCGGCGTGTGCACGCCCGAGCGTGCATTGACCTGCTCCTGCCGGTAGTAGGGGATGTGGTCGACGAAGCGGCTGACGGCGGTGTGGGCCTGCAGGCCGGGCGTTGGCAGTGCGTTGTCGAAGACCTGGGGCGCGGCCGGCTCCTGCACGAGCAGCTGGCAGCACTTGCAGGCCCACTTGCCGCGGATCTGCCGCTGCACGAAGAACTGCGCCGGCACGATATCCAGCCGCTCGCTGACGTCCTCGCCCACGCGCACCATCGGCTGGCCGCACTCTGGCGTCGGGCAGTTCGTGTCTTCGGGCTCCACGCGCTGGTCCACGCGCGGCAGGTGCGCCGGCAGGGCCTCGCGCTTGGGTTGGCGGCGTGGCTGCTTGTCTTGTGCAGCGCTGCCGACGGCTGCGGGCTGCAGCGCGGCGAGCTGGGCCTCCAGGTCGGCCTGGTCGGCAGCACAGGTTTCTTCGAACAGCGCGCGCTGTTCGGCGTTCATGGCTTCGGTCTTGGCACCGAACTTCCAGGCCTTGAAGCGGGCAAGCTGGAACGTGATGCTCTCGATCTTGGCGTCGCGCCACTTGATGGCCTGGGCCTGCGAGTCGATGCGCTTGCTCTGCTCACCGATGTGAGCCAACATCTTCTCGGCTACGGCGGCCAGGTCTTCAGGGCTCAGACCGCGCAGGTCCTGGGCTTTGAAGTTGCGCACATCGAGCATGTGCACAGTGTGCCCAGACCCCCGCGTCCAGGCCATTCGGAGATGCGCCAATTGCCCTGCACGGACCGTGCAGCATCGAATACAGCCACGGCCATCACGCTTACGGATCACATGCGCGTGATGACCTGCATTTGCGTCAACCGCTGCCACGGCAAGCCCACCACCAGGGCGTCGAACTGCTGCTGCGTCAAGGTCATCGGCGCTGATGCTGCAAGACCGCCGGCGGCGCCCGCGCGCGGCCATGCGAAGCGCCCGGCGTTCAGTCGTCGCGCCGCGCACCACACGCCGAAGCCGTCGTGCACGAGCAGCTTGATGCGGGTGGCGCGCGCGTTGGCGAACAGGTAGCCGTGGTGTGCCTGGGCCTGGCCGAACACCTGCACGACGCTGGCCAACAGTCGCTCGGTTCCGGCGCGCATGTCCATGGGCTGGACCGCCAGCCACAGCGCGTCGATGCGGATCACCGAAGCAACTCCCTCATCCAGGCCGCGCACTCGGTAGCCGCCGCAATCGGCCAGGTGATCTTCATGGCGGTCGCGCCGCGACGCAGCTCGATCTGGATGTCGACGGGCACTGGCGTCGACGTTGTCTGCGCCATGGACACCGGCAAGAACTGCGGCACGCTCGCGGCCGTCTGTGCGGGCAAGGTCGTGGGACTTGGTGGCGACATGGCGGCGCCTTCGCGCTCGCGTGCAAGCTTGCGCCAACCGTGCACGATGTTCGCGTTCACCCCATGCGACATCGCCACCTTGGCTACAGATGCCCCAGGCGCCGCGCACTGCTCCAGCACCAACGTCTTCAACTCCGCACTGTGCCGCCGGCGCAAGACGACTCTCTCCGCTGCCATCGTGTCCACCTATCTGCTTGATGGACACGATCATTGACGTCTCGCATTCGCCATTCAAGGTGCCGCGGCCAGACGCTTACCATGCGCCGACGCCTGGCCCCGGAAGGAACAGAAATGGAAAGTGAATGGACCATGATGTCCTCGCGTCAAAGTCTGGGTGCTCCGATGCCGCATGCGCAGCAAGGGAGAGACAGGAGCTGGCGAGGACCCGCGTGTCAGCGCACGCGGCGAGCTCGCCAGCTAGGCGAGAACGAATCGAGGGGGGCGGTCGGGCCCGTCAGCGGCGAACGTATCGACGCTGGGCATCACGGCGGAGAACACCGTGGGGGTGAAAACGGGTGCCGGCACGACCAGCACCGAGTTCATGATCGCACTGCCGGAACAGCACGCAGCGCAGGCGCTGCATTTATGCTTGCTGGCATGGCTGACCTTGGCAGCGGTCGTAGAACGCTCCGAGGCCGATGGGTCTTCATCCGCGACCGCTGCTACGCTGTGGTGGTCTGGAGTCGCAGCGGCGTTGCCGGGCTGGTGCGCGTGCGCGGCGGGTACAGCCGGTTGCACTTGGACGGATACCGCGCCGCGAGAGTGATTGGGGCCGCAGAACGCCATGGTCGCAGCAGCAGCACCCTGCGCAGGAACTGCCAGCACCAACAACCAGATCAGCAGCGTTCGGATCAACAAACCCATGCATTGACTTTACAACAGACTGTCTACGACGTTGCAGGCAGGGTGCTTCCCGGCGAACAACGGGTTATCGGCGCGTGCTTGGATCTCGTCCCACGAATACTGCAAACGACTTGGCGGCAAACCCGGCAGGGGCGATCTTGATCACATCGACCGCGCGTCCACCGAGCCCGTTGAAGGTCCATGAAAACTGCTGGCCCCCGCTGCGGAAGGTCACGGTCTCACCGTAGGCGATGTTGATCGGGGCGGACGAGGCAATGTCGACGATACGGGCTGCGGAAGCTTGCGAAGTCGGCTGGCCATAGTAGGACTGCCCGTTCATGAAGGTGTCTGCTCCGTTGGCCGCATAACTGGCCAAGGACAGGGTGGTCAAACCAAACATGGTTGCGGCTTTGAGCGATTGGATCGAGCGCATTGAGGTCTCCTTCTCGGATGTTCGCCCGTGCCGCCGGTGCCGCACAGGCGATGCCGTTTCTGGCATCGAGAAGGACTGTAGGAAGTTGCTTCCAACAGTCTCTGAACGGGAACATGACAAATCTGTCATGTCCGGACCGGCCCCCCAAGGGCTTCGCAAGAGCCTCAGAAGGGCGGCCCAGTGCGGCTGCCCTGCAAGTCAGTGCGCGCCGCGGATGTGCCGGTGGGGTGAAGCCGAACTGCCGTGGCTCGCGGCGCCGTCCAATTCATTCAGGATGCCGCACGCTTCGATGGCATGCGGCGCGCTGCAGCGGGCGCGAAGGGCTTTCAGGTCCTTCTCCAACGCGCGCAACTCGCGGATGCGCTGGCCGACATGGCCGATGTGTTCGTCGAGCAAGGCATTCACCTCGCCGCAGTCCTGTGACGGTGCGTCACGCAGGCGCAGCAGCGAACGGATCTCGTCCAGCGCCATGTCCAGATTGCGGCAATGGCGGATGAAAGCCAGCCGATCGGCATGTGCGGCGGTGTACAGGCGGTAGTTGTTTTCAGACCGCTGCGCGGCCGGCAACAAGCCCTCACGCTCGTAGAAGCGGATGGTTTCGACCGGGGTGCCGGTCTGCTCAGCCAGATTGCCGATGCGCATGCGAAGTCCCTCTTGCCGTCCAGGGCTTGACTCTACACCGGCTACAGGGTTTTCAATGGCTGCCACAAGCAGAAGGAAGCCACAAGTGAGCACCACCGAATCAAGCGCCGAGACAGCCCCGGAAACCAAGCCCAAGTCCGCACCGGCGGACAGTTGCGGGGCCTGCCATTCCGACGCGCCCGCGAAAACGCCGACACCTGAACGCCGGACTGCAAAGGGCTGGTCCCGTTTTCGCGTGCCAACCATGGACTGCGCCAGCGAGGAGTCGGAGATCCGTCGGGCGGTCGACGGCATCGACGGCATCCGGGCGCTCACATTTCAGCTTGGGCAGCGCACCTTGGCCCTTGATGCGCCAGGAGCCGCCGTCGAACTGGCCGTCGCCGCGATGCGCAAGGCGGGCTTCGATCCACAGCCGCTTCCCGACTCCGGCGCCAGTTCCACCGATGCTGCGAGTCAGGCAGAGGACGACCACGACCACGGTGCCGGATCGGCCGGCGCCTGGCGCCTGGGGTGGGCGCTGTTGCTGGCCGTCGGCGCCGAATTGCTGGGCTTCTTCGCCCCGGACACGCAGGTCTGGAAGGGCGCGGGGCTGGTCGTGTCGGCGGTGGCCATTTGGCTGGCCGGCTTCGATGTCTACAAGAAGGGACTGACCGCGTTGCGCCACGGCCGGCTCAACATCAATGCGCTGATGACCGTCGCGGTCACCGGCGCGTTTGCCATCGGCCAGTGGCCCGAGGCGGCGATGGTGATGGCGCTGTATGCCATCGCAGAGGCCATCGAGGCGCGCGCGGTCGATCGCGCCCGCAATGCGATCAAGGGCCTGCTGGAGATGGCGCCGGAGGAAGCGGCGGTGCACCAGGCCGATGGCACCTGGTTGAATGTGCAGGTTGCGTCGGTCGCATTGGGCGCCGTCGTGCGTGTACGCCCTGGCGAACGCGTGCCGATGGACGGTGTTGTCACCGAAGGCAATTCCAGCATCAACCAGGCCCCGGTCACGGGCGAGAGCATCCCGGTCGACAAGGCGGTCGGTGACCCGGTGTTCGCCGGCACCATCAACGAGACCGGGACCTTTGAATTCAAGGTAACGGCCCTGGCGTCGAACTCCACGCTCGCCCGTATCATCCATGCGGTCGAGGAGGCGCAGGGGACACGGGCGCCAACGCAGGGTTTCGTGGACCGCTTTGCCGCCATCTACACACCTGCTGTCTTCGTCATCGCCCTGGCCGTGGCGTTGCTTGGCCCGTGGCTGCTCGACTGGACATGGCTGCAAGCGATCTACAAGGCGCTCGTGCTGCTTGTCATTGCGTGCCCGTGCGCGCTCGTGATCTCGACACCGGTCACCATCGTCAGCGGCCTGGCAGCGGCAGCGCGTCGCGGCATCCTGATCAAGGGCGGCATCTACCTGGAGGGCGCCCGCAACCTGAAAGCGATTGCGCTCGACAAGACCGGCACGATCACGGAAGGCAAGCCCAAACTTGTGGCCCGTGAGTCGATCGACCCCACCGCCGACGCGGCCCATGTGGAGAGCGTGGCCGCCGCGCTGGCCGGTCATTCCGACCACCCTGTGTCGCGCGCCATCGCTCAGGGTCTGAAGCCATCGACGTTGCAGGTCAGCGACTTCAAGGCGCTCGCTGGCCGTGGTGTGCAGGCCGACATCGACGGTGTCAGCTATGCGCTGGGCAACCACCGGCTCATCGAGGAGCGCGGGCAGTGCTCGCCAGCGCTGGAGGCCACGCTGAAGGGGCACGAGGAGGCCGGCCGCACGGTCACGCTGCTGGCCTCGCCGACGGGTGTGCTGGCGCTGTACGCTGTGGCGGACACCATCAAGCCCTCGTCGCGCGAAGCGGTGGCATCACTGATCGCGCTGGGCATCACGCCGGTGATGCTGACCGGCGACAACCAGGCCACGGCGACGGCCATCGCCCACGAAGCCGGCATCGACGAAGCGCGTGGCAACCTGCTGCCTGAAGACAAGCTCGAAGCGATCAAAGCGCTGCAGGCCAAGCACGGCCCGACCGCCATGACCGGCGACGGCATCAACGATGCACCCGCGCTGGCGCAGGCCGATATCGGTGTGGCTATGGGCGCAGCCGGCACCGACACCGCGATGGAAGCGGCCGACGTGGTGGTGATGAACGACGACCTGCGCCGCATCGCCGAGACGGTCGTGCTGTCGCGCGACACGCACGCGGTGCTGTGGCAGAACATCTCGCTGGCCTTGGGCATCAAGCTCGTTTTCCTGGTGCTGGCGGTGTTCGGCAACGCGTCGATGTGGATGGCGATATTCGCCGACATGGGTGCCAGCCTGCTGGTCGTGGGCAACGGGCTTCGGCTGCTGAAGAAGGGAGTCAAAACGTCATGAAAACGGTCTCGCCGCGTATCACCACCCGTACAGCTGCCTTCGAAGCGGCCCTGTCGGAAGCCGGCCGTCGGCTTGCCGCTGGCGATGCCGCCGCCGCGTTGCAGTCGTTGGAACGCGCCCATGTGCTGGGCCAGAACGACTTTGGGCCCCACCTGCGAGTCCACTTGCGCATGCTGCATGTCGGCTGGAGATCGCACGACTGGCACGAAGTACGCGGCCAAGTCCTGCGCATCGCACTCGTTCCCCTCGGTCACCTGCTGGGGCGGTTGCCGCGCGGCAACACGGGCGCAGCGAGCGTCAGCGCCTTCGCCCCGATGGCCATCGCACCCGATATCGAGCGCTTGCTCGACAACAAGGAGTCATGACATGGATTGTCCCGTTTGCAAGACCGAGCGCCTCTCGATGATGGAACGCCAGGGCATCGAGATCGACTACTGCCCCAAATGCCGTGGCGTCTGGCTTGACCGGGGTGAACTCGACAAGATTGTCGAACGCTCAGTGGTGGAACTGGCTGCGGCCGTACCGGGTTCAGCGCCCGCCCCGCAGCCCTTTGCGCCGCAGGCCGAGTACGGTCACGGCGGGCATCGCCCTCGACATGACGACCGTTCTTCCGGGGGACACCGGCGCAAGTCGTTCCTGCAGGACCTCTTCGATTGAACAACCGGCGGTTCAACTCACGCGACAGGTGGGGCGCGAGCCTTCTGCTCGCCGCGGTCCTGGCCATGCTGGACCAGTTCGTCAAGGCCGGCGTGGCAGCGACCCTCCCGCTCGGCAGCAGCGTCACGCTGACGCCTTGGTTCAACCTCGTGCACGTGCTCAATCCCGGCGCGGCCTTCTCATTCCTGGCCGACGCGGGGGGCTGGCAGCGCCACGCCCTCAGCGGCATCGGCATCGTCGTCAGCCTTGCGCTCGCCGTTCTGTTGTGGCGCGGCGTTCGCAGCCGTCTCGAAGCGGCTGCGTATGTCGGCTTGATCGGCGGCGCCCTGGGCAACGTCATTGACCGGCTGCGCATCGGTGCGGTGGTCGACTACCTCGATCTGTATTGGCGTGACATGCATTGGCCAGCCTTCAACCTGGCCGATGTGTGGGTGGTCGGCGCTGCCGGCCTGCTGGTGCTGGCATCGTTCAAACCCGGAGTTGCCCCCGAGCCGCGCGGCCAGGGCGGTACATCCTGAGGTGTGCCTCCACGCCGCTCAAGGGCATCGACAATGACAGCGCCCGGTGCTGCTGATCGTCAGCCTGCTGCGGGTCTGGCCCGAATATTGCCAACCTTCCCATGTCCACAGAACAGCCTACAGATCAGCTTGGTGGTCACTCCCGAAGACTCTGGGCGCCCCTGTTCCTGGCCTGGCTGATCGCCTTGCTCGCCACGGCGGGTGCGCTGTTTCTGGGTGAAGTGATGGGCATGACACCCTGCGTGTTGTGCTGGTACCAGCGCATCGCGATGTTTCCGCTGGTCGTGGTGCTCGGCCTGGGCCTGCTGGAGGCCGATGGCCGCAGCGTGCGCTACGCGATGCCCCTTGCGGCGGCCGGGTGGGCGATCGCGCTGTACCACTGTCTGGTGTTCTGGGGCCTCGTGACCGAAGCGCTGGTGCCTTGTGGCAAGGGCGGCTCTTGCGCGGACGCGGAGGTGCAGATCGTCGGCTTCGTGCCGATCCCGCTGTTGTCGGTCGCCGCCTTCACAATGATTCTGGTGTTGCTGTGGGTGTCGATGAAGGAGGTCAAAACATGAACAAGAAGTGGCTTGTCGTTGCCACCGTAGCGGTGGTCGTGCTGGCCTTCGCGGGCGGTGCCCTGGTAATCAAGGATCGCTCCGCGCAAGAAGTGAAGCAGCTTGCGCAGAACAACAATGAAGCGCTGGTGCGCCCGCACGCGCCGGTGTTCGGCAATCCAGCGGCCAAGGTCACGATCGTCGAGTTCTTCGACCCGTCGTGCGAGACCTGTCGGGCCTTCTACCCGTTGGTCAAACGCATCGTCAACGCGAGCTTCGGGCAAGTGCGGCTGGTGGTGCGCTACGCGCCGCTGCACAAGGGTTCCGACACGGCCATCCAGATCCTGGAAGCGGCCCGCCTGCAGGGCAAATACTGGGAGGCGCTGGAGCGCGCGCTGGTCGATCAGCCCCGCTGGGCGGCGCACCACAACCCGCAGCCGGCGCTGATCTGGGACTCGCTGACCGATCTTGGTCTCGATATGGCGAAGGCCCGTGCCGACGCCGCCAGCCCGGCCATCGCGCAGGCACTGCGCCAGGACATCGCTGACATGCAGGCCTTGCAGGTCAAGCAAACGCCGGGCTTCTTCGTCAACGGCACGCCGCTGCGCGACTTTGGCGAGGCGCAGTTGAAGGCCCTGGTCGATCAGGAGGTCGCCAAGGCCAAGGTCCCGTAGCGAAGACGCGGTTCGGTCTGCATCCCGGCGTGGGCGGCGCGGGCGTGCAGAGCTGGCAAGACCGATGTCGCCCCGCATCGTGCCCGTCTATACGACACTGTCCGAAGCCAAGCGCGACAAGGCTGCAGCGAATCCGGCCACCGCGATTGCCATGCTGGAGCAGGACGTGTGTGTGCAACGTGTCGAGCGCGACACGAGACAATGAGCCGTCCGGCGGCCCCGGGTCGCCGCCCTCCCGATCCACCGAGTCCACGCCGATGCAATCCAAGCCAAACGTGTTCGAACGTCTTCTTGAGTCGGCGATCTTCTCCAGCCGCTGGCTGCTCGCGCCCTTCTTCCTCGGCCTGATCGTCGCCATGGTGGTGCTGCTGGTGAAGTTCGGCAAAGAGCTGACGCGGCTGCTGCTCGGCGTCTTCGGCTATGTTGAACACGACTCGGTGATCTCGATCCTGACCCTGGTCGACACCGCGCTGATCGCTGTGCTGCTGTTGATCATCGTCTTCAGCGGCTACGAGAACTTCGTCTCCAAGCTCAGTATCGGCGACCACGAGGACCGCCCCGCCTGGATGGGCAAGATCAGCTTCTCCGACCTGAAGATGAAGCTCATCGGCGCCATCATCGCGATCTCGGCGGTTGAACTGCTGAAGGCCTTTTTGGTCAGCACGCAGCTGACGGGCGAGCAGATCGGCTGGAAGATCGCCATCCACCTCACCTTCGTGGTCTCGGGTCTGCTGTTCGCGGCGTCGGACTGGATCAGTGACAGCCGCAAGTCGCATTGACTGTTCGGCTGGAAGCCCTGCAAAGTCGATGGGATGACGCCGGGGTTCTTCGTCAACGGCACGCCGTTGCGTGACTTCGGCGAAGCGTAGCTGCGGGCTAGCCCGAGCAAGAAATCAAGAAGGTGAAGGCTCCGTAGCGGAGGGCGTCGCAGAGACACCCGGCGCGGGCAGCACGGTGAAGCCGATCGAGGTGATGCCGCTGGCTGAACTTGCAAAGGGCCTGCCACCATGCATGCGGGCGATTGCAGCGACGATGGCCAGACCCAGGCCGTGGTTCTGATGTGCACCGCTGCGTGCGCGGTCGCCACGGAAGAAGCGATCAAACAACCGCGGCAAGTGCGACGGTTCGATGGTTGCCCCGTGATTGGCTACCGCCAACCGCACTTCGCCGCCCGTCAGGGCGTCGATCTCGATTCGGATCGTCGAGCCGCGGGCCGAGTAGCGCGTGGCATTGGCGACCAGGTTTGACAGCGCGCGTTGCAACAGCGGCAGATCAAACTCTCCGCCGGTGTCGCCGATGACCTCGACCCGGACTCCGGCATCGTCCAGCGCGGCGTCGTGATAGTCAGCCACCTGCCGAGCCACCCCGGCCAGGCTGGCCGTGGCCACACGCCGCGCCGAACTGCCTCGATCGGCCTGTGAGAGAAAGAGCATGTCCTGCACGATGCCGGCCACGCGCTGCAGTTCTTCCAGGTTCGACCCGAGCACCTCGCGCAGTTCTTCGGCACCGCGCGCCCTGCGCAGCGCCAGTTCGGTGCTGCTGATCAGGGTGGCGAGTGGGGTGCACAGCTCATGCGCCACATCGGCATTGAATCCTTCTAACTGCTCATAGGCCTGTGACAAGCGGCCGAGCAGTTCGTTGAACTGCGCAATCAAAGGTTCGAGTTCTTCGGCCTGGCCTGAGCCATCCAAACGCCGATGCAGCGTATCTGCCGCAAGCAGGCGTGTCTGCTCCACCAGTTCCCGCACGGGGCGCAGCCCCAGGCGCACCAGCACAAAGCCGCCCGCCGAGACCAACGCAGCGCCGCCCAGGGCAGCGGCCAGCAGCGTGAGTGCAAGCCGACGCAGCAATAGGCGGTCATCGCCCGTGTCCAGTGTCAGGACCGCGGTCAGCTTGTCCGGTGCGGTGGCCGGCGCGGCCACTTCGAAGCGGGCCACGCGCGCGCTACCGGGGGACGACGCGCCGACGGCGCGCTGGTAGAAGACGCTGCCATCGGGCCGCGCCAGCGACAAGGCCAGATCCTGGTGCCCGACGAAGAAGTCGTCGAGCTTGTGGGTCAACGTGCTGGCGTCGCCGCGCTGCGGCTCTTCGGTGAGCAAGTGCCGCACCTGCGTCTGCTTCTGCGTCAGCGCCTCGATCTGCCGCGCCTCGAGGTTCACGTGCGTGACGGCGTAGACCGCGACGCAGACCACGGAGAGTCCGGCCAGGCTCTGAAGCGCCAGCCATGTCGACAGCCGCCGCCCGAGGGAACCGACGCGGCTCCTGCTCATTGGGGCACCCTACGGCCTGCGGCCGGTCCCGCCAAGCGGGAGCATGAGCACTTGGGGCGGCCCGGCGTGTTCATTCCTCGCGCTCCTCCAGCACGTAACCCATGCCGCGCACCGTATGCAGCAGCGTGCGCTCGAAGGGCGCGTCGAGCTTGCCGCGCAGCCTGCGTACCGCCACGTCGATGACATTGGTGGCGCTGTCGAAGTTGATGTCCCACACCTGCTCCGCAATCTCGGTGCGGGAAAGCACCTCGCCCTGACGGCGCAGCAGCAAGGCCAGCAAGGTGAACTCCTTGGCCGTGAGGTCGAGCCTTCGGCCAGCCCGTGTGGCCTTGCGGCGCAGCAGGTCCATCTCGAGGTCAGACAGACCCAGGACCGTGGCACCTTCAGGCTCGCGCGCCGGACGCGCGCGGCGCAGCAGAACCTGGATCCGGGCCACCAGTTCGGAGAACGCGAACGGCTTGACGAGGTAGTCATCTGCACCCCCTTGCAGACCCTTGACACGGTCCTCGACCCGGACGCGCGCCGTGAGCATCAGCACAGGCGTTTGCTTGCTCTGGCGCAGGGCGGCCAGCAAGCCCAGCCCGTCGATGCCGGGCAGCATGCCGTCCAGCACGAGCAGGTCGTAGTCATCCTCCATTGCCAGGTGCAGACCGTCGACGCCGTTGTGCGCCACGTCCACGACATAGCCTTCTTCGGTCAAACCCTTGCGCAGGTATTCGGCGAGCTTCACCTCGTCTTCGATCACCAGCAGTCTCATGCCGTTGAAGCCCTCATTTGGCAACCCCAGCAAGTGACCGACTTGTCATCTGGTGGACCGAGTCTTGTTGGAGGCCGGTTTCTAAAGTCATGGTCATGCCATCGGGCATGCCGCGACACAAGGTCGCGGGCAACCCTATCTTCAAGGAACCCTGACCATGAACTTTCGCAAACACGCCGCCTTGCCCCTCGTTGCGCTGGCCCTGACGCTGCCGGTGATGGCGCAGGCCAACTCGCTGTATCACCCCGCTGACACTGACGCCGGGTACACCGAACACCCGGACCACTGGAAGAGCACCAAGACACGTGCTCAGGTGATGGCCGAGGTCGAGGCGGCCCGCAAGGACGGCACGCTCGCACTGATGCAGCGCAACGCGCCGTTGCCCATGAAGACCACCGGGCCCGGCAAGACCCGCCAGCAGGTGATTGCCGAGATGCTCAACGAGTCGCCCGAACAGCGCCGCGCGCGGATGGAACTTCAGAGCGGCGGCTGAGCACCCGGCAAGTCTCAGCGTTCGTGCGGGCCACCAGCATCTGGTGGCCCGCGTTGCCTTTTGCCTTTGCCGTCCTGGCGGGCAGCCGCCAGCCGCTTCGACAGTGATTGGCTGTAGGTTAGCTTCTGTTCGGGTTTCGGAGGTGGGTGGGACCTCCGCCATCGACGCCAAAGCGCGACCAGCACGAGAGCGACAACCACGACGGCCACCCAGATCCACAGCATCGTCTGTGCGATCGCTGCATCCGGCAGCTGCTTCCTCATCGCGCGCCTCCCGTTCTTGCGTCGAGTCGGCCAAGGTCAGGGAGCATCCGACAATGGCAACTCCACGCGCGTTGCCGCTCCACATGCGACGCGTTGCAGGCATGTGGGCAGGCATCGCGAAGCTGGCGCACCCGTTGACAAGCCAGGTACTCAAGCGCACTCAGCCAACATCTGCGACCAGGCGCAGAGGCGCAGCCCGAGCACGCGATTCCGTGGGTTCGCCGCGCTCCAGCCGGTAGCTGCTGCCCCATGACCAGACCGAACCGACCAGTTCGTGCAGGTGAGCTTGCGGCTGTACCACTTGCCGATCGCAAAACACTAGGTGCCGTCCGCGTTGGCCGGGCGCATCGGTTTGGTCATGCAGCCCGCAAGTGGTACCAGCCCGACTGCCGCCAGGCCGATCAACAGGGTTCTGCGTTGGGGAAGTCTGGCGTGGTCCACGGCGGTGTTCCCTACTTGATCGTGAAACGCACCGTGCCCGCCGGTTTACCGGACATGGTGACGACAGCAACGGCCTTGGTGCCCGGGCCGACCTTGAAGCTGCCGGTCGCTTCGAGCTTGTCGCCGGCTGGCTTCAGCTCGACTTCCTGCTTCTCGGTGCCGGTCAGCAAGGTCAGCTTGGCGCTGGCCTTGGAAACGTCGGCCGGCTTGCCGTGGTCGCGCAGGTGCAACTGGATCGCGGCCGGCTTGGCGACCAGTTCGTAGTCCATGTCCTTGGCCTCGGTGACCACGCCGCCATGTTTGGGCGAATGGTCGTGGCCGCCGGCAGCGAAGGCCGTGCCGGCCAGGGTCAGGGCAATGGCGGCGAGGAGGGTTGTCGTCTTCATGAGAGTCCTTTCAGGGGTTGGAAAACGTTGACAGAGGGATGGGATCAAAGTGCCTCGGCATCCTTGCTGTCCATCAGCGCTTCGGCGGGCTTGCGGCCGAAGAGCCAGAACATCGCGGGTGTGAGGAAGGTGTCGAGCAAGGTCGAGCTGATCAGGCCGGAGAAGATCACCACGGCCACCGGGTGCAGCACCTCGGTGCCGGGCTGTTCGGCCTCGAACAGCAGCGGCGCCAGCGCGAAGGCCGTCACCAACGCCGTCATCAGCACCGGGCTCAGCCGTTCCAGCGAGCCACGCAGGATCATCTTGTGGTCGAAGTTCTCACCCTCGAAGCGCATCAGGTTGATGTAGTGGCTGACCTTCAGGATGCCGTTGCGCACCGAGATGCCCGCCAGCGTGATGAAGCCCACCAGCGCGGCCACGCTCAGTGGTTGGCCCGACAGCCACAGACCCAGCACCGCACCGACCAGCGCCAACGGAATGTTGACCATGATCAGCGCCGCCAGCACGCTGGACTTGTAGCGGCTGTAGAGCACCACGAACATCAGCGTCAGCGACACGATGCTGAGCAGGCCGACCAGGCGCGAGGCTTCCTCCTGCGCCTGGAACTGGCCGCCCAGGGTGATGAAGTAGCCCTCGGGCAGCTTCGTCTCGGCCACCACCTTGCGGATGTCGGCCACGATCTCCGACAAGGCCCGCCCTGACGCGTTGGCCGACAACACGATGCGCCGCTTGCCGTCGTCGCGGCTGATCTGGTTCGGGCCGTCGCCGTCTTCGATGGTCGCGATCTTCGACAGCGGGATTCGGCCGTTTGGTGTCTCAATCAGGATCTGGCCCAGGCCATCGACCGAGCGCGCCGACTCCGGCAGCCGCACCACCAGCGCGAATCGGCGGCTGCCCTCGACGATCTGGGTGATCTTCTCGCCTTCGACCAGGTTTTGCAGCGTGGTCAGCACCTGGGGCGCGGGCACGCCGTACTGGGCCGCGGCAGCGTAGTCCACACGCACCTTGATCTGCGGCGCCAGCACCTGCTTTTCGATCTGCAGGTCGGCGATGCCGGGGATGGCGGCCAGCTTCGCGCGCAGCACGTCGGCCTGGCCGCGAAGGGCATCCAGGTCTTCACCGAAGATCTTGATGGCGATCTGCGAACGCACGCCCGAGAGCATGTGGTCGATGCGATGCGAGATCGGCTGGCCGATCTCCAGGGCGGCAGGCAGGTTGATCAGCCGCGCGCGGATGTCGGCCTTGATCTCGTCCATCGTGCGCGTCAGCTCGGCGGTGGGCTTCAGGCCCACGTCGAGCTCGCTGACGTGCACCCCTTCGGCGTGTTCGTCCAGCTCGGCCCGGCCGCTGCGCCGGCCGACGTGCGTGACCTCGGGCACCTGGCTCACCAGCACTTCGGCCTGGCGCGCCAGCGCCGAGGTTTCGGCCAGCGTGACACCAGGATTCAGGCGCAAGCCGATCAGCAGCGTGCCTTCATTGAAGGGCGGCAGGAATGTGGTCGGAAAGAACGGCACGGCCGCCGCCGCCACTACCACCGCCACGCCGGCTGCTGCCATTGCCGCCCGCGGCGCATTCAGCACCGATTGCAATGACGACTGATAAGCCGACTTGAGCCATCGCAGCACTTTGGTGTCGCCGTGATCGAGGTTCTTCATCCGCGGCAGCAGGTAGAAGCTGAGCACTGGCGTAACCGTCACCGAGACGATCAACGAGGCCAGCGTCGACACGATGAAGGCGATGCCCAGTGGCACGAACAGCTTGCCTTCCAGCCCCGGCAGCGCGAACAGGGGGATGAAGACCAGCACGATGATCACGGTGGCGTAGAGGATCGCGGAGCGCACTTCCATCGTGGCGTGCGCCACCACCTCGATTGGATGGATGCGGTGCTGCGGGTGCTTGACGCGGTCCTCCTTCAGGCGGCGCAGCACGTTCTCGACACCCACCACGGCATCGTCGACCAGCCCGCCGATGGCGATGGCCAGGCCACCCAACGTCATCGTGTTGATCGACAACCCGAAGTAGCGGAAGACCAGCGCGGTGATGAAGATCGACACCGGGATGGCGGTCAGCGCGATGATGGTCGGCCGCAGCGTGCCGAGGAAGAAGAACAGGATCACCGCGACGAACACTGAGGCGCCGATCAGCTTGCCCTGCAGCGTGGTGATCGAGGCCTCGATGAAGCTGGCCTGGCGGAAGGTGACCTTGGGCTCCTGCATGCCGGCGGGCAAGGAAGTCTTCAACCCCGCCAAGGCTTCCTCGATGTTCCGCGTCAGCGCGATGGTGTCGGCCGAGGGCTGCTTCTGGATGCCCAGGATCACTGCCGGCTGGCCTTCATAACCGGCGTCGCCGCGTTTGTTGGCCGCAGCGAAAGTGACGTCGGCGATCTGGCGCATCAGGATCGGTTGGCCCGCCTTGGATGTCAGGGCCAGGTTCTTCAAGTCGTCCAGCAGCGACGTGCGACCCAGGTTGCGGATCAGGTACTCACGCCCGTTCAGCTCCAGGAAGCCCCCCGAGGTGTTGGAGGAATAGCCCTTCAGTGCCGCTTCCAACTGCTCGTGCGTGATGCCGAGCTCGGCCATGCGCACGGTGTTGGGTTGCACCTGGAACTGCCGCACCTCGCCGCCGATGGGGATGACCTGCGCCACGCCCTGCACCGACAGCAGGCGGGGGCGCAGAACCCAGTCCGCGTACTCGCGCACCGCCATCGCGCTGATCTTCGTGGTGTCCACGGGGATCGCGATCTGCATGATCTCGCCCATGATCGAGCTGATCGGGCCCATGCGGGGCAGCACGCCTTCGGCAATGCCTTCCTCCATCGCCGCGAGTCGCTCGCTGACGAGCTGGCGGGCGCGGAAGATGTCGGTGCTCCAGTCGAAGGTGACGTAGATGAAGGACAGGCCGGCCGACGAGGTGGAGCGGATCGTCTCCACGCCCGGCAGGCCGTTCATCGTGGTTTCCAGCGGGAAGGTGATGAGCTGTTCCACCTCCTCGGCGGCCATGCCGCCGGCCTCGGTGATGATGGTCACCGTGGGCTTGTTGAGGTCGGGGAACACGTCCACCGGCGTGCGCGTCAGTGTGAACGCGCCATAGGCCATCAGCACGACGCTGGCGATGATCACCAGCAACCGGTTTCCGAGGCTGTTGTCTAGGAGCCACTTGAACATGTCAGCGCACCTGGTTGATCAAGGTGGCGCCTTGAGTGGCGACCTTGTCGCCAGCCTTCAGGCCGGCGGTGACCGACACGCTGATGCCGTCCAGCGATTCAGTCGTCACCGTGCGGGGCTCGAACCGTTCCGGCGCGGTCTTGACCCAGACGATGGTCTGATTGGCCGGGTTCTTCATCAGCGAAGCGACCGGGACCGCCAGCCCCTTGACCTTCTCCTTGGTCTGCACGAAGACACGCACCGGCTGGCCGACGGCCAGGCTGTTGAGGGCAGCGCCCTGGGCGCGGAAACCCAGCGGCAGCGCCTGCTCGCGCAGGCTGCGCGCGGCACCGATGAACTCCAGCGGCACGCGCTGGTTGCCGATGGCCAGCGTGGCGCTGCCCACATTGGCCGCCAAGGCAGGATCGAAGGCCAGTGCCTCGATGCGCAGGCGGCTCGGGTCGACGATCTCGAACAGCAGCTCGCGCGCGTCGACCACCTGGCCCGCCACGACGTGGGCCGACGCGATGACGCCGGACACGGGAGCCACCAGGGCTTCACGCGTGGCCAGGCCGCCACCGATCGCGGCCATGCGTTCAGCCAGACTGGTGGATTCGCTCTCCGCCGCTTCGATGTCCTTGCGCGGCACCGTGTCCGCCAGTTCCTTCAGGCGGGCCACACGCTTGTCAGCCAGCGACTTGGCCGCTCGCAGTTCGGCCAGCTGGGACGACTGATTGGAGCGTTCGATGGGTGCTGTCGAGGGCACCACGTAGGCCAGCACCTCGCCCTTGCGCACCGCCTGGCCCGGGTTGGGCAGACCGCGCGGGCCGGGCTCGATGCGGCCGGCATTCAGCGGTTGCACTTTGCCCCCGGCGTTCGGGTCCATCAGCACCTTGCCGGTGAGTTCCACCGAGCGTGGCAGTTCGGCGTCGACTGTGGCCATGGTGCGCACACCCAGCTGGCGTTGCGCCGGCTTGGGGAGGAACACGCTGCCGTCGGGCAGCCGCTGCGGGCCATTGGCACTGGGTGCTGCACCGCCGTCGCCATGGTCATGGCCTTCGCCGGCCTGTGCCTGAGGCAGCGCGGACAGCACCACCACCATGCTGGCGACGAGGGCCCATCGCGCGTTCGCAAGGGTCAGAGCGCGCTTCATGCGACACCTCCGACACGGGTCTGGCGCGACGACAACACGCGGCGACCGACCGTCAGCAGGATCGCCAGCACGGCGACCCCTCCCGCTGCCCAGCCGGCGTACTCCTTCCACGAGTGGGCATGGGCCGCCTCGTCAGCGTGTGCTGCTTCGTGGATGTCAAGCTCGCCGGCCAGCAGGTCGGCGTCGGACCCGGCGCTCACCGTGGCGGTGATCGGCAGGACGCCCGGCTTGGGCGCTTCGGCCAGCACGACTTCGAACTCGTCTGTGCCTTGTTTGGCCGCCTTGAACTTCTGGCCGCCGATCTCGAGTTCGATCTGGGCTTCGGTGACCGGGC
The DNA here is from genome assembly GCA_030653505.1 of Rubrivivax sp. GTDB lineage: Bacteria > Pseudomonadota > Gammaproteobacteria > Burkholderiales > Burkholderiaceae_C > Rubrivivax. Next base: position 21,338 of record JAURZK010000139.1, read on the forward strand.
TGTTGTCAGCGGCACGGTCCAGGTACAGCGTGATCTGCTTGCCGTTGAGCACGCCGACCAGCTCGAACAGGTCCGACACGGCGGCGAATCTGGGCAGGGCGGGACCGGTGGCCGTGGGCGCGGCTTCGCCGTGGTCGTGGCCGTCGCCTGCCATTGCAAGTTTCGGGAGCAGGATCAGGATCGCAAGAGGAATCGCGACCAGGGTGTGGAAGGGTTTCATGGGTGGATGTCCGGAAGAGGTGTTCGGTTGAGCGCTGGTTGGCTTCGTCGCAGATGCGGGCTTCACTGCGGCAACAAGCCAAGCGCCTGGCGCCATGCGGAGATGGCGGCTGCGAGCTCGATGCGACTGCGTGCGGCCTGACGATCGGCCTCGGCCGCTTCGGCCTCGATGCGCAGCCGGGTCGGCAGATCGGTCTCGCCCAGGCGGAAGGACTTGTCGAAGAAGCCGCGGGACTCGCGCGCCAGTTGTGCGCGGCGCTCGGCCGCTGCCAGCTGCAGCCGGGCCGATTCGGTGCGTGCCTTGGCCGAGTCGCGTTCACCCGCCAGACGGGCCCGCTCCAGATTCAACTGCGCCTGCAGTTCGATGGTCTCGGCCCGCGCGGCGGCCGTGCGCGCGTCGTGACGCGGACCCGCTCCAAAAGGAATGCGCACGCCGACCGTGAAGGTCTGTTGCCAGGTTTCACCCGAGGCACCGCGGTCACGCGTGGTGGCGATCGTCAGTTCGGGATTGGCGCGCGACTGCGTAGCCGCCAGGGCCGCCACGCCTTCGGCCACCGAGGCGCGGTCCTTCAGCGCCAGCAACTCGCCGTGCGTATCCATGTCCGTTGCCGCAGCGCCAGGCTCCGGCTCGGCGATGAGATCCGCCGGGCCGGCTGTGAGCGCCAGGCCGGGCGACGCCACCAGCGTGCGCAGGGACTGCTCAGCCACGATCACGGCGGCTTGCGTCTGCGCCACCGTCGCCTGGGCGGCAGCCACGGCGCCATCGGCCTGGTGCTGGTCGGCCTGCGCCAGATCGCCGGCCTTGAGCCGTTTGCCGACATCGGCTGCGATCCGTTGTGCGTTGTCGAGTTGGCCCTGTGCAGTGGCGGCATCGGCACGCGCGCGTTGCCAGTTCCACCAGGCGTCACGCACGGCGGCGGCCACCCGCAGCTGGGCTGCGGTGGTGCGGCTTTCGACAGCACGGCCTTCGGCCTCGGCCAGTGCCTGGCTGCGCCCGCGTTCGCCGGGCAGCCACAGGGGGATCGCGAGGCCTGCTTCGTATTCGCGTGTGCCGAGATTGCGGTTCAGGCGGTCGGTCTTGCCGGTCACCTCCACCGCCACGGGCTCAGGTGTCCAGGACTGCGCGGCTTGCTGCTGTGCCCGGGCTGCGTCCCGGCGTGCCGCCAGGGCCGCGAGTTCGGGTTGGCGCGCCCATGCCGCTTCGAAGGCCTGGCTCAGCGTCAACCCTTCGGCCTTCGCAGTGGTTTGGGCCAATGCACCCGCTGCGGCAGTGCTTAGTGCGAATGCGAAGGCAAGGGCCAGCGTGGCGCTGGCGGTCGTTCGCCAGCGAGCGTGCGTGATGAAATTTCGTCGGTGCATCCGATGCTCCAGGGTTGAGGACAACTCACGGGAGATCGGCAAGGGCGACCCAGCAGGTCGCGTCGCGGCTGAGCGGCCGTCGACGACGGCACGCGGTCAGGCGCGAACGGGCTTCAGGAAGAAGAAGTGGCCGCCTCGCCGATCAGGCGAGGGGTGCCCACTGAGGGCGCTCGGGCGGGCTGTGCGTCAGGGTGCGCACGGTGCCTTCGGCCAGCGTGACCGGATGCGAGGCCACTGCGAGCGGCATCAACCCATCGCCGTGTGCGGGCATCTCTGAGCAACTGCCATGGCAATGTCCACAGTCGTGATCGCTGCTACCCAAGGTCTCACCGGCCACGTCGTCACTGTCCTGGTCCACGATTGCATCGCCATCATGCTGGTGCTCGTGGTGTCCGAAGTGCTGCGCCTGCGCATCGCTTTCGTGCCCGCAATAGCTTGCCACTGCAGCCCAGGTGAACTGGAACGGCAGCAAGGCGAGCAGAGCAATGGCGAACCAACGACGCATGCGAAATAGTCTAGCAGCTACAGGGTTTGGGGCGAGCGAGTGGGTTCAATGCACTGCGGCACTTCACCGCATTTCGGCACGCACGTGACGGAATTTGGCGTTCTTGGCCGGCGATCAATCGCGTTGCAGGCAAGCCTGGCCAGGATGCCGTGAGCAAGCTGTCCCGACCGACTCTGCGCTCTTGGCGATTCCCCCCGCCTCGGAAGCGCGTGCCCGCACCCGGCACCTGGCGCGTGCAGCGCAAAGACATCGTCACTCCTGAAACGCATGGACGGCGACGCAGACCACGGCCAGCCCGATCAGGCTCTGCAGCGCGGGCCAGGACGACGGGCGCCGGCCGAGCGAACCCACGCGGCTCTTGCTCATTCGTCGCGCGCCTCCAGCACATAACCCATGCCACGCGCGGTATGCAGGAGCGTGCGTTCGAAAGGGGCGTCGAGCTTGCCGCGCAGCCGGCGTACTGCCACGTCGATGACGTTGGTGGCGCTGTCGAAGTTCATGTCCCACACCTGTTCCGCGATCTCGGTGCGCGACAGCACTTCGCCCTGGCGGCGCAGCAGCAGCGTCAGCAGGGTGAACTCCTTGGCCGTGAGATCCAGCCGCTGGCCGGCGCGGGTGGCCCTGCGGCGCACCAGGTCGAGTTCGAGATCGGCCAGGCCGAGAACCGTTGTTCCTTCGACATCGCGGGTGGGCCGTGTGCGGCGCAGCAGCACCTCGATGCGGGCCACGAGCTCCGAAAACGCGAAGGGCTTGACCAAGTAGTCGTCTGCGCCGCCTTGCAAGCCCTTCACGCGATCTTCGATCCGGATTCGCGCGGTGAGCATCAGCACGGGTGTCTGCTTGCTCTGGCGCAGCGCGGCGAGCAGGCCCAGGCCGTCGATGCCCGGCAGCATGCCGTCGAGCACGAGCAGGTGGTGGTCGCCCTCCATCGCGAGGTGCAGGCCATCGACACCGTTGTGGGCCACGTCCACGACATAGCCCTCCTCGGTCAGACCCCTGCGCAGGTATTCCGCGAGCTTGACCTCATCCTCGACGACCAACAGTTTCATGCCTGCCGGAGCCCCTGGTGCGCTTCAGGTTCGGGTGACGAACTTGTCATCTTGCGGACCCACTCATGTTTGGATGCAGTTTCTAGAGTGGCGCTCATGCCATCGGGCATGCCCCGGCAGGACGCCGGCGGTGACAACCCCACCAAGGAATCGACGCCATGAACCTTCGCAAAGCCACCGTGCTGTCCGTCTTCGCCGCCGCGATCACGCTGCCCGGCCTGTCGTTCGCCACCTCGGAGTGGCACCCGAGCAATGGCGAGGCGGGCTTCACCTACCACCCGGACCATGTCAAGAGCACGAAGACGCGCGCCGAAGCGCGCGCCGAGTTGGAGGCAGCGCGCAAGGACGGGACGCTGGCCCTGATGCAGCGGGGCGCGCCGCTGCCGCCGAAGGCCACGGGGCCGGGCAAGACCCGCGAGCAGGTGATCAGCGAACTGCTCAACGAGACGCCCCAGGAGCGTCGCGCCAGGATGCACATGCACTCGGGCAGTTGAGCCTATGTCGCATGACGCTGGCCTGGCAGAACGAAGCCAGGCAGGCCATCCACCGGCATCCGGGTCAGTGAACGTGGCCCGCATGCGATTCACGTGCTTGTGCAGGGACGCGGTGATCCACGAAGTTGCAGCCGTCCTCTGAGTGCTGGCACGCAGTCGGCTCGACCTGCAGCGTCGTGTGGAAGACCTTGAAACGGTCGGCCAGCATCTCCTTGAGGGGCTCGATCAGCGCAGCGCCGTCGATATTCGCTGCGTGAACGACATGTGCGGTGAGCGCGTTCTTGCCGCTGGTGAGCACCCAGACATGCAGATCGTGCACACCAGTGACACCCGGCACGGCGAGCATCGTGCGAGCGACCTCGTCGACATCCACACCTTCTGGTGCACCTTCGAGCAGGATGTTCAGGCTCTCCTTCAGCAGCACCCAGGTGCGCGGCAAAACCCACAGGCCGATGCCCACTGCAACCAGGGTATCGACCCAGGCCCATCCGGTGAACCGGATCACCAGCGCCGCGACGATGACGCCGATCGACCCGAGCATGTCGGCCCAGACTTCCAGGTACGCGCCCTTGACGTTGAGGCTGGTGTCCTTGCCGCTCTGGAGGAACCGCATGCTGAGCAGATTGACGGCCAGGCCCAGGGTGGCCACCACCAACATGCCCAGGGGCTGCACTTCGGCCGGGGCGTTGAAGCGGCGGTAGGCTTCGTAGAGGATGTAGAGGGCCACACCGAACAGCAGCACCGCATTGAGCGCTGCGGCCAGGATCTCGAATCGGTGGTAGCCGTAGGTGCGCTTCGCGTCGGCCGGCCGCCGCGCGATGCGGACGGCCGCCACGGCGATGGCCAAGGCCGCCGCGTCGGTGAACATGTGCGCTGCATCGGCAAGCAACGCCAGGCTCTGGAAAACGACGCCGGCGATGACCTCGGCGATGAGAAAGGTCGAGGTCAGGCCCAACGCCATCCAGAGGGCCCGCTCATTGCCCGTCGCGGGAATCGCGTGGCTGTGCCCGCCGCTCATGCCAGCGTCCTCTGCGCCGAAGGTGCCCGGCCGGTGTCAGCGGACCTCAGGCTCAATGCCCACGCGGTTGTTTGCGCGGGGGCTTCGACCGCTTCGACGGTTTGCTCGCTCCGCGGTGTTCGTTCAATCGACGTTGCAACTGCTGTGAATAGGAAGGCGCGGGCTTCGGAACCGGCAGAGGATGCCGCTTGCGCCACCAGCGGAACACGGCGTATCCGACGACGGCAGTGGCCAGGATGACGAGCCAAATCCACGCCATCGTTTGGGCCAAAGAGGTTTCCAGCCACTTGTAGCGCATGCTGTGGCCCTCCGTTCATTGCGGCGTGTGATCGAACGCCAACCTGCGGATGGCAGCGAGAGTCAATGTGCCTTCGCTCCGGCCCAGCAGCGGCAGTGACAAAGAGGGCCGCAGCTGCGCTTACCCTGGCGGGCGCGCGCTGCGGGCCGCGACACCGATCACATCGTGGGCTAGGCATCGACGCTTGCGCTCCAACTACTGCACATCGGCAACCAGCCGCAGCCGCGCGACGCGAGTGCGGCCCTCGGCCAGGTCGCCATGTTCGAGTCGGTAGGTGCTGCCCCAGGTCCAGACGGACCCCACCAGTTCCACGACCCGCACGTCACCGGCTGCGCCGGTGACCGCCAACTCAGTCGCACCCTCGCTCCACGTGGCAGCGAACGTGTGCGGGCCTGGCCGCATGCGCAGGCGCACGAAGGACTCAGGCGTCGTCACCACCGTCGGACCGCCGTCGACTCTTAGCTGCACCGGGTTGACCGTATCGCCCCACCGCTTGCGAACGACATACACGGTCAGAAGGCCAGGAGTCGGCTCGAAACGCTTCGATTCAACCTCGACCGATTCCGGCGGAATCGGCGTGGGCGTGCAAGTCAACTTTCGGCTGTGCCACTTGCCAGTCGCGAAGCAATACGTGCCATCCGGGTTGGGTGGCTGCATCGGCTTGGTCATGCAGCCCGCGCTGAGCAGGCCGACAAGTCCAGCACCGACGAGCACGGTCCGACGCGAAACGTGTTTCATGGCTTGGCGCCTTCACATGTCACTTGAGTGTGAAGCGCGCTGACACGGCGGGCTTGCCGTTCAGAGCCACCTCCGCCAACACCTTGGTGCCGGCGCCGACCTTGAAGCTGCCCTTGGCTTCCAGCTTGTCGCCCGCGAGCGCCAGCGGCGCCTCGGTCTTGTCGTTGCCGTTGAACACCGTGATCTTGCCGGTGGCGCTGGTCAGCTTCATCGCCTTGCCATGGTCGCTGACGTGGATGACGATGAGGTCTGGCTTGGCGACGAGTTCCATGTCACCGGCCTTGGTCTCGACCACAACGCCGCCGAACTTGGGCGCATGGTCTTCGGCGGCATACAGCGCGGTGGCCGGCAGCGCCAGTGCGGATGCGGCCAGCAGGGGAATCAGAAACTTCTTCATCGTGAGTCCTTTCGGGGTTGGGGGAACGGAGTTGGCGTCAGTGAATGGCGATGGCCTGCACGACCTCGGTGACGGTGATCCAGCCGGCAACAGCCTGGCCGGTGCGTGCCGATGCCTGGATGGCAGCGACGATCTCGTCCACTTCGCCGTCCTCGCAAAGCAGTTCCAGCTTGTATTCGTTGACCACCTCGTCGCCGAGGTCCATCGAGTAGTGCTGCTCGCCACTGTCCAGCGGCATGATCGAACCCTTGACGACGTACATGGCCAGGTTGTGGCGCCGGCCGGCACGTTGTCCGCCCCAGGCGGGGGAGTTCTTCAGGGCCGCGATCACATCGGCGACGCGGCTGCTGTGTACATAGGCTTTGACTTCTTTCATGGCGTGTCCTCGGTGGGTGTCTGGAGCAGGGGAGGGGCAGCGTTGTCCTGCATTTCTTCGGCGGCTTCACGTTTGCGTTGCCTGGCTTCCGCGCGCGACTCGGACCACTCGTAGATCAGCGGCAGCAGCAACAGCGTCAGCAGTGTCGAAGTGATCAGCCCGCCGATCACGACGGTGGCCAGCGGTCGCTGCGTCTCGGCGCCGACGCCGGTGGACAGCAGCATCGGCACCAGGCCGAGGATCGCCACCGAGGCCGTCATCAGCACCGGCCTCAAGCGCAGCGCCGCACCCTGGCGCACGGCGTCGCGGATCGACAAGCCGTGTTTTCGCTGGTCGTTGAGGAAGGTCACCAGCACGATGCCGTTCAACATCGCCACGCCGAACACCGCGATGAAGCCGATGGCCGAAGGCACCGACAGGTACTGGCCGGTGGTGAACAGACCGATGATCCCGCCGATGATGGCGAAGGGCACGTTGGCGATGATCAGCGTGGCATGCCGCACCGAGTTGAACGCGGTGTACAGCAGGATGAAGATCAGGCCGATGGTCAGCGGCACGATCACCCCCAGCCGGGCCATGGCGCGCTGCTGGTTCTCGAACGCACCGCCCCATTCGACCCAGTAGCCGGTGGGTATCTTCACCTGGGCCTTGATGGCCGCGTCGGCGTCCTTCACGAAACCGTCGATGTCCCGGCCCTGCACGTCCATCTGCAGGACGGCGTAGCGTTGCAGGGCTTCCCGGCGCACGAAGGTGTAGCCCTCGGCCAGCTCGATCTTCGCGACTTGAGAGAACGGCACGATGGCGCCCTCAGACGTGCGGATCGGGATCTGTGCGATCGCCGACGGGCTGCTGCGGAACTCGTCGGCCAGACGCACGGCGATGTCGAAGCGGCGGGTGCCGTCGATCAGCGTCGAGACCGTTTCACCGCCGACGCCGGCCTGCACCACCGCCAGGATGTCGTCGGCGTTCAGGCCGTAGCGCGCAGCGGCCTGGCGATCCACCTTGATCACCATCTGCGGCTTGCCCTTGTTGGCCTCGGCCGCAAGATCGGCCACGCCCGGAACGGCGCCGATCACGCCCTTGATCTGCGCCGAGAGTTCTTCGAGCTTGTCCAGGTCTTCGCCGTAGATCTTCAGCGCCAGGGTGGCGCGAACGCCGGAGATCAGTTCTTCCACCCGCATCTGGATCGGCTGCGTGGCGCCGAACACGGCCGTGGCGACCTCGCCCTCCAGGAACTCCTGCATCTCCTTGCCGAGCGCCGAATACGACTGCTTGACGGGCCATTCCTCCTTGGGTTTGAGGTCGAGCAGAACCTCCATGTAGTTGACGTCGGCCGTCTCGCCCTTTTCGGCGCGCCCGATCGTGGCCAGCACCGACTTCACCTGCGGATACTTCTTGCGCAGGCTGGCGTCCATCACGTTGGCAACGCGGATGGATTCGTCGAGCGACGTGGACGGAATGCCGACCACGCGGAACATGATCGCGTCTTCCTGCAGCGTGGGCATGAACTCCTTGCCCAGGAAGGGGAACAGCGCCAGGGAGCCGAGCAACAGCGCGACGGCGGTGCCGACCACGATCTTCTTGCGGTCCAGCGCCCAATCCAGCGCCGGCAGGTAGGCCTTCTTGGCCCAGCGCACGAGCCAGGTGTCCTTCTCTTCCTTCGGCTTCAGGATCAGTGCAGCCAGCACCGGCACCAGCGTCAGGCTGAGCAGCAGCGAGCCTGCCATCGCGAAGGTGATGGTCAGCGCCATCGGCTTGAACAGCTTGCCTTCCAGCCCCGTCAGCGAGAACAGCGGCAGGAACACCACGATGATGATCATGATGGCGAAGGCAATCGGGTTGGCCACTTCGCGCGCCGCTTCCAGCACCACGTGCGTGCGGTTGATGGGCCGGCCGGACTCGCGTGCGTGGGCCAGCAGCCGGAAGGCGTTTTCCACCATCACCACGGCCCCGTCGACCATCATTCCGATGCCGATGGCCAGGCCCGCCAGGGACATCAGGTTCGCCGACATGCCGAAGCGCTGCATCATGATGAAGGCGAAGAGCATCGCCAGCGGCAGCGTCACGATCACGACGATGGCCGAGCGGAACTCACCGAGGAACAGGAACAGGATCACCGCCACCAGGATCGAGCCCTCGATCAGGGCGTTGGTGGAGGTCTTCAGCGCCTTGTCGACGATCTCGGTGCGGTCATAGGCCGCCTTCAACTCGATGCCCTTGGGCAAGGCCGCCTGCGCGATGGCGAGCTTGGCTTTGACGGCCGCGACCACCGTGGCGGCGTTCTCGTTGATGCGCGCCAGCGCAATGCCGAGAACGGTTTCCTGGCCATTGCGCGTGACGGCACCGAAGCGCACGGCAGGTGCTTCCTTCACATCGGCCACGTCTCGCACGTAAACCGGCGCGCCATTGCGTTCAGCCACCACGATGGTGCCGATGTCAGCGGCGTTGCTGACCAGCCCGAGACCGCGCACCAGATACTGCTCGACGCCGATGTTCAGGTACTGGCCGCCGACCTGCTTATTGTTGGCCGTCAGCCGCTCCATCACCTCCTTGAACGACAGCCCGTACTTCACCAGCTTGCGCGGATCGATCTGCACCTGGAACTGCTTCTCGTGGCCGCCCCAGGTCGTCACGTCGTCCACGCCCGGCGCCGTACGCAGGATCAGGCGCACCGTCCAGTCGTGCAAGGTGCGCAGGTCCATCGCGCTGAGCTTCTTGTCGGCGTCTTCGATCGTGTACCAGAAGACCTGGCCGAGGCCCGAGCTGTTGGGCCCGAGCTCCGGCTCGCCATAACCGGCGGGCAGGCGGCCCTTGACCTCCTGCAGCTTTTCGCCCACCAGCCGGCGCGCGAAGTAGATGTCGACGTCGTCAGCGAAGTAAACCGCCACGTAGGACAGGCCGAACAGCGACACCGAACGCACGACCTCGACCTTGGTCAGGCCCGCCATCGCGGCTTCGATCGGTACGGTCAGCAGCTTTTCGATGTCTTCGGCGGCGACACCGGGAGATTCGGTGTAGATGTTCACCTGTGTGGGGGTGACATCGGGGAAGGCATCCACCGGCACCTGCCGGTAGGCCATGACGCCCAGGCCGACGAGCACGGCAAAGGCCACGAGAACCAGCACCTTGTAGCGCAGGCTGGCATCAACGAGTGCATTGAGCATGTTCAGTGGTCCTTCTCAATGCCCGTGGCCAAGCTGCGACTTCAGCTTGCGTGCCTTCAGCGCGTAGGCGCCCTCGGTCACCACCTGGTCGCCGGGCTTGACGCCTGACTTCAGCACCGTGCGGCCGGCGATGCGCTCGCCCGGCTCGACCTCGCGTGCTTCGTACGCACCCTGCTCGAAGACGAAGATCGTCGGCTTGCCCTCCAGCAGCACGATGGCTGCGTCGGGCAATGCAATGGCTTCGCGTTTCTCACCCACCGCTTCGATGGTGGCGGTGGCAAACATCTCGGGTTTGAGCCGGCCGTCGGCATTCGGCACTTCGATGCGCGCGGCGACGGTGCGCGTGTCCTTGTCGAGCATGGCGCCGATGTGGCCAACCTTGCCCGTGAAGGTTTCGCCTGGATAGGCGGGCACGGTGACCTTCGCACTCGCGCCGACGCGCACCTTCGACAGAGCTGCTTCCGGCAGCGCGGCCTGAATCCAGACGCGACTCAGGTCGGCGACGGTGAACATGGGTTCACTCGGCGTTGCCAGTTCACCCAGCGTCACCTTCTTCTCGATGACGGTGCCTGCAAACGGCGCTGTGACCGCGAAGCCGGACACGCTGTTGCCCGCGGCACCGGGCGCTCCGCCCAGCAGGCGCAAGCGGTCCGATGCGGCGCGCAGGGCAGCCACGGCCTTGTCGCGGTCGGCCTGCGCGCGCAGGAAGTCCTTGCGCGGGATGATCTCTTCGGCGTTCAGCGACTCGGCGCGCTTGAAGTCGGCTTCGGCAATGCGCAGTTCAGCCTGCGCCTGTGTCCACGCGGCGTGGGTTTCGCCGACCTCCACGCTGTCCAGCGTGGCCAGAATCTGCCCTGAGCGCACCTTGTCGCCCAGCTTGGCGGGCGCCGAGAGGATGCGGCCGTCGATGCGCGGCGACACCCGCACCAGGCGGTCCTGGTCGGGGAAGATGGTGGCGGTGACGACCACTGTTTCCCCCAGCGCCTGGGCCTTCATGGCCTCGACCTTGATGCCGGCGCGTTCGGCCTCTTCGCTGGTCAGCGTCAGCTCGCTGGCGCCTTCGGCGTGCTCGTCCTTGCCTTCGCCCTTCTTCTCGCCAGCGTGCGCGTCGGCCTTGGCGCTTGGCGCCGCCGGTGCATCCTTGGCGCTTTCCTTGCTGCAGGCTGCCAAGCCCAATGCCAGAGCCACAGCCCCGGCGATGGCTGCAAGGCGCAGCCGAAAGGTCTGATCAGGCGTGCTCATCGTGATGTTCCTTCTTGCGACCAGCCGGCCGCGTTTTCAAGTTCGATTCGGGTGGCGTGGTACTCCGCCAGTGCGTCGCCCAGTTCACGCTCGGCGTCCAGCGTCTGGCGGTTGATGACCAGTTGCTCCAGCAGGCCGATCTGGCCGGCCTGGCGCGACTTGGCCGCCAGTTGCTGGTTGTCGCTGGAGGCCGGCAGCAAGGTGCGCTGAAGGCGTTGCACACGCTCGCGCTGGCTGCCGAGCCGGCTCCACAGGCGCCTGACCTGGGCTTCCTGGTCGCGGATGACCACCGCGCGCTCGACTTCCGATGTCGTCACGTCGCTGAGCGCCTGACCGATGCCTGCCTCATTGCGCTTGAACAGCGGCAGCGGCATCGACAAGGTCAGCATGGTGACGCGGTCGCGTGCGTTGCCCGGCCCTTCGCGGCCGACGTTGAGGCCCACCGTCAAGTCCGGCAAGCGGCTGGCTCGCTCCACGCCCAGCCGGGCGCGTGCCGCGTTTTCGCGGGCAGACAGCGCACGCAACCGCGGCAGCGCCTGCGCAGCGGTGACGAGCTGGTCCAGGCTGTAAGGCAGGCCTGTGCCCAGTTCGGTGGCCAGTTCACCGGCAACGGAAGGCACAGCCGAAGGGGGCAACTGCAGGGCAGCAGCAAGCTCGCTGCGGGCGTCCAACCACTGCTCGCGGGCGACGGCCAGCGCATTGCGCGCGCGCTCGGCCTCGACCAGCGCCACGTTGGCGTCAAGTCGGGTGTCCTCACCGGCCGTGCGCCGCTTGGCGATGGCCTGAGCCGTGCTGTCGAAGAGGTCCACCGAGCGCTGTTCGATCTGGATGCGGCGCTGAATGGCGAGCACGGCGTGGAAGCGCAGTGCAGCGTCGCTGCGCGCCTGGCGCCGCGCGTCTTCGATCTCGGCCCGCAGCGCATCCAGCGCAGCGGCCGCAGCTTCGCGGCGCCGGGCCTGCTGGCCACCGATCTCGATGGGCTGGGCGATGCCGACAGACCACCCGTTGCTGCGCTCGTCGGGCGGCGGCGTGATGCGGGTCTGCGTCCTGTTGCGCTCGAGGCTCAGCTCGGGGTTGTTGGCCAGGAGGGTCGACGCCTGCTGCCGCGCGCCTTCGGCGGCAGCCAGCTGAGCCTCGCGCAGCTTGACGGCGGGACTGGCCAATTCGGCCTGTCGCAGCGCCTCTGCGAGTGTCAGTGCAGGGGGTGAGGCCGGCACCTGTGCGCTGGCAAGGCCATGGGCGGCGGCCAACAGGCAAGCCGTGCAGGCTGCCACCAAAACGGGAAATCGCATCGAATCATCCTTCTGGTCTCACGACAGAAGCGATTCGGAGGCGACGTGGGGGTGTCGTCAGTCAGTCCATGAGTCAGACCACCACGCCGCTGCCGGATCGCGCGGCAGGAGCGGGGACGACTCGATCAGGACGTTGTGGGGCGGACGGTACGTACGATGTGAAGCGTGGTTCTCGACAACCCGGAGCGCGGGCCTGGGGCAGCGCATGGATCCCGGGTACGTTGACTTGCACGGCCGCGGAGCACCCGAGGTGGCAACTCTCGCAATCGGCGTGGTATGCACCCGCGCCATCGCCCTGGTTGTCGGAAGTCGGTGTGACCTCGCCGCCGGCTTGGTGCTTGTGCTCGTGATGGCCGAAGTGCTTCTTCGCCGAGACACTGGCCTCATGCGCGCAGTAGGGCGCCGCCGAGCCCCAGACCAACTGGAACGGCACGACAAGCAGCAGGAACGCGAATACCCAACGACGCATGTTTCAGATTCTAGACTGACAATTTTGGTCGCGGCCCGCAAGACATGCGGTGCGAGTCTTGGCTCATTGCGCTTTCCGCCCACAAAGGCCACCAAGGCAACTCCAAGTCGCCGCGCGGCAGGGCCATCCTGATCGAGGGCCATTGGCGGAGTCGTGCGGCTGTGAGCAATCCCGGCTCAAAGCCGCTTGGCAAGTGCCACCGGCACCCCGGTCAGCATCCGGCCCGAAGTTGAGGCTTGTCCGGACGGCTTGGAAGCATCGAGACGCGCGGCAATCGCCATCGGCACCCCGGACAGTTTTGCAGGCGTCACCGAGACTTCTGGCAACGAGCGGGCATCGAGTCGCTTGGCAAGGCTCATCGAGACGCCAGTGAGCGGTGTGTCCGACGGCGTAGCCGCCGCGTAAGTTTGAGTGCTCGCAAGAGAGGCGATGGCCAGGACGATCGAGGACGGGTTCATGGCGTGCGGTCTTTCAGCATGGCGCGGCAGCAGGCAAGAAGGCAGGTCAGCCCCGCGCCGGGTTGAGGAGCTCACTCAATCTACGCACCGGCAATCAACAGAAATCTGTCCAGAACATGACAGGGCGGTCATGTTTCGCGTCAATGCTGCAGCAGGCGTGGCGCGACCCCTCCAACCTTTTTGCGGCACATCGGGGCTGGCGCGCTACGATATTTGCCGAGCGCGGGTTTCCCGGGCTCTCCTGCTTTTCCTCCCTGAGCAGGAGCGTGGTCGCGATGACAGCGGCCAGGCTTCGCGCCTCGGCTTCAGGGCCGGGGCGTTTTCTTTGGCGCACCGAGTGGGGCGTACCATAAAGAGCCCCACAGCCTTTCGGCCGTGGGGGTGAAGTCAGTCACGCTGCTTCGCGCAGTTCTTCAGTATCGACTTTGGCCGTGCCGGCCTCGTCTTTATCGAGGTCGAGCTGGCTGAGCAGCTGGCGCTGCCGGGTCAGCAGATCCAGTAGTCGGCCTTCGTGCTCGAACGGGCGCTGCAGTTCGTGCCGGACGTCGAAGGCGAGGCGCCGGTGGCCCGGTGGATCGAGCTGCACGACAGCACGTCCTCGTCGAGCGACTACCTGGTCTGTGCATCACCGATCAGTGGCAGCGACAAGTTGCGCCACCTGCTCTGGAACCGGGCCAGCGGCGTGATCCTGATGTCGGCGACGCTGACTTCCTGCGGCGCGTTCGACCTCTTCCTCCAGCAGTCCGGCCTGTCGGTCTACGCGGCCGTGCAGTTTCTGCGCGGGGAGTCACCGTTCGACTACCGTTCTAACGCCAGGCTGGTCATTCCTGCGATGCGCACGGATCCTGGCGATGCGCGGCGGCACACGGACGAGGTTG
>JAURZK010000145.1 GCA_030653505.1 Rubrivivax sp.
CGATCATCATGATCACCTCGGCCGACGACCGCCTGAAGGCCGCCGCCAGCGAGGCCGGCGTGACGCTCGTGCTGGGCAAGCCCTACGAGGAAGCGGCCTTGCTGGCCTGCATCGCGCAGGCCATGGCCGGCGAGGCCACGCCCGCCTGAGACCGGCCGCTGCAGCAGCGCCCGCCGCACCGCCAGCAGCGCCAGTTCGACGTCGTTGCGCACGCCGGTCCACTCCAGGATGCGCGCGCGGTAGGTGCTGACGGTGTTCGGCGCCAGCACCAGTTGCTGGGCGTCGACACTCTTGTTCAGGTAACCCGCCGCGCCCAGCTTCAGGCTGCACACCACGTACCGGCGGTCGGGGTAGGTCGAGAGCATCAGCACCGGCAGCTTCGGTGCCTCGCCCTTGAGCTGGCGCAGGATGTCCAGCCCGTCGCACCGCGGCATCTCGATGTCGCGCAACACCACGTGAATGCCGCCGGCGCGCACTGCGCCAGCGCCTCGGGGCCGGTGGCGGCATCGGCCACGACCTCGATGTCGGCCGCGTCGGCCAGGATCTGCCTGATGCCCTGGCGCACGATGAGGTGGTCGTCGCAGACGAGCACGCGCGTGATGTCGACCACCCGGCGGCAACGCGGAGCCGACGTATCGGCGCAGGGGTCGCAGGGTCAAGACTGTCGGCCTGCGGCCCTTTGCTGCCGGTCGGCGGCGTTGGGCGCGCTTGCGTTCGTGGCTGCAGGGCAGCGGCGTCACCTGCGTTCACCGACCCACCGCGCGGTCGACCACTGTGGCGAATCCATCGCCCTGCCATGAACACCGCCATCGATGACCCACCTGACGGGCGGCCCCGCATGGGGTCTACGCCCGCAGGTGCCGCCGCCGCCCTGCGCATCTGCCGGTGGCGTGCGGGCAGGCGTGCCTGCGCTGCTGGCGGATCAGGACGGGGGGTGCTCTGCGGAGTGAAGTAAAGGAGGAGACGCCGGCCGCCAGGCCGCCGTCGGGGGAGAGAGCCCGGACACAAACAGTCCAGTGGACGGTTTGTGCCTGCCGAGCGCCCGGGGCGCAAGCCTCGGGCATGAACGCAGCAGAGCACCCTACCGTCCTGATCCTGCGCGACTGCTCGATCGCGGCTGCTCCGGCGCTGATCAACGTCAGCAATGGACCGAAACCCGCCACCCCCGACCGCCCGCGTTGGCGTCCGCATCACGCGCCTCCCATTGGCCTCACGAGCCGCACCCGTGAACCCAGACCGGGCGCGCTGTCTATCGTCACGCGGCCGCCGAAGTGGCCGGCGCGCTCGCGCATGCCGATGACGCCGAAGCTGTGCGGGTCGGCCAGCGCCGCGGGCACGGCGCCGACGCCGTCGGCGTGCGAGTGGTGAACGAGCTCGTGCATGTTGCGGCCCGGCACCATTTCACCGTGCCACCCGAGCATCTGCGCCGCCGCGCGGTTGACGAAGGTGCAGCGGCCAGCCAAGTCGATGCCGAAGATGCCTTCGCCGGCGCTTTCCGGCAGCAGCGTCAGGCGGTCGGGGTGGCGGTGGACATGCGCAGGGGGCGCGCAATCGGCGTGCCAGCGCACGCCGGCGGTGCGTGCAGGCCCCGCTGCGGGCTGCACCGCAGGGGCCGGGGCGGTGTCGGTGCGCTGCGGCCAGCGCGGGTCAGGCCGCCGGCGCGCCGTCGAGCCAGTGCTGCGGCTGCTGCATCGCGGCCTCGACATCCTGCACGTAACGGCCCAGGTGCAGGCCGTCCATCAGCGCGTGGTGCACCTCGACCGCGAACGGCAGCCACAGCCTGTCGTCTTCGGGCAGCAGACGGCCGAAGGCGACTTTCGGCACCGCGTCTTCGCGGCCCCAGTTGCGTGCGTGCGAGAAGCTCGTGAAGTGCAGCCAGGGCAGCGTGGTGAAGTGCACCAGCGCCGCGGCGTCGGTGTCGGGTTCGAAGGGCCGCTGGCGTGTGCGCACGGCGGCCATCGCCGCGCTGCCCTGGGCGCAGAAGGCCGCGAAGTCGGCCGTGTGCTGCAGGGTGGCGAAGCCGAAGCTCTCGTCGTCGCGCAGCACCGTGGTGCTGGCGTGCACGTCGGCGTGGATGCGCACCCGGCCACCCTCGAGCCGGTAGCGGAAGGGCTCGTGCAGGTTGGCCAGGCGCAGCGCGATGAAGTGGCAGGCCAGCGAGAAGCTGGCGCCGCGCGCCGCCGCTGCGGCCTTCAACACCGCGGCGTCCAGGCGCACGCAGGCGCCGAAGTAGGGTTTGTCGAAGCCGCGGAAGTGCTCGAAGGCCTCGCGCCGGGCCCAGGTGTGTGTGTTCAGGAAGACGGCCATGGCGCGATGATGCCTGCGGCCGGCGCGCCGCGATGCGCGGCGCTGCGGCGCGCCGACCGCGGCGGGTACCGGCGCTGCCGCCCCGCCACCCCGGCGATA
Organism: Rubrivivax sp.; assembly: GCA_030653505.1. Lineage (GTDB taxonomy): Bacteria > Pseudomonadota > Gammaproteobacteria > Burkholderiales > Burkholderiaceae_C > Rubrivivax. The sequence continues at coordinate 2,407 of JAURZK010000145.1, forward strand.
CTGGCACGACGATGCCGCCCCTCCGGCCCCCACCCAACGCCGTCGAACCGGCGCTCGTCGTCATCCTCGGTGGTGTCTGCGCGGCACTGCACGTGGGCAAGCTGGCGCCGGCCATCGCCACGCTGCAGGCCGCACTCGGGCTGACGCTGGTGGAAGCCGGTTTCCTGCTGTCGGCGGTGCAGGCGGCGGGCATGACGCTGGGGCTGGTCTTCGGTGTGGTCGCCGACGGCCTGGGCGGGCGGCGCAGCATGGCGCTGGGGCTGGCGCTGCTGGCCACCGCCAGCGCCGGCGGCGCGCTGGCCGACGGCGTGGCGCAGCTGATGGCGCTGCGCGTGGTCGAGGGCTTCGGTTTCCTGCTCGTCGTGCTGCCAGCGCCCGGCCTGGTGCGCCGCCTGGTGCCTGCCGGGCGCGTGAGCGCGATGCTCGGCGTCTGGGGCGCCTACATGCCACTGGCCACGGCGCTGGTGTTGCTGCTCGGGCCGCTGTTCATCGGCACCTTCGGCTGGCGCAGCTGGTGGGCCGCGCTGGCGGCAGTGACCGCGGCGATGGCCGTGTGGCTGCTGCACAGCGTGCCGCGCCCGGCGCAGCTGGACGGCCTCGCAGCCGCGCCGCATGGCGCCCGCGGGCTGGGCCGCCTGCGCGACACGCTGGCCGCCCCCGGCCCCTGGCTCGTGGCCACGGTCTTCGCGATGTACTCGGGCCAGTGGCTGGCCGTCATCGGTTTCCTGCCCGCCATCTACACCCAGGCCGGGGTTGCGGGCGCTGCCACCGGTGTGCTGACGGCCGGCGTGGCGGCGGCCAACATCGTCGGCAACGTGGCCTCTGGCCGGCTGCTGCAGCGCGGCGTGGCGCCGGGTGTGCTGCTGACCACCGGCTTCGTCACGATGGCGTTCGCCGCGCTGGCGGCCTTTGCTGCCGTTTCGGGCGCCCCGGCGCTGCCGCCGGTGGCGCGTTACGCGGCGCTGCTGCTCTTCTCGGCCGTGGGCGGGCTGATTCCTGCCACGCTGTTTGCGCTGGCGGTGCGCGTGGCGCCCGGTGAAGGCGCCATGGCCAGCACCATAGGCTGGGTGCAGCAGTGGTCGTCGCTGGGCCAGTTCGCGGGGCCACCGCTGGTGGCGGCGGTGGCCAGCGCCGCGGGGGGCTGGCAGCTCACGGGGCTGGCCACGGCGGGCTGTTCGCTTCTGGGGCTGGCGTTGTCGGCGCTGCTGGTGCGGCGACTTCCTGCGCTGCCTCGCACGGAAGCTCGAGCGGCGCGCGTGTCGGGCGGCCGATGAGGCGTGAGGCCCGGGCGCAGGGCCTTGTCACCCCTTTTGCCGGAGAGCCCCCGCAGGAACGCCCCCACTGACTCCCATGACGCCGTGGCCACGTTCAGGCGCCGCCGGCCTGTTCGTCGTTGGCCGCGCGCACGGGCCAGCCGGCACGGCCCAGCACGCTGGTGTTGTGCTCACCCAGCCGCGGCGCCGGCGTGCGCAGGCGGCCGGGCGTGGCGGCGAGTTTCGGCACGATGCCGGGCACCTTCAGGGGCCGGCCGTCGGCGTCGTGCGTCTGCAGCACCATGTCGCGCGCCAGGTATTGCGGGTCGCGCGCGATGTCGGCCACGGTGTAGATGCGGCCCACCGGTACGCCGGCGCTTTCCAGCGCCGCGATCACCTCTTCGATCGGCCGCTGCAGCGTCCAGGCCTCGATGGCGCCGTCGATCTGTGCCACGCGCGCCACACGGCCGTCGTTCTGCGCCAGGCCGGGGTCGGCTTCGAGATCGGTGCGGCCGATGGCACGCATCAGGCGGCGGAAGATGCCGTCGCCGTTGCCCCCCACCAGCACGTAGGCGCCGCAGCCGCAGCGGTAGGCGTTGCTGGGCGCGATGCCCGGCAGCGCGCTGCCTGCGGGCCCGCGCACCGCGCCGAAGGCGTCGTACTCGGGCAGCAGGCTTTCCATGACGTTGAAGACACTCTCGTACAACGCCACGTCGACCATCTGGCCGCGCCCGCCGTTGACCTCGCGGTGGCGCAGCGCCAGCAGCACGCCGATGACGCCGTGCAGCGCCGCCAGCGTGTCGCCGATGCTGACCCCCACGCGCACCGGCACGCGGCCCGGTTCGGCGGTGAGGTGGCGCAGGCCGCCCATCGCTTCGCCCAGCACGCCGAAACCCGGCTTGCCGGCATAGGGCCCGGTCTGGCCGAAACCGCTGATGCGCAGCATGATGAGCTTCGGGTTCAGCGTGTGCAGCGTGTCCCAGCCCAGGCCCCAGTTCTCCAGCGTGCCGGGCTTGAAGTTCTCGATCAGCACGTCGGCCTCGGCGGCGAGTGCACGCACGGCGGCCTGGCCGTCGGCACGACGCAGGTCCAGCGCCACCGAACGTTTGTTGCGCGACTGCACTTCCCACCACACGCTGGTGCCCTCGCGCAGCAGCCGCCACTTGCGCAGCGGGTCGCCGCCGTCGGCCGGCTCGATCTTGATGACGTCGGCACCGAAGTCGGCCAGCGTCCTGCCCGCGAAGGGGCCGGCGATGAGCTGGCCCAGTTCCAGCACCTTCAGGCCTTGCAGAGCCTCCATTCACCGCCCCCTTTCGTGATGACGCCGTGGCGGAACCGTCACCGGCATCAAGTCACGTCTACCACCAGTTGCTGCAGGCCCACGCGGCAGCTGCCCACTTCGACATGCACGCGGCCGCGGCCGGCCACCAGCAGCGTCACGAAGCGTTCGTGTCCGTTGCCGCGTGTCCACGGCGAAAACACCGTCGTGCCACCGTAGAGGCCGCGGCCCCAACCCTGCAGATGGCCGATCTCGACCACCGCCTCGCTGGGCGCCAGCAGCGAGACGCCCTCGCCGCGTGCCGTCAGCCGCAGCGGCTCGACATGCGTCAGGCCCGCGGCCGACGCCGGGCCGCAGGTGCCCAGGTAGCCGTGGTTGGCGATGCAGATCTCGACCCGCGTGTGGCCTTCGAGCCGCTCCTGCTTCACCACCTGCACGCTGACACGCGGCACCAGCGAGGCCACGCGCAGGAAGGCGGCGCTCTGGCTGTTGCAGGTCTCGGCCAGCCGCTCCAGGGGCGGGTTCCAGATACCCACGCGTGGGTCGAAGCCGCCTACTTCCACCTCGCCCAGCTGCGGGTGCTGCACCTTCTTCCAGGTGCCGAAGATGCGGCCGGCGTTGTGCTGGCGGTCGAACACGGCCAGGGCCTGCAGGTCCTTGCGCGTGAACTTGGCGTAGTGGTCGACGAAGGGCTTCTTGCGTTCGATGCCGAGCTGCTTGAACAGGTCCCACAGCTCGACCACGTAGGCCAGCGCGCCACGCTGCTGGTAGGCGTAGTTCGACAGGCTGCCGTGCACGGGCTTGTCGGGCTCGTACAGGAACTCGTGGAAGCCGCTTACGGTGACATAGCCGGTGTGCTCGGTCATCCAGGCCTCGACCTGCTCGAACACGCCCAGGTCCTCGGGGTTCATCTTGCTGTCGGGCTTGTCGGCCAGCGGGCGGATGAGCACGCCGCCGAAGGTGTGCAGGATCAGCCACACCATGATGTTGGGGTGGCGGGTGGCGAAGTCCATCACCGCGCGGGTCTCGGGCGCACTGCCGGGGTAGTGGCCGGCACCGGCCTGTTGCGGCTCGGGCGCCCAGGCGTAGGAGAAGTTGCGGTTGAAGTCGTACGGGTTGTCGCCCAGGTAGCCCGGGTTGGGCACCGTGCGGCCGTCGAAGTTGGCGATGCGGCCTTCGGGGTAGAGGCGGTAGAACGGGCCTTCGTCCTCGGGCATTCGCGCGGCCATCACCGCGGGCACCAGCGGCTGGCCGTCGTCGCCACGCAGTTCCACCAGTTCGCCTTCGGGGTCGAGCTGGCGCATGGTGCCGGCACGGCCGTCGCCGTCGATGTCTTCGGCCACCCAGCGCGCGTGGCCCTGGGCGACGCGGTCGTCCACCGGGCTGGACCGCACGTAGCGGCCGCGCCGGAGCACTTCTTCGGCACCGTCGGGCGAGATGCGCGGCACGACGTAGAACAGCGTCTCGCGCAGGGTCTGCGCCATGGCTGCCGGCAGCGGCTTGCCGCCCGCGCTGTCGGCGCCGCCATGGATGGCGATGAGGTCTTCGGCGATGGCCAGTGCCACGCTGGTGCCGCAGACTTCGCTGGCGTGCATGTTGCCGTCTATCCAAACCGCGGGCCGCGCGCGGCCCGGCTCGCCGGGGTCGCGGCCTATGGTCAGCAGGGGGATGTCGCGGCCGGCGGCGCTGCGGCCGATGGAGCCCAGGTGCACCAGACCCGGGTGTTGCTGCGCCCAGCGCTGCAACTGGTCTGCGAGTTCGGTGTTGTCGATGTACTTTTGGCGGAACATGGGCAGGCAGGGGTAGGCAGGGGCCGCCATGTTGCCTGATGTGGCGCGTCCGCGAGAATGCACGCTTCTCAGGACAGCCCGAGTCGAAAACCATGACCGAAGCCCAGCCCGCGCCCCCGGTGCCCGACCGCCTCAGCACCGACCCCAGGAGCCCGCACCACGACGCCGCGGTCTTCGAGCGCGACATCGGCATCCGCTTCAACGGCAAGGAACGCCACGACGTGGCCGAGTACTGCATCAGCGAAGGCTGGGTCAAGGTCCCTTCGGGCAAGACGGTGGACCGGCGCGGCCAGCCGCTGCTGATCAAGCTGAAGGGCCCGGTCGAGGCCTTCTACCGCTGACGGCGGAAAGGCGTGCCGCGCGCGGTGCCCAGGCTCAGATGCCGAGTTCCTTGAACACCTCGCGCGCCGTGCGGAAGCTGTCCACGGCCGCGGGTGCACCGCAGTAGACCCCGGCCTGCAGGAAGACCTCGCGCATCTCCTCCTTCGTCACGCCGTTGTTCAACGCGCCCTTGATGTGCAGCTTCAGCTCATGCGGCCGGTTCAGCGCCGTCAGCATCGCCAGGTTGAGCAGGCTGCGGGTGCGGCGGTCGAGGCCCGGGCGGTTCCACACGTCGCCCCAGCAGTACTGGGTGACCATCTCCTGCAGCGGGCGGTTGAAGTCGTCGGCATTGGCGATCGCCGCGTCGACATAGTCGGCGCCGAGCACGGCGCGGCGGGTCTGCAGGCCTTGTGCGTAGAGGTCGGGGTCTTTCATGCGGGGTCCTTCAGCGAAGGTCGAGGGTGGGCTTTTCCGGTTGTCGGTCGCCCTTCGGCGCCGCGCGGTCAACTGTCCTGCCGGGCCCTGACGCGCACATAGCGCGACAGGTGAAAGGCCGCGAGCTTCATGTCTTCGGGTGCGGGCTGGCTGCGTTGGCGCGCCAGGAAGGCCGGCAAGCCTTTAGGTTCCATGAACCAGACGTCGCGCTGCGTGCCGGGCGCCGCTTCGACGAACCAGCCTGGAAACACCACCACCGGCTGCACCGCCAACCTGCGGCCCGTGCTCTCTTCGAGCAAGCGACTCAGCCACCTTCCCTGCGAAAGGGCCTGCACGCGCACGTCGCGCTCGGGCTCGCGTCCGTTCACCAACACCTGCTCGCCGTCATAGACGACGCGTGCATCGCCCTTGACGGGCTTGCTCCAGGTCTTGGTCTCGATCGTGAACACGCCTGCGGGGCCGATGAGTACGTGGTCGATGTTGAAGTTGTCGGCGACCACATCGTGGAAGACCTGGTAGCCCTGTTCGCGCATTCGCTCCAGATACTGACCAACGGCCAGTTCGCCATCCATGCCCTGGCGCAGTGTCCGCATTCGCGGCCGGTACTTGTGGAAGCGATACGCGGCGAAGCCCGCAAACGCGATGGCCACTACGGTGAAGATCCACGGCGAGGGCGGCATCTCGCGCCAGGCTCGCCACCACTCCAACAGCGCCATGAGGAAGAAGACCAAGGCCAACAGCAGCGCCGGTTCCAGTTTGTCGTCCCACAGTTGCTGCCGCTCTTCCTGCAGGCCCCGTCCCGGCAAACGCAACGGCTTGTCCTTGATCGGGGAACGTGTCCTCTCGTTCATGCCTGCGTCGCCAGGTCGCCGGCAATCAGCCTGAACTGCTCCAGCGCCGCTTCCAGGTCGTCGACGATCTCCTGCGCAATCACGTCGGGTGGCGGCAAGTTGTCGCTGTCGGCCAGGGTGTCGTCGCGCAGCCAGAAGATGTCCAGGCTGGCCTTGTCGCGTGCCAGCAGTTCGCCCGCCTCGTAGGCGCGCCAGCGGCCTTCGGGGTTCTCGGCGCTCCAGGTGGGCGAGCGTTCGTGGCGGTTGGCCGGCTGGTACAGGCGCACGAACTCGTCGAGGTCTTCGCGCCGCAGCGGGTTGGTCTTCAGCGTGTAGTGCCTGTTCGTGCGCAGATCGTAAATCCACAGCCGCTTCGTCCACGGCGTCTCACTGGCCGGCTTCTTGTCGAAGAACAGCACGTTGGCCTTCACGCCCTGGGCGTAGAACAGGCCCGTGGGCAGGCGCAGCAGGGTGTGCAGTTCGCATTCGTGCAGCAGCTTGCGGCGGATGGTCTCGCCCGCGCCGCCTTCGAAGAGCACGTTGTCGGGCAGCACCACCGCGGCGCGACCGCGCGTGGCGAGCAGCGTCTTGATGTGCTGCACGAAGTTCAGCTGCTTGTTCGACGTGGTGGCCCAGAAGTCGTCACGCTCGATCACATCCTTCTCGGTGCTGCGCCTGCCGTCGGCGCCTTCGATCTGCGTGCTGCTCTTCTTGCCGAAGGGCGGGTTGGCCAGCACCACTTCGTAGCGCTCGCCGGGGTCCGCGGCCAGCGCGTCCATTACCTTCACCGGCACGTGCTTCTCGCTGCCGATGCCGTGCAGCAGCAGGTTCATCGCGCACACCCGTGCCGTGGCGTGCACCAGTTCGTAACCCGTGTAAGCCTGTTCCTTCTGGAAGCGCTTCTGCTCGCGCGTGAGGTTGGGGTGGTGCAGGGCAATGTGATTGAAGGCCGTGAACAGGAAGCCGCCGGTGCCGCTGGCCGGGTCGCACACCTTCTCGGCCGGCCTGGGCGCGATGCAGTCGACCATGGCCTGGATGAGCGGCCGCGGCGTGAAGTACTGGCCGGCGCCACTCTTGGTGTCTTGCGCGTTCTTCTCCAGCAGGCCTTCGTAGGCGTCGCCTTTCACGTCGACACCCAGCGCCGTCCAGTTCTCCGCGTCGATCAGGTCCACCACCAGGCGCCGCAGCTTGGCCGGGTCCTGGAACTTGTTCTGCGCCTTGCCGAAGATCAGGCCCAGCGTGCCCTTCAGCTGGCCCAGCGCTTCCAGCGCGTGGCGGTAGTGGTCGAAGAGCTCGTCGCCGTCGCGCGCCAGCAGCGAAGGCCAGGCCCAGGCGGCGGGGATGATGCTGGCCTGGCTGTGCGGCGGCTGCGAGCGTTCGTCGGCCATCTTCAGGAACAGCAGGTAGGTCAGCTGCTCGACGTAGTCGCCGTAACTCATGCCGTCGTCGCGCAGCACGTTGCAGTAGTTCCAGAGCTTCTGGACGAGCGTGGAGGCGTTCATTCCGGGTCTAGGTTCATTCAGCGGAGCGGGTCGACCGGTAGGCTTGGTCGGGGCGGTTCGGCACGTCCGGATGGCGAAGCTCCAGCCGACCCTTGCGCACCATGCCCGTCAGAAAGCGGGTTTGCAGGTTGTTCGCATCGCGGTGGAGCAGCAGGGCCAGCTCTCGGGTCGTCAACCACCGGTCGTTGCAAAGCGCCGATATCAGGTCGAGCATGGCCGCAACAGGCAGCTTGGCTCGGCGGCGAGCGGGCTCCGCCAAGTCCAGCAGCGCCTGTGGGAACTGAGCAGAGCTCGACGGTGATTGAAGGGAGCTCGGCGGCGATTGAAGGGAGTCCTCAGGCAAATGAGGGGAGCTCGGTGGCGATTGAGGGGAGTCTCCGGCCACCCGGTAGCTGGCCCACCGGCGTTGGTTCTGCTGGGACAGAAAGCCGTCCCGCACCAGGGCCTGGAGCACACCAGTGATGTCCTTCGGGTGCTCGCCGGTCACCTCCTGCAGGCGCCCGTTGGTCACGCTGCCCTCTACCCGCGCCGTGACCACGGCTTGCACCGCCGTCTTGTCCAGCCGATCGAAGCGGGCGCCGAATCGCAGGCGCAACTCTTCGTTCACCTCCGCCGGTATCAGGCTCACCATCGGCAGCACCAGCTTCACCCGGTCGGGCTGCAACGACTCCTCGACCTTGGGCGAGCGCCAATGCTGCGAGCGCCAGCCAGAGCGAATCTTGTCCATGCCCGAGCCCGCCTTCTCGCCGCCGCCGATCATCTGGAACATCAGCTGCAGACTCTTGTTGCGGCACTCGCTCACGCTGCCGCGCAGCAGCTGCTCGCGTGACACCAGCAGCGAGCCGGGGTTGGACAGCTCGATCCGATCCGCATAGCGCTCGATCACGATGCCGCCCTGGCCGCGGTAGTCGGCATGGATCAGCGCATTGACCACCGCCTCGCGCAAGGCCTCGTGCACGATGGTGTCGTCCTTGCGGTACAGCTCGCGGTTCAACTGAAACGGGATCTTGAGGTCTGCGGAAAGCCGCTGCACCACCCGTTGGTAGAACTGGAAGACGTTGCTCTCCCAGGTGCCGTCGGGCACGACGCGGTCTGTCCAGCGCACTGCCGGGTCGGCGGACAGCTTTTCGCGGTAGTCCACGTGGAAGGCCGGCAAGCCCTCGCGCAATGCGGCAAAGCTGCCGAACATCAGCAGCCCGGCCACCGTGGCGCCTTCCAGGCCGTTCGCCCGGTCGCGCCGCAGGGCCCCCAGCTTGAACATCAGGCCGGCGTCGTCCTCTGACAACCAGGGGTGGTCGGGGTCGCGCGAGGCAAAGCGGTTGCGGTATTGCTTGAGCGTGTCGGTGTCGAAGTCCCCCAGGCCGAAGTGCTCTACCACCACGGCGTCGGCCGGGGCGTCCGACTGATCGGCGAGCATGCGCCGCACTTCCTCTTCGCTGCAGCGGTAGTCCCCCTCTTCCGCGCGGCGGTAGCTGCCACTCAAGGGGTTGAGGCCGACGTAGACCGGCCGGTCGCGGCGCGGCGCGCGAGGCACGTGCACCACCACGAAGCTACGCCCGCCATCGTCCAGGGTCTGGATGTCGCCGTCACTGAGCAGATTGCGGCTGACCTTCTGGCGGTCGTTCAACTGGTTCCAAAGCACGGTGCGCAACTGGGCCGCGTCGGGCACGCCCTCCCAAGCCAGCCCTGCCGCCTTTTCGACCACGCCCAGGATGACCGTGCCGCCCTGGGTGTTGGCCATGGCGCTGTAAGTTTCCCAGAAGCTGCCGGGCAGGCCCCCGCGTGCCGACTTGAACTCGGTATCGATGCTCTCGCTGGCCGGCTGCAGCGCGGCGAAGAGGTCAAGCTGTCGCATGGGCTGTCTCGGGCGCGGCGAAGGCGTTGGCCAGCACGGCCTGCCGCAGCGACTGTGCACGCTTCAGGTTCGCGTCGACCTCGGCCTCGACGCCGCGAACGATGGACAGGCGGCGGTCGACTTCGGCGACGATGCGGTGTTGTTCGGCGAGGGGAGGCACCGGGACGGGAATGGACTTGAGATCACCGACCCCTCGCACGTTGGGAATGGCAGCGCCAGCCGTACGGTCGAAGATGAAACTCTGAAAGCGAGGCGACCGGAACAAAACAATGAAAAACTGCGGGTCCATAACGGCCACGTTCAAGCGCACCCGCAGCAGGGCTTGATTGATAACCCCAGGGTTGAACTTCTCCGGGACACGGGTAATTCGGCCCAACGTGACTCCCGAACAGCTGATGAGGAAGTCCCCAGCCTGGACGGCAAACCCCTTCATCTCTTCGAACTTTTCTGGCGTGATGTAGTAGCGAACGAACGAACAGTCGTCGTTGATGGGGCAATACTGCTCGTACACCTTGTACCCCGACGACACGAACATCGCTTTGGTCAGTGCACTGCCAAACGGGCCGCGCTTGAACGCCCCTTCTTCTGGCGCGAGTACGGCCTCCCACGACACCTTCGCCCAATTGTTCGGCACTGTCAGATTCAATCTCTGGTCGGGCTGCGCAGGCTCGTTGAACTTGATGCCCTTGGGCCAGTTGACACGGCGAGCCCAGTAAACCGACTCCCTAAAGGATTCGCCCGCCGAGCCATGCTCACCACCAGCAGTTGATTCAACCGAATCGCTGCCGACCAACCGCCCAGCAATTGCGGCATCAAGCACAGACTGCTTGTAAGCCTTGAGTCTCTGCTTGACGCGCTGTAGGTTGGCGACGGCTTCGTCGAGGCGGGAAAACTGCTTTTCAATCTCGTCGGCCACGCGGCGCTGCTCTTCCTTCGGAGGAAGCGGCAGCGGTATGTCTTCAATGCTCCGCGAGGAGAGGTGCTTAACCGTCACTGACGAGGTCGCCTCGTTGATGGCCCGCAGATAGGCGGGAAGCACGCAGTCCAGGAAGCGGTGGTCGTAGACAGCTTCGTCGACAGTGACTTTGCAGACACGTTGATTCAGAAGACCCGGCTCGCCGCACCATCGCGCACAGTGGAAGTCGCCGTCCATACCGACCAGCAGGTCACCGGCCCTGACGACGTATCGCTCGTCAAAGTCGCCAACGTACTTCGTATCAGTACTGGACCGGCCTACGTCGCGAATGCGGATCAGCGGCATCCCCACCTCGCGTGAGAACTGCTCGGACTTGAAGGGCGCGCCGTTCAGAACCGATCCGATCGCACCGAGGCGCACTCGCGACCAATGCGGCCTGATCTTGAGCAGTGGGTTCGCGCTGTTCGCGACCAAGTCCTGTACCGAAATGGTCAGAGCCATCTCGCGACCCTGATCCCTTGCCTGTAGATTTCACCCACGCTCAGCACGCTGCCGGATGTCCTCAAGCAGCTTCGGCGACCGGGCGTGCATACAGCGTCTGCCGGGTGCGGTTCACGGCTGCGATGAAGTGCGGGTTGCGTAAAGCGCCCGCCATCACCAGGTCCACCGGGCGACCGAAGAGTTCGGCCAGCGCCGCGTTCAGGCCGAAGTAACGCTCGAACAGGTCGGCCTGTTCGCCCGCGCCGAAGTCGACGATGAAGTCGGCATCGCTGCGCGCCGGGTCGAAGCCCGAGCCAGCGGCCGACCCGAAGAGTTCCAGCCGCTGCACGCCGAAACGGCCGCACAGCGCCGGCAGTTCGGGCAGGCGGGTCTGGATGGCTTCGGGCAGCGGGGGCATGGCGGAAATTATGCGACCAGGCTCTCGTTCAGCGTGGCCATCAGCGCGGGCAGCGACGGGCCGAACAACTGATGCACCCGTCCCAGCCCACCCTGCTGGCTGAACGGCGCGTACTCGAAGTCCTCCACCGTCACCCCCAGGTTCGCCGCCACATGGTCGCGGATCATTTCCAGCCAACGCTGCTGCTCGGGCGTGAACACCTGCCCCGCCGCGGCCTGCTGCGCCAGCCAGGCCTTGTAGTTGGCGGCCACACGTTCGGGGTAGGGCAGCAACTCGTTGTCCTGCTGCATGGCGAAGCGCACCAGGCTCACCAGGTCGGTGAGGATGCGCTGGCGGCTGGCGCCTTTCACCCGGCTCTGGTCCAGCGCCGCGTAGGCCTGCCACAGCGTGCTTTCGTCCAGCAGGTGCGGCGGCGCGTGCAGCGCGTCGGCGAGTTGCTGGATGTCCTCGAAAGTCAGCGGCGCCCGCACCGGGCGGCTGTACAGGATCTGCAGCGCGGTGATCTCGTCCTTGTGCTGCGCGATGAAGGCCTCGAAGCTCTGCACGATGCCCTGCGCGCGTTCACGCGCGGCGGCGCTGAAGCCGGCTTCGATGACACGGTCTTGTGTCACGTTGTCGATGACCAGGTCCTTTTTGGCCTTCAGGCCCAGGATGAGCTGCCGCAGTTCAGGGCTGGACAGCGGCAGCACGGCGCGGCGCAGCGCGGCTTCCAGCGTCTGCGGGCTGGCGTCGGCATCCCCGCCCGGCTGCAGCGCGTGCACGATGCCGCCGGCCAGCATCTTCAGGTCCAGCCCTCCGCTGGCCCGGCGCACTTGCTGGCGTTCGGCATCGTTCAGCTGCGTGTCCAGCCGCGCCAGGCGCGCGGCCACGCTGCTCAGCACCTCGTCTTCCACGTTGCCCAGGCTCACGGCCTGCAGCAGCGCGGCCATGGGCACGGTCTTCTTCTGGTCCAGCGGGCGGCTGTCGGTCAGGTCGTGTTCACACACGCCCACGCAGTCGACGATGACGAAGTGGTCCTTGTGCACGTGTTCGCCGGGGTTCACGCCGCGCAGGTCGTCGTCGCGGATGATGCGCACGCCGCGGCCCTTCATCTGCTCGAAGAAGCTGCGGCTCTTCACGCTGCGCATGAAGACGACGATCTCCACCGGCTTGATGTCGGTGCCGGTGGCGATCATGTCCACCGTCACCGCCACACGCGGCCAGTAGCTGGTGCGGAAGGCCTTGATCAGGTCTTCGGGCTTGGCGCCTGTCGTGCGGTAGGTGATCTTCTGGGCGAACTCGTTGCCCTTGCCGAATTCCTCGCGCAGGATCTCGACGATCTTCTCGGCGTGGTTGTCGTCCTTGGCGAAGACCAGGGTCTTCGGTAGCTGTTCGCGCTGGGGGAAGAGGTCGGTCTGCCAGCGGTCACGGAAAGCCCGCACGATGGTGCGGATCTGGTCGGGCGTCTGGACTTTCCGGTCGAGTTCTTCGGCCGCGTAGTCGAAGTCGTCGTCCAGCTGCCAGGCGTTTTTACGGCGCGTGGCGCGGTCCATGGTTTCCAGCCAGTAGCCGGCTTCCACCTGGCTGCCTTGTTCACTCACTTCGGTGCGTATGCGGTAGACGTCGTAGTTGACGTTCACGCCGTCGGCCACGGCCTGCGCGTGGCCGTATTCCATCACCAGGTTCTGGTTGAAGAAACCGAAGGTCTGCTTGTTGGGCGTGGCGGTCAGGCCCACCAGGTGGGCGTCGAAGTACTCCAGCACCTGCCGCCACAGCTTGTAGATGCTGCGGTGCGCCTCGTCGGTGACGATGAGGTCGAAGGTCTCGATGGGGAAGGCGGGGTTGTAGGCGATGGGCTCGGGGTCCTTGAACAGGCTTTCGGCCGCGGCGGTACTGCGCTCGTCGTCTTCGTCGGCCAGTTCACGGCCCTTGAGCATGCTGAACAGGCGCTGGATGGTGCTGATGGTCACGCGCGCCGCGGTGTCCAGCGTGTTGCCCTGCAGGTGCTGGACGATGTATTCCTCGCCGAACTTGTAGTTGTTGTAGGGCGAGACGTAGGCGTCGAACTCCTTTTTTCGTCTGGCGGCCCAGGTTGCCGCGGTCGGCCAGGAAGAGCACGCGGCGGAAACCGGCGAACTTGATCAGACGGTAGATGAAGCTGATGGCGGTGAAGGTCTTGCCGCTGCCGGTGGCCATCTGGATCAGCGCACGCGGCTTGTTCTGCGCCAGGCTGGCTTCCAGGTTGCGCACGGCGGTGATCTGGGCCGGCCAGAGCTTGAAGTCGCCCCAGGCGGTGATCAGTTCGGGCATGTGCTGCACGCGTGCCAGCACCGTGGCGGGCGCAGCCTGCGCTTCTGCCGGCGGCGCGCCGCCGGTGCTCAGCACCGTGGGCGTGGGCAGCAGCCTGAGCCACTGCGCCAGCATCTCGGGGCGGTGGAAGGCGAAGACGCTGCGCGCGCGGGGCTGCGGGTCCAGGCCGTCGGTGAAGTGGGTCTCGACGCCGGTGCTTTCGTAGGCGAAGGGCAGCGGCCGGCGCCAGGCGGGCAGCGCGGCGGGCAGGCCCTGTGCATAACGCGCGCTCTGCACCTCGACGCCGCTGAGGCTGGCGCCGCGCTTCTTGGCTTCGATCACGCCGCAGGCCTTGCCGTCGACGTAGAGCAGGTAGTCGGCGAAGCCGTGGCCGGGGTTCAGCGCAAATTCGCGGATGGCCACACCGGTGGCGGCGCGCAGGTCGGCGGCGGCCAGGTCCTGCACGGCCCAGCCGGCCAGTTGCAGCAGGCGGTCGATGTCTTCTCGCGCCTGTTGCTCCGGTTGACGCACGCTTGCGAACTCCCTGGGATTGGGGTGGGGAGCTTATCGCAAGGCCTGCGCGGCGAAGGCGCTGAAGACCCGTGTGGCCGGCGACAATCCCCCTCCATGCCCGCCATCGCCGTCATCGACTTCGAAACCACCGGCATGTCGCCCGCCCAGGGTGCCCGCGCCACCGAGATCGCCGCGGTGCTGGTGGAAGACGGCGAGGTCGTCGGCCGCTTCCAGAGCCTGATGAACAGCGGCGCCTGGGTGCCGCCATTCATCGAGCAGCTGACCGGCATCAGCAACGCCATGCTGCGCAACGCGCCGCCGGCGCGCGCGGTGATGCACGAGCTGATGAACTTCACGCGCGGCTGCCCGCTGGTGGCGCACAACGCGGCCTTCGACCGCGGCTTCTGGGCCGCCGAGGTGGCGCTGGCCGGCTGCGCGCCCGACCCGGCGCACGATTTCGCCTGCACGCTGCTGCTCAGCCGCCGCCTGTACCCGCAGGCGCCCAACCACCGGCTGGGCACGCTGGCCGCGCTGCACCGTCTGCCCGACCACGGCCGTGCCCACCGTGCGTTGGCCGATGCCCTGACCACCGCGCACTTGCTGCTGCGCCTGCAGGCCGACGTGGGCGAACGGTATGCCGCGCTGCTGGCCGGGCGCGCCGTCGACCATGGCTTGCTGTGCACGCTGCAGCGGGCGCCGCGCCGGCAGCTCGACCGTTGCCTGCAGCAGGCCTGCAGCGGTGCAAGGGCCTCGCGCGGGCGCGAGGCAGGTCCGGCAGCCTGAGAACCCCGCTGCGCTGCCCGAGCCGGGCCCGTTGCGGTGCACGCTGCGAGACAATCGGGGCGTCAAGCCGGAGACCCCCATGCCCATCTTCGAATACGCCTGCCAGGACTGCGGCCGCGAGTTCGAGACGCTCGTGCGTTCCCACACCGTGCCCACCTGCCCGCAATGCCATTCCACGCAGCTGGCGAAGAAGCTGTCGGTGTTCGCCACCGCCGCGCCGACCGCCGAGGCCCTGCCGGCGATGGCCGGCCCCTGCGGCACCTGCGGCCACCCCGACGGCCCGGGCAGTTGCCGACTCCAGTGAAAGCGCAAGGCCTTTGAATGCCGACGACGCACGCTTGCTGCGTGCGCTGCTGAGCACACGCCCGGTCGGCTCTCTGGCCACGCTGCACGGCGGCGAACCCGCGGTGTCGATGGTGCCCTTCGTGCTGCCCCGCGGTGACACCCGGCTCTTCATCCACGTCAGCGCACTGGCCCCGCACACCCGCGACATACGGGCCCACCCGCGCGCGAGCCTGCTGGTGATGGCCGAGCCGGGCAACGGTGTCTCGCCGCAGGCGCTGCCCCGCGTGGCGCTGCAGGCCGACGCGTCTTTCCTGCCGCGTGACGGAGAAGACCACGCCGCCGCACGCGACGCCTACCTGGCGCGTTTCCCCGACGCCGCCACCACCTTCGAGCTGGGCGACTTCTCGCTCGTCGCGCTGCGGCCCGTGTCGGCGCGCCTGGTGGCCGGCTTCGGCCGTGCCCACGCACTGGTGGGCGACGGCCTGGCGGCCTGGCTGCGCGGCTGAAGCGCCTTCAGCGTTTCACGATGCCCAGCGCGAGCAGGCTGCGCGCGGCGTCGACGATGCTCTCGTCCACCGGCCGCGGCGCCCAGCCCAGCACGGCCTTCGCGTGTGACGCGTCCTGGTGGCGCACCGCGCCGAGTTCGCTGACCACGGCGCGTGCCAGCGGGTTGAACAGCGCCGCCAGCCGCACCAGCGCATCGGGCACGCCGCGAGTGGGCACACGCCGCGCGTCGTCACCGAGTTCGCGCTGCAGCACCGCAGCGATGTCGCGCAGCTTCATGAACGGGCCCGAGGCGATGAAGCGTTCCCCCGCCATGTCCGGCGCGACCAGCGCACGCAGGTGCAGGTCGGCCACGTCGCGCACGTCGACGACGCCGAAGCCGATGTCGGGCAGCGCCGGCAGCGCGCCCTGCAGCAGCTTCTTCACGATGACGACGGAGGCCGAGTAGTCGCGGCTCCACACCGGCCCCAGCACCACCGACGGGTTGATGCTGCAGAACTCGATGCCGCCGCCTTCACGCGCCACCCAGTCGCGCGCGGCACGCTCGGCGACGGCCTTGGAGCGGATGTAGGGCGTGGCGCCGACGGCGTCGTCGGGTGTCCAGTCGGCTTCGGTGAAGTGGTGCACACCGCGGCCGCGGCCGTAGGCGATGGCGGCCACCGAAGACGTCATCACGAAACGCCTCACGCCGGCGTCGCGTGCGGCGCGCAGGGCACGCAGGGCGCCGTCGCGGGCGGGCAAGATCAGCTCGTCGGCGTGTCTGGGCACACCCGCGGGCAGCGGCGACGCCAGGTGCGCGACGTGGCTGCAGCCGGCCGCGGCCTCGGCCCAGCCGGCGTCGTGCATCAGGTCGGCGGCGAAGAACTTCAGCCGCGTGTCGTCGACGGCCAGCAGCTGGCGCACCGCCGCTTCGCGCGCCAGGCTGCGCACGGTGGTGTGCACCGTCCAGCCGGCGGCCACCAGCTGGCGGATGAGGAAACCGGCGATGTAGCCGCTGCCGCCGGTGACGAGCACGGGGGTCTTCGGGGTGACGGGCATGCGCGGGGCCTCGAGCGGCGGTGACGGGCTGACCAGAATAGCCGCAGTGCGCACGATGGCGGTGCCAGCGCAGGGGGTAGACGTGGGGCCGAGCGGCGGGGGCCGCCTAAACTGCGTTGTTGTCCGGCCCGCGCTTCGCTGCGCCATCGGGCACCCTTCCACGCGCTTTCCACCACGCCGAACCCCATGCTGAGCTGGCTCTTCAAGAAACGCGGCCCCGCAGCTGCGCCTGCCACGCCGGCACCGGCACGTGGCGGCAAGTCCGCCACGGCGCGTCAGGCGGCCGTGTTGCCCGCCGCCGCGGCAGCCCCGGCCCCGGTGCCCGTCGACGAGGGCCCGCTGCTGCGCGCCGCGCTGGGTGACGACGCCGCCTTGCTGCGGCTGGCGCAGTCGGCGCAGACGCTGGCCACCAAGCTGGCCGCCGTCGAGGCGCTGGTCGATGAAGGCGCCCTGCGCCAGGCCGAGCGTGCTTTCCGCAGCCACGACCGCAAGGTGCACCGCCTGGCCAAGCAGCGGCTCGAAGCCGCCGTCACCCGGCGCGAGAGCCAGGCGCAGGCGCAGGCGCTGCTGGAGCGCACGCGCGGGCTGATGGCCGAAGCGCTGGTGCCGGTGAACCACGTCGTCGAGATCGACCGCGCGTGGGCCGCGCTGCCGGTACAGGCGCTGACCCCTGAGCTGCAGCAGGCCCAGACCACGCTGCGCGCCGAGCTCGACGCGCACATGCGTGCGCAGGAAGAGGCGCAGCGCCGCCTGCAGCGTTGGCTGGCCGAAGCCCGACAGCAGCTCGACGCCGTGCCGCGGGAGATGGCCGCCACCGAGCACGGTGGCGCGCAGGAGGCCGCGGGTCTGGCAGCGCAACTGGCCGAAGCCCTGGCCACGCTGCGCGCTTCACGGCCCGACGTGCCGGCGACGGCGGCGCTGGACGCTGCGCTGGACCAGGCACGGCAAGCCGCGGTGGCGCAACAGACCCGGCTCGAACGGCTGGCCGAAGACGCAGCCGCTGCGGCCGCCGAAGCCCCGGCGGTGGTGGCGGACGTGGCACCCGATGCTGAGCCGCCCTCGACACCGTCGCCGAAAGACGAGGCGCGCATCGCCGCCCAAGGCCAGCGGCTGGAAGGCCTGGTGCAGCAGGCCGAAGCCGCGCTTGCCGAAGGCCAGCTGGCCATGCTGCAGCAGCGCCTGCAGGCGATCGAAAGCGCCTTGGCCCGGGGCCACGCGGCGCCACCCGAAGCCTTGCGCCCGCGCCTGCAAGCCCTGCAGGCCGAGCGCGGCCGCCTGAAAGCCTGGCAGCAGTGGGGCGGTGCCCGCGCCCGTGACGACCTGGTCGCCGAAGCGGAAGTGCTCGCGCGGCAGACCCTGGCGGCGGCCCCACCCCTGACGCTCGACACGGCAGCCGCACCTGAAGCGCTCCACGGCCCGCTGGTGCCACAGGCGCCCCAGCTGCCGCAGGTGCCCCTGGTCCCGGTGGAGCCGCGGGAACTGCACGAGCCCCAGGAGATCGAGACGGCCCCGACGGCCCCGACGGCCCCGACGGCCCAGCCGCCGTCGGCGCCGGAGACCGGCGAGACCGGCGAGACCGACTCAACTGGCACGACCACCGAACCGGTCGAGACGATCGAGACGATCGAGACCAGGGAAAACGCCGCAGTTGCCGCCACAACCGGGCTGCCGGAAACGCCAGCAACGCCTGCAACGCCACCGGCACCCACGACGGCGAAGCGCCCCAAGCCGCCGCGCCTGCCACCCCCGGTGAAGCTGAACCTGAAGCAGCACGCCGAGGCCATCCAATCGCTGCGCAAGCGCTGGAAGGCACTCGACCACCAAGGCGCCGTGGCCAGCGCCGAACAGTGGCGGCGTTTCGACGCCGCGCTGCAGCTGGCGCACGAGCCGGTGGCGGTGCAGCAGGCGGCGCTGAAGGCGGCGCGCCAGGACAACCTGAGCTCGCGCGATGCCTTGCTGAGCGCGCTAGAAGCCTGGGCGCTGGCCCACGCGGCGGCCGCGGCCGCCGACACGCCGACGGACAGCGCCGGCGACGACGCCGGCAGCCCACCGCCCGACTGGCGCGCCTGCATCGCCGAACTCGACCGCTTCCACAACGCCTGGCGCAAGCTGGGCCCGGTGGAACACACCGTGCCCGCCGCGGCACGCGACACGCTGCTGCAGCGCCTGAATGCCGCGCTGGCGCGCGTCGAAGGGCCGTTGCAGCAGGCCCGCGCGACGGCCGCGGCTGAACGTGAACAGCTGATCGTCCAGGCTGAACACCTGCTGCCGCCCGCCGGTGGCCGGCCCGCGCCCGAGGCCACGCGCCAGGTGCGCGAACTGCAGGCCGCGTGGCAGGACCACGCACGCCGCCTGCCGCTGCCGCGGGGCCTGGAGACCAGCTTGTGGGCGCGCTTCAGGGCCGCCACCGACGCCGTGTTTGCGCAGCGCGAAGCCGCCTTCGCGGCGCGCGACGCCGAACTCGCCAACAACCTCGCGGCGGCCAACGCCCTGGTCGACCGTCTGGTGGCGCTGGACGTCACGACGCCGGCCGCCGAGATCCGACGCACGCTGGCCGAGGTCGACCGTGCTTGGCGCCAGGGAGGTGAGCTGCCACGCGGCGCCGTCGATGCGCTCGAAGCCCGCTTCCATGGCGCGCGCAGCGCCGCCGATGCACTGCTCAAGACCGGCCAGCAACAGCGCTGGCTGGCGCGTTGCGATGCGTTGGCGGCACGGCTGGCGCTGTGCGAGGCGCGTGATGACCGCGCTGCGGACAGCGAAGCGCTGGCCGCGCTGGACACCCGCTGGGCGGCGTCCGACGCCCTCGTCGCTGCCTTGCCCGCGCCTTGGCAGCTGGCAATGGCACAGCGCTGGGCCCAGCCGCCCGGCGCCGGCCCGCTGGGTGCGGCCGAGGTCGACGAGCTGCTGCTGCGCCTGGAAGCCGCGTTGAACCTGCCCACCGCACCGGCATGGCAGGCAGCGCGCCAGCAACTGAAGCTGCGAGCGCTGAAGGACACGATGGAAGGGCGCACGCCCCTGCAGGGCGGCCCGCAACAGCACGCCGGCTGGCTGCAGGCGCTGCTGCGTCAGGCGGGGCTGGATGCGGCGCAGCGCGGCCGGCTGCAGGCCCTGCTAGCTGCCTTGCGCAACGTCCAGCCGGCCGTCCTGGGACTGCCGGCCGAATAGGCCTGAAGCGCGGCCGCGCGGCGCCGCCGCCCTAGTCGGCGAACAGCAGCGCCGGAGCCTCCAGCCGCGCCCGCAGCGCCTGCACGAAGCGCGCGCCGTCGATGCCGTCGACGACGCGGTGGTCGAAGGACGACGACAGGTTCATGACCTGACGCAGCACGACGGCCCCGCCCCGCGCCACCGGCCGCTCGACGATGCGGTTCACGGCCACGATGGCAACCTCGGGCCGGTTGATCACCGGCGTCGAGACGATGCCGCCCAGCGCCCCCAGGCTGCTCAGGGTGATGGTGGAACCGCTCAGCTCGGCACGCGTGGCGCGGCCCGAACGTGCGGCTTCGGCCAGCCGCGCCAGTTCGGCCGCCAGTGCCCAGACATCACGCGCCTCGGCATGACGCAGCACCGGCACCATCAGCCCGTGGCGTGTGTCGGTGGCGACGCCGATGTGCACCGCGCCGTGGCGCGTGACCACACCCGCCTCGTCGTCGAAACGCGCGTTGACCTGCGGGAACTCGCGCACGGCGCCGACCAGCGCACGCATCAGCAGCGGCAGCAGCGTGAGGCGGCCACGGTCGGCAGCATGGCGCGCGTTCAGCGCCGCGCGCGTGTTCTCGAGTTCGGTGACGTCGACCTCCTCGACATAGCTGAAGTGCGGGATGCGGCGCTTCGACTCCTGCATCTGCAGCGCGATGCGGCGGCGCAGGCCGATCACGGGCACGGCCTCTTCGTCGTGGCGCTCGGCGTGCAGCGGCGCGCGCGGTGGCGCGGCGGCGTGGCCCGGAGCGCCGTGCACGGCGACATGCGCGTCGAGATCGGCCTGCACGGTGCGGCCGGCCGTGCCCGTGGCGACCACGTCCTGGAGCGGCACGCCCAGCTCCCAGGCGCGGCGGCGCAGCGCGGGCGAGGCGATGGGGCGGCTGCGGGCAGCGTGCCCGGCCACCGGCGGTGGCGCGTCCGCCGCAGCCGCCGGTGCTGCCGCCGGTGCATTGGCGCGCGACACGACCGGCGCCGCGGGCGGCAGATGGGCCATGGGGGACGAAGCCGAGGCGAAGGCGGATGCGGATGCGGATGCGGATGCGGCAACAGGTGCGGCCGCCCGACGTGCCGGCCCGGCTTCCGCAGTCTCGATGCGGATCAGTTCGGCCCCCACCGCCAGCATCTTGCCCACCTCGCCACCCAGCACCAGCACGCGCCCGGCCACCGGCGACGGAATCTCGACGCTGGCCTTGTCGGTCATCACGTCAGCCAGCGCCTGGTCTTCGGCGACCACGTCGCCGGCCTTCACGTGCCAGGCCACGAGCTCGACCTCGGCGATGCCTTCGCCGACATCGGGCACCTTGATGACGCGGGTGCTGGCCATCTCAGTCTTCCATCACGCGCTTCAGCGCAGCGGCCACGCGCCCGGGGCCCGGGAAGTAGGCCCATTCGAGCGCGTGCGGGTAGGGCGTGTCCCAGCCGGTGACACGTTCGATGGGCGCTTCCAGGTGGTAGAAGCAGTGCTCCTGCACCAGCGCCACGAGCTCGGCGCCGAAGCCGCTGGTGCGCGTGGCCTCGTGCACGACGACGCAGCGGCCCGTCTTCCTCACCGAAGCCACCAGCGCCGCCAGGTCCAGCGGCCACAGGCAACGCAGGTCGATGATCTCGGCGTCTATGCCTGCCTCGTTCGCCGCGGCCTCGCTGACATAGACCATGGTGCCGTAGGTCAGCACGGTGACCTGGCTGCCCGGTCGGTAGACCGCCGCACTGTCCAGCGGCACCGTGTAGTGGCCCTCGGGCACCTCGCCCATCGCGTGCTGCGCCCACGGCACCACGGGGCGGTCGTGGTGGCCGTCGAAGGGGCCGTTGTACAGGCGCTTGGGTTCCAGGAAGATCACCGGGTCGTCGTTCTCTATCGACGCGATGAGCAGGCCCTTGGCGTCGTAGGGGTTGCTGGGCATCACGGTGCGCAGCCCGCAGACATGGGTGAACAGCGCCTCGGGGCTCTGGCTGTGCGTCTGGCCGCCGTAGATGCCGCCGCCGCAGGGCATGCGTATGGTCAGCGGCGCGGTGAAGTCGCCCGCCGAACGGTAGCGCAGGCGTGCGGCCTCGGAGACGATCTGGTCCGAAGCGGGGTAGAAGTAGTCGGCGAACTGCACTTCCACCACCGGGCGCAGGCCGTAGGCGGCCATGCCCACCGCGGTGCCGACGATGCCGCCTTCGGAGATCGGCGCGTCGAACACGCGTGAGCGCCCGTACTTGGCCTGCAGCCCGTCGGTGCAGCGGAAGACGCCGCCGAAGTAGCCCACGTCCTGGCCGTAGACCACGACCTTGGGGTCGCGTTCCAGCATCACGTCCATCGCCGAACGCAGGGCCTGGATCATGGTCATGCGCGCCATGTCAGCGTTCCAGGCGGGCCTGCCGCAGCTGCTCGTGCAGGTGCGCCGGCATGTCCTTGTAGACACCCTCAAACATCGTCTCCAGCGGCGGCACGTGCTGGTCGATGAGCGCGCCGCCGTGGTTCTCGGCTTCCTTCAGCGCCGCGGCGACCTCGGCTTCGAGTTCCTTCTGCACCCGCGCGTGTTCCTCGTCCGACCAATGGCCCAGCCGCACCAGGTGCTGCTTCAGCCGCGTGATGGGGTCGCCCAGCGGGAAACGCTGCGCGTCGTCGGCGGGGCGGTAGCGCGACGGGTCGTCCGACGTTGAATGTGCCCCCGCGCGGTAGGTCAGCCACTCGATCAGCGTCGGCCCCAGGTTGCTGCGTGCACGTTCGGCGGCCCAGCGCGACGCCGCCAGCACGGCCAGGAAGTCGTTGCCATCGACACGCAGCGATGCAATGCCGCTGCCCACGCCGCGTGCGGCGAAGGTGGTGGCCTCGCCGCCGGCGATGGCCTGGAAGGTGGAGATGGCCCACTGGTTGTTGACCACGTTCAGCACCACCGGCGCGCGGTAGACGTGGGCGAAGGTCAGCGCGGTGTGGAAGTCCGCCTCGGCGGTGGCGCCGTCGCCTATCCAGGCCGACGCGATCTTCGTGTCGCCCGCGATCGCCGAGGCCATGGCCCAGCCGACCGCCTGGATGAACTGCGTGGCCAGGTTGCCGCTGATCGAGAAGAAGCCGGCGCGCTTGTACGAATACATCACCGGCAGCTGGCGGCCCAGCATAGGGTCGCGCTCGTTGCTCATCAGCTGGCACATCAGCTCGGCCATCGGCACGTCGTCGCGCGCCAGCAGCAGGCCCTGCTGCCGGTAGGTGGGGAAGCACATGTCGCCCGGCTGCAGCGCCAGCGCGTGCGCGGTGGCGATGGCCTCCTCACCCAGGCACTGCATGTAGAAAGAGATCTTCTTCTGCCGCTGCGCGAGCAGCATCTTGGCGTCGAATGCGCGTGTCTTCATCATCGCGCGCAGGCCGCGGCGCAGCAATGCGGCGTCGGCCTGCGGCGCCCAGGGGCCGACGGCGGCGCCTTCGTCGTCGAGCACACGCACCAGCGTGTAGGCGAGGTCGGCGGTGCTGGCAGGTGACGCGTCGAGCGCCGGCCGGCGCGCCGCGCCGGCGGGCGAGAGATGCAGGTAGGAGAAGTCCGTGGCCTGCCCCGGACGCCCGCTGGGTTCGGGGACGTGCAGGTGCAGCGGCTGCGGCAACGGGGGCATCGGCGGTCCTCCTCCGGCGCGATGGTAAGGCGCCGGGGCGGCGCGTGACCCCGCGTCAAACCCGGCCTGCCGCCGCGTCGGAACTCAGGCGGCGCGGGTGCCGGCAGCCTTGCGGGCCGCCGCGGCCTTCCTGGCGGGGGCCTTCTTTGCCGGCGCGGCCTTCGCGGCCGCCTTTTTCGCCGTCGCCTTCTTCGGCGGGGCCTTCTTCGCTGCGGCGGGCTTGGGGGCCGCGCGCCTCATCGGGCGCGCCGCCGGGGCGGGCGGAGGCGCATCGGCAGCCGGGGCCGCCGCGGCGCTGCGCTTCTCGGCCTCGCGCACGGCCTTGTCGAGCGCCTTCTCGGCCTTGACGATCACCTTGTGCAGCCGGGTCTCGGCCTTCTTCAGCACCCGTTCGACCTTGACCTGCGCGTCGCCGGTCTTCTGCCGCGCCACGGCCTTGACCCGCGCCAGTTCAGCCGCCGCGGCGTCGCGCACGCCGTCGAGCTTGCCCTGCACGGCGTTGCGCACGTGCTGGGCGGCGGCACCCAGGCTGTCGATGGCCTTGTTGAGTTCGACGTTGTTGGTTCTGCGGCTGGGCATCGTGCTCTCCTTGTGCGGCGCGCGTTGGCGCGCTGATGTGCCATCGTCGCAGCGTCGCACGGGTGGGGCATTGAGGTGGAGCAGGTTTTTCTTCTGTGCCTGGCGCTGCTACGGGCGAGCGCGCCCGGCCCCGGAAGATCGACACGCAGGTCGCCTGCAGCCCGAGCGCCAGGGCGACACCGAAATGCCCTTGTCCGAAGCCGACCGGGAGGGCAAGCTGCTGGAACCGGCCGCGCGCGTCAGTGGAGAAGCGCAGGCCCGCATACTGCGGGCCCGCATCCGGCACCTGAACAAGAGCGAGACCCTGTCATGACCCGACACGCCTACATCTGCGACGCCGTTCGCACCCCCTTCGGCCGCTATGGCGGCGCCCTGGCCGCCCTGCGCACCGACGACCTCGGCGCCGTGCCGATGGCCGCGCTGATGGCGCGCAACCCCGGCGTCGACTGGCAGGCTATCAGCGACGTGATCTACGGCTGCGCCAACCAGGCCGGCGAGGACAACCGCAACGTCGCACGCATGAGCGCGCTGCTCGCGGGGCTGCCGCTCGAAGTGCCCGGCGCCACCGTCAACCGTCTCTGTGGCAGCGGCCTGGACGCGCTGGGCACGGCAGCGCGCGCCATCAGGTGCGGCGAGGCCGGGCTGATGATCGCCGGTGGCGTCGAGAGCATGTCGCGCGCGCCCTTCGTGATGCCCAAGGCCGAAACGGCCTACTCGCGCAGCAATGCGCTCTACGACACCACCATCGGCTGGCGCTTCGTGAACCCGCGCATGAAGTCGATGTACGGCGTCGACGCGATGCCCGAGACGGCCGAGAACGTCGCCACCGACTTTCGCATCGAGCGCGAAGCGCAGGACCGCATGGCCCTGGCCTCGCAGCAGAAGGCACTGGCGGCGCAGCGCAGCGGCTTCTTCGACACCGAGATCGTGCCGGTGCACATGCCGCAGAAGAAAGGCGAAGCGCTGGTCGTGACCCGCGACGAACATCCGCGCGAAACCACGCTGGAAGCCTTGGCCAAGCTGAAGGGCGTGGTGCGCCCCGACGGCACGGTGACGGCGGGCAACGCCTCGGGCGTCAACGACGGCGCCTGCGCGCTGCTGCTCGCCGACGAAACCACCGCGGCCCGCCAGGGCCTGACACCGCGCGCCCGCGTCGTGGCGATGGCCACGGCCGGCGTGCCGCCGCGCATCATGGGCATCGGCCCGGCGCCGGCCACACGCAAGGTGCTGGCCCTGGCCGGGCTGACGCTGGCCGACATGGACGTGATCGAGCTCAACGAGGCCTTCGCAGCGCAGGGCCTGGCCGTGCTGCGTGAACTGGGCCTGTCCGACGACGATGCACGCGTCAACCCGAACGGCGGCGCCATCGCACTGGGGCACCCGCTGGGTGCGTCGGGTGCGCGCCTGGCCACCACGGCGGTGAACCAGCTGCAGCGCACCGGTGGCCGTTATGCGCTGTGCACCATGTGCATCGGCGTCGGACAGGGCATTGCCGTGGTGCTGGAACGCGTCTGAGGGCTCGGCCCTTCGGCGCCATGCGCGGGCTGCGGCTCTGCGCCTCAATCCGCCGTGCGGGCCCCTCCCAGGGGGCGGAGGGCGCGCTTGGCCAGCGCCGCCAGTTCCGGGTCGGCATCGTGCGACCAGCGCTGCAGGAAGCTGCGGGCCTCGGGGCTGGCGATGCGTGCCAGGCCTTCCAGCGCCAGCGGTCGCAGCATCGGCACGCCGCTGACCAGTCGTGCCAGGTAGGGTGTGGCCGTGTCGTCCACCACCCACGACAAAGCCAGCGCAGCATCGAAAGGGTGCAGGCCGCCGGCTACGCCGTGGCCCTGCTCGGCCCGTTCCGCGAGCTGGGCGCAAAGCACCGCCAGGCGCGTGCCGCGGCGCCCCGTGACCTCGACCTGCATCGACACGGGCTTGGGCACCAGGCCCGCGTCCGCGCCCTCGGGCCGGCAGCTGATGTCCACGGCGTAGGCGCCCGGCAGCTCGAAGCCCTGCCAGCACTGCAGCAGCAGCAGGTGCCGGCTGGTGGC
Organism: Rubrivivax sp.; assembly: GCA_030653505.1. Classification (GTDB taxonomy): domain Bacteria; phylum Pseudomonadota; class Gammaproteobacteria; order Burkholderiales; family Burkholderiaceae_C; genus Rubrivivax. Next base: position 28,272 of record JAURZK010000145.1, read on the forward strand.
GCCGGCGGCCAGATCGGTGACGCCGCTGGCACCGAAGCCTGCTACGGCGCCACTGTCGGGCCGTGCCACGGCGCCGGGTGGGCCTTGCACGTCGAGGTGGAAGGCCGCCACGCCGCCGGTGCCAAGATCGATGCGCTGCGGCACCTCACCGGGGTTGTGCAGGGTGCAGAGGACCCACAAGGGTTCGTGCAGTCCGGCGCGCAGCATGGCCGGTTCGCATTGCAGCACCAATGCTGCGTTGACGCCGGTGCCGGGCGCAGGGGTCGGGTTCATGCTGCCGCGCCGCGCTTCAGGGCAAGGGGTCGACGCCAGCCGACGAGCCGCTCTTCGTGATGCGGTACTGGAAGTTGCCGTCGGGCTTGCGCTTGACCACGCGCACGATGTTGATGTTGGGCGACAGGGCCACCGGCCGCCCGCCGTTCTTGCACGGCGTGGCATAACGATAGACCTGCCTGGCGGTGAACGACGCACGCCGGTAGGGCTTGAGGAAAGGCAAGGTCGAGTGGTTGTCGACGGCGCGGCCCCGGGTTCCGGGCACCGGTGGGTTGGGCAGGAGGGTCGGGTTTGGCGTGCCGACATCGCCGGTCCAGGGCGGGCTGGGCCAGATGAAGGGGTCGTTGCTGCCGGGGTAGTCGACCTTCTCGCTGACGCCCACGTCGGTCAGGTCGGCGAGGTCCCCCGTGCTCGAGTCCCACGCGTAGTTGAAACGCAGCGTGCCGCCGGCCTGCTCGGACACGGCGGTCTGACGGAAGTTCACCGGCACCGCGCAGTCCTGCTCGGCCTGGCCGCCGCCGTTGTCGAACTTGCCGTCGCACTCGCTCTCCTCGACCGGGCACTTGGCGTCGGTGTGGCGGTAGTAGCACTTGGGACGTTTGCACAGTTCCTTCATCGCCGGCGTGTTGTTGCACTTGTCGTCGGCGGCCTTCTGCAGCTTGCCCTTGTCCTTGCACACCTTGTCCTCGACGGTGAAGCAGCGCCGGTAGATCTTGCCGCCGCCGCAGGCGTCGTCGCCGACACACTTGCAGATGGCCATCGCCAGTTGCAGGCGCTGCAGCTGCCCGCCGTCGCCGTCGCCACCGTCGTTGCTGTCGCACAGGCTGGGCGGCAGCAGGTGGTTCTCGCACATGAAGGCCTTGATCTCCTGCCATGACAGGCAATCCCAACCCGTCGGCAGTGGCCGGATGGCGGTTTCGATGTCGCCTATGGGCATGGTCCCCCAGGTGATGGGGCCGATGGCGCCGCTGCCGCCGCCCGGGCCGTAGCGGGCGCTGAGCGGAATGCTGAGCTTCCAGGCCTGGCCGGTCTGCCAGTGCTTGATGGGGTGCACGTACTGGCACAGGATCTTCGAATAGAGCCGCAGCGCGGCAAAGAAGTCCAGGTCGCCCTGCAGCAGGTAGCCGGCCATCAGTTCGGTGAGGTTGTCCAGGCGCAGCGTGCCCGCGCGGTATTCCACCGTCACCGTGTCCTGCACTGCGCCTATGCCCCAGCCGGTGCCGGTGCCGCGCAGGCCGGCCTGCGCGATGAGCACCAGCGGTATCGGAGGCGTGGTGGGGATGGCCGTGCCCACGGCGCCGAAGCCGCCGCCGAACAGCGTCAGCCGCGGCGCCAGCGCCGCCGCGGCGTAGAACTGCGCCGTGGCCGCGAGGCGCCGGCTGAAGGGGCAGAGTTGGAACTCGATGTTGCGCACCACGCCGGGGCCCACCGCCGCCTCGGCGGACAGCTGCGCATAAGCCATCAGCCCGGCCATGCCGACCACCGGCACCGGGCCGAGCATCGCGCCGCCTTCGATCAGCGGCACGAAGAAGCCCACCGGCGGCGACGAGCCCAGCGTCTTCTGGAAACTCGCGAAGACCTGGATCTGGTCGAAACGGATGACGACACAGCCGCCGCGCACGATGACGCTGCCGCCCAGCAGCCCGGCCAGGGCCTGCGCTTCGGCCAGGGCCAGCTGGCCGGCTTCGGTGGCCACCCACTCGATGGCCTCGGCGGCACCCGAGGCAGCCTCGGCAACGGCTTCGGCGCCCCTGTTGACCAGTCCGCTTCCGGCCTCGACCACGGCGGCGGCGCCTTCACGCAGGTCGGCCACCGTGGGCAGGCGCACATCGGGCAGGCCGATGTCGGGCAGCGTGATGTCGCGCGCGATCACCGGCCCGCCGCTGCGTCCGGAGATATGTGCACGGCCGTCGCCGAGCACCCGGTCGGCCATCACGTCGGCTTCGCGCTCGAGCTCGTCGCCCGGGCGGCTCACGCTGTGCGGGCCCAGCGCGGGCGCGCTCGCGGCACCACGCTGCTGCACGGTATGTGCCAGTTCATGTGCCAGCAGTCGCAGGCCGCTGCGGCTGCCCGGCTGGTAGGCGCCGGCGGCGAAAAACAGGTCCTGCCCCAGCGTGAAGGCCGTGGCCCCCAGCGCACGCGCCTGCTGCGCCGCGAAGTCATCGTGGTGCACACGCACGCCGTCGAAACGCTGGCCGAAGCGCGACTGCATGAAGTCCAGCGTGGTGCCATCCAGCGGCGAGCCGCGGCCATGGGCACGCCGCGATAGACGCGCGTAGTCCGGACCCGTGGCGCCCGCGCCGCCGCTGTCGCCGGCCTGACGCTGGAGGGTCTCTTGCGCCTGGCCGCTGCAACGGGGGCAGCTGCCGTTGCAGGCGCAACTGCGCATGATCGACACCCGGCTGGCACGGCGCGGTGCAGGTGCCGTGCGCGCCGTGGCAACGGAAGTCGCAGCACGCGTGCCTGCGGCGCCCTGGCTGCGCTGCCCGCCCAGCGAGAGCTGCGCCCAGGCCGGGTTGGTGGGCGGGCCCGAACGGCCCTTGCCCGGCCGCGACTTCTCGGCCGGCGCTGCGGGCTTGGACTTCGGCGCGTGGGCGCGGGCGCTGGGTGTCACCGGGGCTCGTCCTCATGCAGGCGGCTGCACACCGCATTTCGGCAGGCACGGCGGCCCACGTGGGGTGGCAAACCGCCGCAGAACATAGCACTACACCCGCATGCCCAGGAAGACCACGAAGCGCCAGGTGGCGCGCGGGTGGCCCCTGGCTTCGATGGCCTTGATCTCCGCTTCGCCCAGCACCTGCACGTTGCTGACGTTGATGTTGGGGTAGCCCAGCTGCGTGATGAGGTCGTCGCCGACCTTGCGGATCTCCAGCGCCGCGGCCTGCTCGGCCACCCCCTGCGTGGCCACCGTCAGCAGGTTGGGTTGGCGGTCCAGCAGGGCCTTGAACTCGGTACCGAAGGCCGCGGCGTCGGCCGGCTTGAAGTCGACGAAGGTGTGCAGCTTGAACGGCGGCGTGTCGACGTTGATGACGAAACTGCCGTCGCGCCACAGTGCAAAGCCCAGGAGGACGGGGTCGGTGCGCACCTGCACCTGGGCCCGCACGAGCACGCTCAGGCCGGCGCAGGACGTGACCTGTGCCAGGTCGGCAGCCTGCAGAGGGCCGATGTCGTCGCTGGCGGTGCCCAGCAGCTGCAGGATGGCCGCCGTGCGCTGCACGGCCTGCGTGTCGGTGGCGGTGGCGCTGCGGAAGACCACGGCCTGGCTGTCCGGCGGGCCGCTTTCGCCCCAGGCCAGCTTCAGTGGCGCCACGCTGGCGCTCCGTGGTGTCACGCCGTCCTGCTCGAAATCCACGTGGGCCAGCTTGTCGAGGCCGAACTCCGCCATGGCGGCCATCAGGCCGGAACGGCGGGCCAGGTCGACAAAGGTCTTCAGCGTGTTCCGGCTGTCGACCACGATCACGTCATGGCACGGCGTCGCCACGTCCTGCGTGATGAGGAAGACGGCGCCGTCCCAGCCCGCCAGGCCCAGCGCCGGCAGCGCCGGCAGCACCTGGTTCTCCAGCGCACGCTCGGGTGTGCCTTGGGCCAGCGTCAGTTCCAGCGCGGCCAGCCGGGCTTGCGCCAGCGCATCGCCCTCCGATTGCGCCGCACCCTGCGAGCCGATGGCGCCGAAGCGCATGCGGTTGCCGGGCTGGGCACCGGTCCAGTCCTGCAGCAGCTCGGCGGTGGGCGTGACGATGTTGCTGCGGCCGCCGTCGAAGGCCACGGCACCGATGGGCGCAAAACCCGCCTTGCGGATCGCGGCGGCGTTGGCGCCCAGCACCGCGGCGCGTGCGCTGCGCAGCTGCAAGTCGGTGCGCACCTTGACGTGGTGGATCTCGTAGCGGCGCTGCTCCAGCACCGGCGCCGTGGGCGCGGCGCCGCACTGCTTGTTGCGGCGGCGGTGGAACAGCACCCAGTCCAGCGTGGCGCGGATGCTCAGGGCGTCGGCCTGCGGCGGGCGCTGGCCGAAGAGGTCGCTGCGGGCCTGGGTCGCGAAGTTGGCTGCACTCTCGCGCGTGGCGATGACGTCGATGGCCGTCTCGCTGACGGCACGCAGCGGGTTGCCCAGGCGCAGTACGGCGTCGTTGCGTGTCAGGCGAGCGGCGAGGTCCAGCGTCACGCCTTGCGCGGCCAGCTGCACGCCCACCTCGGCCAGCTGGCCCTGCTGCGCCGTCTGCACACGCACACCCAGGCGTTCCAGGCCGAGGAAACCGCGGTTGTCGAACAGCAGCGCGCTGAAGTCGATTTCGACGCGCGTGACGCTGCCTTCGGCCGTGGGTTCGTGGCTGAGGATGGCGGGCACGCTGAACTGCAGCCCGCGCTGTGCGTTGGCCAGCGTGCCCACCAGGCCGGCGATGATGGCCGCGCCGCGCAGCGTGCCCTGCACCACCACGCGCTGGCCGCTGGCCACACGCTGCTCGACGATGAACTGCGCGCCCACGACACCGATGTCCACGTACTGCGTGCCGCTGGCCTTGGGGCTGATGAGGCTCAGGTCCATGCTCATGTCGACACGGCCGCCTTCGGCCACCGTCAACGGGTCGACCTCGCTCTTCAGCGCCAGCCACATCGCGGTGTGGTCGTTGTCCTGGCCGCCGGCGGCGGTGTTCAGGCCCGGGAAGTGGCTGATGCCGGCGGTGGTGGCCGTGGTGGCCACGCGCTGCAGGGCCTTCAGGCGGTAGGCCACCGACTCCTCGCGCAGCGCCGTGAAACGTGCGGCCAGCTGCTGCGGCGTGGGTTCGGGCGCCTCGGCCGTGGCCTTCGCTGCGGCACGCGGGGCGGCCTTGCGTGCGGCAGCCGACTTGGGTTTCACCGCAGCCGCTGCGGTGGCGGTGTTGGCGGCTGCGGCGGCCGCCATCGCCACCACGCTGCGCTGCAGGTCGACCGACTTCCACAGCGTCTGCTCGAGCCCGTTGTCGCGTTCGGCGGCCCAGGTCTTCAGCGCCGCGAGCGCAGCGTCGCGGCTGGCGGTTTCCAGCAGGCCGGCGAAGTAGAACTCGACGGCACCACCGGGCAGCTGCTCGCTGCGCGCGGCACCGGTCATGACGTTGCGCTGCGCCAGGTGGCTCTGCAGCTTGTCGCCACTGCCGGCGTTGGCCAGCCGCACCGCCCAGCCTGCGCCCTGCGTGCTGCCGGCGTTGAGGATCTGCCCGTCGGGCACCAGGATGTCGACTTCTTCCTTCTGCTGCGGGTTGTCCAGCCCCTGCAGCAGGCTGATGCGCTGCATGTGCTGCGCCTCTTCCAGCGCGTGGGCAACGAAGTCGGGCCGCACGACGCAGAAACGCAGGTCGACACCTTCGCCCAGCAGGCGGCGCACCTGCTCGTTGACCGGAAAGGCCGAGCCCGGCGCCACCGGCAGGTAACCCGCCGAAGGCAGCTCGACGATGCCGCGGCGGATCAGCACCCGTGCGCTCGGCTGCAGCACCTGCGTGCCGCGCGCCGCGCCGGCACGCTTGACGGCGCTGGCGAGCAGCGTGCGGCTGAGCGGCACGGCGCCGCTGTCGATGGTGGCCGTCTCGCGCAGCGCCAGGCGGGCGCTGCTGGCCTGGTACTGGCGGTCGAGCTGGGTGAGGATGTCGCCCACTTCCACCACCGCCTTGCGCAGGTCGGCGCAGGGGTCGTCGGTGCCCGTCGGCGTGCCGGCCCAGGCGTCGCGCAGCTGGCACTGGAACTGCAGCACCTGGGCCATGAACACGTCCCACGGCCGCATGTGCAACCGCCACTGCCAGTAGCGTTTCGGGGTGCCGTCCATGCACTCGCGGCGTGCCGTCCAGGCGTCCATGAACACCGTGTGGCCGCCGGCGCGGGCCAGCACGGCCAGCGGCACGAAGGCCCCGGTGGCCGCCGGCGCGCCGCGGCACCACAGGCTGCTGAGCAGCCCGGCGCCCGAGATCAGGTGCTCGACCTGGCGCGCTTCGTCGGCAAACCAGGCTGACGCCACGCGCGAGCGCAGGTGCAGCGTCTGCATCTGCTCGGCCTTGCTGTCGGGCAGCGCGCTGGCCAGCTGCAGCGGCAGTGCGCGCAGCACCACGCCTTCCAGCCGCAGCGGCCTTTCGGTGCCGCTGGCGCAGGCACTGACGCAGGGTTTGCCGAACACGTCTTCCTGCCCGCACAGCGCCTCGGCGTGGCTCAGGCCCAGCACGTACAGGCTGGTGCCGGCCACCACCGGCGTGGTGGCGGTGACGGCGGCGGTTTCGCACAGCGTGAACACCGCCGAGCCCTTCCTGCCGGCGGCCGCGGCCACGCTGGTGCCGCTGCTGCGGCGGATGAGCTCGTCGATCTGCACCGCCGCTTCCATGGGCATGAAGAGCACGCGGCCTTCGGCGTCGACGGCCAGCCCGGGGGCCAGTTCAAGCTGGTCGCCGGCCAGCAGTTGGAGGTCGAAACCGTTGACCACGCCGCTGCCGCCGGCACGTGTGGCCAGCTGCTGCAGCCGGCGGTGGTATTCCTGTTCGGCCTGCAGGTCGGTGGCGCGCAGGAACTTGCCGTCGAAGTAGTTCAGCCGTGTCAGCGCCGTGGGCTTGGGGATCAGCGCGATGCCGGCGGCCTGCTGCAGCAGCACGACGGTGTCGGCGTCGGTGCGCAGGCTGGGTGTGGAGGTGGCCATGTAGGGGCTCCCGTGGGTGAAGGGGCGGGTGGGGTTCAGGCCAGTGCGGCCAGCAGGGCGCCGGCCAAAGCCTGCAACGTGGCCGTGGGCAGCAGCACGCTGCGCACGCGCGGGTCGACGCTGGCCACGGCCAGCGTGCTGCCACCGTCGGCAGAGGTCAGCGTCACGCCGTGCAGGTCGGCCAGGGCCAGCGTGGTGGGGCCGGCGACGGGGAACAGGCCCGCAGCGCTGTCGTCTTCGCTGTCGCTGCCCTCGTCCGGCGTGGCCGTGGTCTCGCCGATGCCGTCGAGCACGGCGATGTCGTGCAATGCCGCCGCGGCGACGGCCACGCGGTCGGCAGGTGCCGCGGCAGCGATGGCCGCACGGGCGTCGGCGGCCGCCTGGTCGTCCGGCAGCGGGTTGCCGTCTTCGTCGGTCTGCACGGCATCCAGGCCGGCCAGCACCCGCAGCAGGTGGTGGCGGTGGCTGCGCGGCGGGGCCAGGCCGGGCACCAGTTCGATGACGACCGTCTCGTAGACACGAGAGTAGGCCGTGCCGCTGGCGTTGTTGCTGCAACTGTCGGCCAGGGCCGGTACCGGCGCCGTGAGGCAGGCGTGGTGACGGATGCGCACATGGGCGTCGAAGGCGATGACGCCGGCGCTGTCGGTGTACTCGAAGCCGGCGTCGTTGCGGTGGGCCTCGAACCAGCGTGGCACGTTCAGGCATTGCGCCAGGTCGTTGTGCAGCTCGCGGCCACGGCCGTCCAGCGCCAGGCCCGGTGCCACGGCCACTTCACCCTTGGCCATGTCCACGGCCACGCCCAGCCCCCACAGCACACCCCAGCCATGCGCCCAGGCGTTGTGCAGCCGCTGCTTGCCGCGGTGGTAGGCCTGTTCGGCCTCGAACTCGGCCACGCCCAGCAACATGCCGTAATGCGGGTGCAGCGCGACATAGGGGCTGACGGGCAGCGGCACGGTGTCGGCGCAGCCGGAGGCGCTGTCGGTGAGCGTATCGGTGTCCATGGGGGCTCCTCGGGCGTCGGTTTCTGGGGCTGGCAGGACGGCTTCAGGCTTGCAGCCAGGGTGCACTGACCAGCGGACCGCGCAGCGCCGCGGTACCCCGCGCGCCGGCGGCGTCCAGCCGCGCCCGGTGATGGGCCTGCTGCGCCGCCAGCGCAGCCGCGGCGTCGGCGCTGCGCTGCTGCACCGGCGCATCGGCTTGCAGCGCAGCAAGCAGGGCCGCTTCGGCGGACGCCACGGCTGCCACCAGCGCGGCCGGTGGCGTCTGCAGCGCCAGCAGGCGGTCTTCGGCCGCCCACAGTGCGGCGGCTTCGGACCACAGCGCTTCGGGCACCTCGGCCTGCCAGTCAGCCAGCGTCTGTTGCATCGCCGGCGTGTAGTCCACCGTGGCGCCGTCGAAGGTGAGTTGCGCGGCGTGGAAATCGACGCGCGCCTGGGCCAGCGCGGGGTGGTTGGTGCTGTCGGTTTCCATCGTGGCCAGGTCGCCGCCGGGTGTGTTGACCAGCGCGCGCAGGCGTTCACCTTGCAGCACCGCCGCGGCGGCGGCGAGCACCACGGCCGCGTCGTCTCGGTCCATTTCGGCCGCCGCGGCGGCGGGCCGGTCGCCACCGTGCAGGTCGTGCAGCTGGGTCTCCTGTGCAGCGGTCAGTGGGTCGTCGGTGCGGGCGGCCAGCTCGGCCAACGTGGCCACGGCGCTGGCCAGCTGGCCCGGGGCGCCACCGGCAAAGGCCACCAGCCTGGCGTCTGCCGCCTGCAGTGCACGCCGCAATCGCGGCAGTTGTGTCGCCGGCTGGCCGCCGGCTTCGGCCTGGGCGTCGAACTCGGCCTGCGCCGCCTGCAGGCTGGCCGCCGCAGCCTGCGCCAGCGTGTGGGCCTGGCCGGCGCGGCTGCGTGCGCGGGTGCGAAGGGCTGCAGGCAGCGCGTTGCCGATGCGCGTGCTGGCATCGGCATGGGCCTGCGACGCCAGTGCAGCGGTGGCGTCGGCCACCAGGGTGTCCAGCGGGGGCTGCAGCAGCGTGTTGTCGATGAGCTCGCGGCGGCCTTCATGCGCGGCGCGCGCCAGGTGCAGCGCGGCGCGCGCTTCCTGCCAGGCGGCCTGGGTGTCCAGCGCCGACTGGCGTGCGGCCGCTTCAGTCAGGGCGGCGGCGCCGGCTTCGGCCGCACGTGTCAGCTGAAGCGCCAGTGCAGCACGCTGCGCCACCGTGGCTGCGCGCAAGGCATCGGCCAGCGCGGCAGCAGCGGCGGGTGTGGCGGCCTGCTGGCGGCGCAGGGTGGCCAAGGTGGTCTCGGCAGCCAGCAGGGCGTCGGCGGCGGCGCTGCTGGCCAACGCTGCGGCCCGTGCCGCCGTGTTGGTGGCAGACAGCGCGGACTGCGCGGTGGTGGCCGCGGCGCGGCGGCTGCCCTCTTGTTGCAGGGCCAGGTCGAACAGGTTGGTGGCCATGGTGTGTCCTCTTGCGGGTTCGCGGGGGTGGCGGGTGCAGTGCGTTCCTCGGGCGTGTCTCAGTGCGGGCTGACGCGCCCCGACTTGTCGTATTCCATCTGCAGCGCCTGCTCGATGTGGTGCCGCCCGATGGCCTGGCCCGCGGCTGCGGCGATGAAGGCCGCGCCCAGCGCAGCGTTGCGGATCAGTGCGCCGGGCAAGGGGTGCTGCGCCGCCAGGCTGTCGAAGTCGAGATCGCCGGCCAGCGGCGCGGCGGGCGGGAACTGCGCGCGCCAGATCGCCGCCCGCTCGGGCGCTGCGGGCTCGGCGAACTCCAGCGCCAGCTCGAAACGGCGCAGGAAGGCCTTGTCGAGGTTGCCGCGCAGGTTGGTGGCCAGGATGGCCACGCCGTCGAATCGCTCCAGGCGCGCCAGCAGGTAGGCCGACTCGATGTTGGCGTAGCGGTCGTGGGCGTCGCTGACCTCGGTGCGTTTGCCGAACAACGCGTCGGCCTCGTCGAAGAAGAGCACCGCGCCCGTGCCTTCGGCCTGGTCGAAGGCGGCGGCCAGGTTCTTCTCGGTTTCGCCTATCCACTTCGACACCAGCTGCGCCAGGTCGATGACCAGCAGGTCGGCGTGCAGGGCATGGGCCATGACTTCGGCGGCCAGCGTCTTGCCGGTGCCGGGCAGGCCCGAGAACAGCAGGCGCAGGCCGCGTGCGCCGCGCTGGTGGCGGGCAAAACCCCAGTCGTCCAGCACACGCTGCTGGTGCTGCATGCGCTCGACGGCGCCACGCAGCGCGGCCATGCGGTCGGGGGGCAGCACCAGGTCGGACCAGCTCGCGCGCGGCACCAGGCGCAGCGCGAAGCCGTCGCTGCCATGCGTGGTGCGCGCCTTGAGCGCGGCCAGGCAGGCCGGCAGCGGCGGCGTGGCCCCGGTGGCCAGCCAGGGCTGCAGATCGCGCCGCAGGTGGGCCAGGGTCTCGGGCAGTACGGCGTAGCGTGCGCCGATCAGGGCGCCGTGCGGTGCCAGCTCGGGCAGCGCCTGCGCCCACAGCCGTGCCAGGGCGGCGCCCGACAACGGCGTGGCGTCCAGCGTGAGCAGCGCGCGGGTGCTGTGCGCCAGCGACCCGGGCAGCGCGCCGGCCAGCACCAGCGGCGCTGGCCACGATTCGAGCAGCGCCGCGACGGCCGCCGGCGGTGGCGCGTCGAACAGCCAGACCGACACACAACCCCGCAACAGGCACTGCTGCAGGCACTGCCGAACGCGGTCGACCAGCGCTGCCGTGCTGCCAGACTGGGCGGCGGCGGCGGGGGCACCGCGGCCGTCGCCGGGCTCGCCCTCGGGGGCAAAGACGTGGGCGTCCAGTGCCGCGGCCAGCTGCCGTGCACGCAGCCTCACCACGGCGGCCACCGGGCCGCGCAAGGCCACCAGCGCCGGTGTGTCGCCACTCAGCAGGGCCAGCGCCTGCTGCGGCGCGGGACGGGCCAGCCAGTCGTTGGCTTCCACGCTGGCAGCGTCGGCGGCACCCCTGGCGGGCAAGTCGGTGAAGTCGGGCAAGTCCGGCAACTCGGGCAGAGGGGCCAGGGACTCGGGCCATTCCGGCGCGCCGTTGAGGGCACAGGCCATGCCTTCGGCCAGCCGCAGGTTGCGCTCGGGCAGGGGCGTGTCGCCGACGATGCGCACCAGACCCAGCTGCAGCACGGGGCTGTGCTGCAGCAGCTGCCAGCTGCGTGGCCGGCGCAGGTCGTCGGTCACGAGCCAGCTGAACAGGGCCCAGGTGGGGCGTGTCTCGCCGCGCGGGTGCAGCGCCGCGAAGGCGGCGCCGAAACCCTCGTGCAACTCGGGCATGGCGGCCAGCACGAGCAGGCAACGTTCGTCGTCGTCCAGGCCCAGGGTGTCGGCCAGCCGCGCCAGGGCGGGCGGTTCTGCCTGCGAGGCTGAGGCTTGCAGTTCGTGCGCCAGGGTTTGTGCGCGAGCCGCATGCGCGTCCAGGAAACCCAGCTCGCGCGCCCAGGTGGCGGCGTCGCCCTCGTTGGCCTGGGCACGCAGCAGTTCGGCCAGGCGGGCGCCCAGCTGCGCGGCGGCCAGCCACAGGGGCGCGTCGGCCCTTGCGGCCGTCATCAGCAACGGGGCCGCCACGCTGTCATTCATAGACGTACCTGAGCACCAGGCCCAGCCAGGGGATGAAGCCGGGGTCGAGGTCGAGCGCGGCGCGGCGCAGGTCCAGCGACACGTCGGCCAGCGCGAAGTGCACGTCGATCCAGCCGGGCAGGGCCTCGATGCGCGCGCGGCGGTGCAGCACGCGTGCCAGCCGTTGTGATGCCGGCCACTGCGGCAGGCGCTGCGCGAGCTGGGCCTGCAGCAGGTCCTTGGCCGCCAGCAAGGCATCGGTCTGCGCCGGTGTGGGCTGCAGCGGCGGCGGCGGTGCGGCCTGCGGGGGCAGCCCGCAGAAGGCCAGTGCGGCGGCGTCCTGCGGCCGCAGCGGGCCCAGGCTCAGGGCCAGGCTGTGCATGGCCTGCGGCAGCAGCCCCGGCGGCCAGACCGCGGCGTCTTCCAGCACGCGCAGCGCACCGCAGGAAGGCAGCAGCGGCACCAGCAGCAGCAGGCCGCCGTGTTCGGTCAGCGCTGCGGCCTGGCGTATGTCGCCCTGTGCTGTCGCGTCGGTGCGTGGCGACTCGGCGCCTTCCCTGTCGGGCACGGGTCGGCGTGGGATGGTGCGAACGGCCGCCGCGCCCGGCTGTGGCGACACTGCAGCCACGGCCCCTTGTCCCGCGGCCGACATCACCGGCGCTGTGACCTGCGCATCCGCCTGCGTCCAGGCTTGCAGGCAGGTGTCCACCGCCGCGGCGCCGCGGCGCGCCAATGCCGGTGCCGACAGCAGGCAGGCCAGCCGCAGCGCCCAGGCGGCGCGGTGTTCGGTCCCCGCGGCCTGGACGGTGGGCGCCCACCAGTGCGGCTGCGCCGTGGCGACCCCGTCGGGCGCGGGCGAGCCGGGCTGCCCTGACGCGGGACGCTCAAGGGCGTGCGGCGTGGCCTGAATGGCGCCGGTGCCTGCTGCAGCCGTGCCGGCCCAGACCGGCACACCGGCACCCGCCAGGCGCGTGGCCACCGCCAGCGTGAGGCCCCGCAGCTCGCCGTCGGCCAGGCTGCGGACGAAGGGCGGCCAGTCGGGCGTGGCCAGCAGACCACGCAGCAGCGGCACGCCGCGCTCGGCGTCGTCGGCCAGCAGGCGCAGCAGCGCGGCGTGGCGCACCGCCGCCGAAGGCGCGGCTGCCGACGCGGCCGCGGCGCCGGCCCGCGGCAGCAGACCCAGGCGCTGCCAGGCCCAGTCGCGAGCGGTCCGTCCCTGCAGCATGTCGTGAACGAAGGCCTGCAGCGCCTGGTGCCGGTGGGTGAAACGCAGCAGCCGGTCGGGGCCGGCATGCTGGAGTTCGCGTACCAGGCCCTGCACCAGCGACAGGCTCCAGCGGCGGGCGTTGTCGCCGTCGCTGGCGCCGGCGTCCAGCGTCACCTGCAGTTGCAGGCGGCGCAGCAACACCAGTTCGTCGGCCGGCGCCAGCTGTGCCAGTGCGGCTTCGAGTTCACCGTCGAGCAGCCGCTGCTGCGCCGCCAGCGCGCAGCGCCGGCCGACGTCGTCGGCCACGCGGTGTGTCGCATGGAAGCGGTGGACGTGAACGCTGCTGTTCATGGTCTTGCCTAGCCGATGCGGCTTTCCCGCGCCAGCCGCGCGCTGCCGGGCCGCAGGCCGGTTGTCGGCCGCCCCAGCACCTGGCTGCGGCCGAGCGTGGCACTGCCCAGTTGCAGGGTCGTGAAGCCGCCGCTGTCGCCGACCACGGTGCTCAGCCCGATCTGCAGCCCGCGGCCGACGCGTGCACCCTGGCCCAGCGTGCACAGGCTGACCAGCGTGTGCGCGGGGCGGTGCACGTCCAGCAGGTGGCGCACCGCGGCCTCGGTGGCCGCGTCGAGATCGGTCTGCACCAGCACGGCAAAGCGGTGCGCGTTGACGGCAAAGCTGTCGGCGATGTCTTCGGCCCGGCCGCTGGCCTCGTCGCGCCCCAGCGGCCCGCCCACACGCAGGCCCATGCCGAGCACGGCGGCTTCGTCCCAGCCCTGGCCCGTGGGGTCGGGCCCCAGCCTTGCCAGGCCGCGCAGGCGGAACTGCTCGACGATGACGACACGCGCGCCGGTGACGATCTCGACCATGCGCCGCAGCGCCCACACCGTGCCGCGCAGGCGGAACAGCCACGGCGCTTCTTTCACGAAGCTGCGCCGCGCGGTGTCGCTCCAGCGTTCGTCCAGCACCAGCCCGACCCAGTTCGCCAGCCACGGCAGCGCTGCGGCGGGTGTGCTGCAGGGTTTGAGCAGCGCATGGCGCTGTTCGGCTCGTGCCGCCAGCTCGTCTTCCAGCGCGGCCAGCGGCGCCAGCTGGCGCTGCAGGAAGCTGCGCATGCCTTCGTGGCGCGAATAGAGCTGCGGCAGGCGGCGCAGCCAGTCGTGGGCCGGGTGTTCGGCGCGCACACCACGCAGCTTGGGCGTGGCGCGGGAATGGCCCTGCAGCACGAACACCAGCCACAGGTAGCGGCCCGGTGTCGGCGGGGCGATGGCTTCGAAGGTGTCGAAACGTTCAACTTCCTCACGCGCATACAACCACGGCTGTTCGCTGCCTTCGCCGCGCGCGTGCAGCGTCTGCGTGATGGCGCCGTCGTCGGGCATCCAGGCCAGCAACGGCAGCGGCGTCGCTTCGGGCTGCGCGATGGCAGCCAGCACCTGGTTCGCCGGCGGTGTGCGTGGCAGGCGCGGCGCTTCGAGATCGTCGTCGCTGACGATGGCATGCAGCCGGATGGTGGTGTTGGGCGGCAGGCAGGCGTCGAGCAGCAGGCGGCCCCAGCTCGCCTGGCCGCTGGCCTGGGCTTCGCCGGCGTCGAGCCTGAAACCGACGACACGACCCTGCGGGTGGTAGTGCAGCCGCGCGGCGGTGGCGTGGCGCGGGCCGCGCGCGGTCATGAAGACGATGCGACCATCGGGCGTGGCGGTGATGCCCATGCCGTCGTAGTGGCGCGCGGCCAGCGGCTCGGCCAGCGCATGCGCGGCGTCGGCGGCGACCGAGACCCGGGTGAAGAGCTCCTCGCGCCGGCGCGCCACCACCAGATGCTGGTGATCGCCGCAGCCGCTGACGGTCAGGCCTGATGCAAACGCGAAGGGGTTGTCACCGCTGCCCGGGCCCAGCCACTGCGGCGTGGCCAGCCAGTGGCCGGGCCGGCCCAGCAGGGCCAAGGCGGCGTCGACCCGGTGGGCGCGCAGCAGCACGAAGAGGCGCCCGTCTGCGGCAAACGCCAGTCGCGAGGCACCCGCCAGCGCCTGCGTGGCCAGGCCGGCCGGTGCGGCTTGTGGCGGCCGCGCCGCGGCCAGCCTGTGCACCCTGCCGCTGGCGCACAGCAGCCACAGCCAGCCCTTGAACCAGGTCACGTGCACGGCGTCGGCAGGCACCGGTTCGGCGCGCAGCACACGGCGTTGCGCGAGCTCGACGATCCACACCCGCCGCGCCGTGCTGTCCAGCACGTAGAGGTGGCCGTCGTCGTCGCAGGCCAGCGCACGCGGGGTGAAGGCGGCGGCCGTCTCCCCGGCCAGCTGCGGCGCAAACTCGGCGTGCTGCCGCTGCAGGGCGCCCAGCACCTGCGGCGCGCTGGGGTTCGCCAGCAGCAGGTCGGCCGGCGGCGCGCTGTGCTGCGGCCGCGCCGGGTCGTAGGCGTCCCAGAGCCAGCGCTGCACACGCTGTTCGCCAGGCACGCTGTGGTACAGCCTGCATTGCACGTCGAAGGCCAGGCCGGCGCCGGCGGTGTCGGCAGGCACGCCGTCGCCCAGGTCGCCACCCCCTTCGACGGCTTCGAAGCGTTCGTCCCAGGCCAGTTGCACCACGCCGTCGACGAGCGCGAGATGGGCGTCGAAGGCCGCGCGCTGCCACGCGGTCTCGCCGAGCATCAGCGCAAAGCGGGCGGCCGGGGGCAGGGGCATGATGCGGTCTCGATGGCCGGTGTCAGCAGACGTCGCGCAGCACCGGGAAGGGCAGCGGCAGGCCTTCGGGCGGTGTCGGGTCGAGTTCGGCGCCGGGGGCGGGCAGGGGCAGGCCGTCGACCACCGTGACGGCGCTCAAGGCCGGCACTTCCCAGGCTTGCAGCAGCACCGGGCCGACGACCCAGGCGCTGCCGTTCCAGCCGGCCACGGTCAGGTCGTGCAGGAACTCCACGCCTTCGACCTGCAGCGCCGCGGCCTCGAGCTCGGGCCCGTGCACCCGCCGGCCCAGCGGCCAGCCCTGGCCCGCCGGGCCGTAGGGCGGCAGCGGCGCCAGGTACTGGCGCAGCACCAGTTCGACCCAGCGGCGCACGGCTTCGATGCCATAGCCCTCCTTGACCTGCAGCGCCACCGACACCGCCACCGGCCGGTACACCGGGGCCACGACGTAGAGCTCGGTGGTGACGAGGCGCCGCGCGTCGAGCTGCGTGCACACCGCGCGCAGCAGCGGTGCGTCGGGCAACGGCGCGTCGGGGTGCAGCGGGTCGTTCTGCGGCCACACCATCACCGTCACCACGCCCGCCGCCTCGGTGCTGCGGGTGCGCGGGTGAAAACGTGGCAGGCACTCGGCGCGGCCGACCTGCACACCCGGGGTCAGCCGCGCCAGTTCCTGGAAGTCGCTGGCCGTCACGGCGCGGTCGTGGCGGCGGAACTCACCCGGGATGCGCGCCAGCGCCTCTTCCACCGCTTCGGCGTCGGCGCCGCCCACCGCCGGCAGCGGGTTGCTCACCTTCGCCGTGGCCAGCGCGGGCAGCTTGTTGATGGCGCCGGCCGGCACGTTGCCTGCGGCGCCGCCGCCCCAGCGGTGGCCGCGCACGCGGATGCGCTGGCCCCACAGCGGCACGCGGCCGCGGGCGCCTTCGCCGAAGCACACCAGGCCGGATTCCGGGTCGAGCGTGAAGTGCGCCGATTCGCGCTGGCTGCCGTAGAAGTCGTCGACACGGGCCCAGCGTTTCCAGCCGCTGCTCTCTTCGACCTCGAGCAGCAGCGTGTCGTGGCCGATGTCCGGCAGCACCGGCTTGCGCGTGAGCGCGAAGGTCTGCGAGGGCTGGCCGTTGCCGTCACCCAGGTACTGCGGTTCGGCCAGGCGCGCCTGCTCGGCCCGCGCCAGGTTCACGGCCGCCAGCCGGATGCGGCCGAAGCGGCTGCCGTTGCGGCGTGCCACGCGCAGCCAGCACACGAGCCTGGCCTGGCGGTCGTCGTCCAGCGTGGGCGGGAAGTCGCCGGCGCCGGCGAGGTCGGGGTCAGCCACGGGCAGGCCGATGTCGGACGACTTGCGTGGCAGTTCCAGCCGCAGCGTGCCACCCTGGCCGAGTCCGCGGGTGTTGTCGGCCACCATGCGCAGAGCGGCCCATTGCGGCTGGCCGTCGGCGGTCAGCGGCCGTGGTGTCGACACCTGCCACAGCAGCTGCGGCGCACCTGCCGCGGCATTCAGCCCCGGGCAGGCCTGCGCGTCGTCCAGCGCGGCGGTGGGCATTTCGGGTTCGAAGCCGATGTCGATGAGCGCGCCGTCGCCGCTGTCGCGGTCCCAGGCCGTCTTGTCGAAGCCCCTCTCGGCCAGCACCGCGATCCACAGCATGCCGTCGACGGCGCTGGACAGGTCGAGAACGTCTCCAGGTGCGGCGGGGTCGAGCAGGCGTGTTTCGTAGTACAGGCGGCTGGCTTCGGCCAGTGCGGCGGGCAGGGCGTCGGCGGTGCGGGCGATGAACTCGGCCACCTCGCCATCGGCGTCCTCGGGCCTGAGTTCGGTCCGCAGCCGGCCCACCGCCACGCTGCTGATGGGCCAGGCATGCGCTTCGTCCAGGGTCGTGAACTCGAGCTTGCCGGCAGCGGCCAGCGTGCGCCGCGGCAGCGGCACGCCGGCGGCCAGCTCGGTGCTGAAGGCCAGCAGCGCACGTGCGGGTTGCGCCGGTCGCAGCGGTATCTGCAGCAGCCGCAGGTATTCGAGGTAGGTGGCCTCGGGCACCTGGTTAAAGCGGTAGAGCAGCCCCTCGGCCTGGAAGGCGAACAGCTCCAGCAGCGTGATGCCGGGGTCGGACGCGTTGTGGTCGGTCCACTCGGGGTTGTAGACCGGTATGCGCGCCTTCAGCTCGGCAGCCAGCTGCGCGTAGCTGCGGTCGTCGAGGATGGGGCTGGGCAGGGGCATGGCCTACTCCAGGTAGAAGGGGTGGACGAGGTTGTCGCGGCGGCCGTCGCGCAGGTGCTGGTAGTCGATCTGCACCAGCACCAGCGAGGGGTCGTCGCCGGGCAGCACGTCCACACGCTCCAGGCGGATGCGCGGTTCCCACGCGCGCAGCGCCGTCTCGACCTCGCGCTGCATGGCCGCACGCGTGGCGGCGGTGTTGGGCTGCATCAGGAAGCGCCGCAGCCCGCAGCCGAAGCGCGGCAGCATCAGCCGTTCACCGGGTTCGGTGTCGAGGATGATGGCGATGGACTGGCGCACCTTTTCCGGCCCACCGGCCGTGGGCAGCGCGCCCGCCGGCGTGGCCTGCAGCGGCACGGCCAGGCCGTGGCCGAAGACGGCACGCGCCAGGCTCATGAAAACTCTCCCGTGGTGGGCAGGTGCCTTTCGTGTTTCCACTGGCTCAGGCGCATCGGCCGGAACTGCAGCGATGCCGTGGGGTTCAGCCTGGTCTTTGCGCTGCCGTCGGGCTGCAGCTGCTGCTGCGATTTCTCGGCGTTGACGCTGCCCAGGGTGACGAGCGGCGCGTTGCTGTAGCGGTCGAGCTGGTTCCTGATCTTCGACTGGGCGATGCCGGTGTTCTGGTGCAGCGTGGCCGCGATCTCGTCGGCCAGTTCTGTGCGCACCTGGGTGCCGTCCTTGCCGTTCCACGACCAGCCCTCGGCGTCCACGTCCACCGCCAGCCCGGCGTCGACGTCGAGCTTGGGCGGTATCGCCGCCAGTTCCAGCTGCAGGCCGCCGGCGATGCTGAAGCTGGGCGGGATGCAGAAGCGCAAGGCGAGCAGGAACCACAGGTTGAACAGCAGCACCACGATGGGCAGGAAGAGGTTCAGCACGAAGCTGGCGACGATCGTGATGAGCGGGATCGAGAAAAAGCAGATCGCCGGCCCGCCGATGCTGCCGCTGCTGGGGATGCTGCCGTCGGTCTTGCTCTGCAGCTGCTGCGGGTGCACGAAGCGCACCGGCGAGAACTGGCCGATGGGCCGTGTCGCGGCCTGCGCGGCGAGCTCGGCCAGGTTGGGCATCTGCACCGTGACCGGCCGGTTCGACGTGCCCACCAGGTCGAACTGCGGCGCCAGCCGCCAGGGCTCGCTGGGCAGGCTCCAGACGAGTTCGCCGTCGCAGTCGGGGGCGTCGCTGTTCAGCCCGGGGTAGGGGCAATCGCAGTCGTGCTGTCGGAAGAAGCAGCGCAGCTCGTAGGTGTGGCGGTCGTCGTAGCGGGCTTCGCCGCCGACGGTGGTTTCGAAGGCCGAGGTCGGCACCAGGCCGTAGAAGAGCGCCCGGCCGCGCGCCGAATGCCGCGGGTCACGCGGGTCGGCCACCAGCGGGAACAGGCGCACCCAGCTCTCTTCCAGCTGCTGCGGTGTGTCGTCGATCAGCTCGCGCCATTCGCCGGTGCCTTCGTGTTCACCCGCCGCCCAGCCTTCCTTGAAGGCCCGCACACCGCGCTCGACCTGCCACGCTTCGAGCTTGCCGCGTGCGTCGGCCAGCGCCTGCTGGGCGCTGCTGCGCTGCTGCTCCAGCGTGCCCTGACGGCCCAGGCGCAGCAGCCGCGACGCACGCACCGCGGCCAGGCCGGGGCGCAGCGGCGCGTGCAGCTGCAGCGCGGCCAGGGTGTGCTGGGCGTCGACCACCGCGCGCAGCAGGCCCAGCGCCTCGGCCTGGTACTGCGGTGCGTAACCCAGGCGCTGGCGGCGCACGACGAAGCCGGCCTGGCACACGGCGTCGGGGCCGGGGGGCGGCAGGCCGGGCACGTCGCAATGCAGTTCGCAGACCACCAGGTAGTGGCGCGCGTGGCCGGGCAGGTAGAGCTTGCGCAGCCCGGTGCCCACGAGCTGGCTCTTGAACAGCGTGTCGGTGGCGTCGCCGGTGTTGAAGGGTGTGCCCTTGTTGTCCTTGGCCGGGAACAACGCCGCCAGCTTGCCGACGAAACGGCCTGGCTGGGCCTGCACGAACTGCGCCGTGTGCAGTTCGTCGTCGCGGCTGTCGAACAGCAGCGAGTGCTGCGGCTCCTTCAGGAACTCGGCGATGAACCTGTCGCTGGCGAACTTCTGTATCAGCGGCCGCGTGCCGCGCCCGCTGGCGGGCACGCCGGCCTGCGCCCAGTCGTACCAGGGCGCGGTCACCGTCCAGGGGTGGTGGCAGGGTCTCACCATATGTTGCCCGCCCCGGGTGTGTACATCGGCGACACCACCGACTGCGTGATCAGCGTCTGGCACTGCAGCACACCGTCGCAGGTGACCATGGGCGCGTGCACGTTGACGGCACTCGCCGTCACCTCCACCGTGCTGTTGGCGGTGATCTTGACCTGGCCGCCGGCGTTCATCACCAGCTCGCAGCCGTTGCTGTGCTTGAGCGTGACACTCAGTGCCGCGTCGTCCAGCACCAGTTGGTGGCCGCTTTGCAAACGCAGCGTGACCTTGGCGGCGCCGGCGCTGTCGTCGAACTCCAGCAGCGTGCCCGAACGTGTCTTGAGCAGGCGGCGGTTGTTGGCGGCCTCGGCGGTTTGCGGCAGCGCTTCGCGCCCGTTCCACACCGCGCCCACGACATAGGGCCGTTCGATGGCGCCGGCCTCGAAACCGACGACGACCTCGCTGTCCACCTCGGGCAGGATCTGCCAGCCCTGGTCGTCGTCGGCGTACAGCGACACCAGGCGCGCCCAGGCGCGCACGTCGACGCCCACCTCGCCCAGCCACGGGAAGGCCACCTGCACACGGCCCTGGGCGAGCGGGTCGACGATGTTGGTCACCAGCGCCGGATAGAGGCCGAACAGGCGACGCGACGCCGTGCCGCCGTCGTGGCTGTCGGGGCTGCCGCTCACTGCAGCTCCAGGTTCGGCCGCTCGGCCTGGAAGGCCGTGCGGTGGCCGTGCGTGAGGTCGTAGCTGTGCACGAGCTGCGTCACGCGGTAGCGGCCGCCGCCGAACATCGGGCCCACGCCTTCCAGCGTGAGGCTGGCGCCCACCACCAGGTCGGGCGAGCCGTTGGTCTGGCCCTGTATGCGCACGAAGCCGCGCGCGCGGCGCAGCAGTTCGGCACGCGCCCAGCTGCGCGCGGCTTCGCTGCCCAGCGGCACTTCGCGCAGGCGGTGGCCCTTGAAGCTGCTGAAGGCCTGGCCCAGCAGTTCGGCGCCCAGCCGTCCCGGGCCGGCTTCGGCGCGCACCACGTCGGCGGCAGCGCTTTCGTCGATGGCCTCGCGCGCCGACACGTCATAGCCGCCCACGTGCACTTCGCTGCGCTGGTGCGCCAGGTCGGCGCGGGCGTTCAGCATCAGCAGCTTGTTGCCGGCCTGCCCGCCGCGGGTATTGCCGTTGACGAGCGTGATCTCGGGCGCCGGCCGGCGTTCGCGCGTGGCGAAGTGCAGCGTCTCGCCGTCGACCCAGAGCTCCGCCTGCAGCAGCCGTGCACGTTCGCGCAGGAAGGCCAGGTCGCTCTGGTTCCACTGCTGCACCACCGCGTGGGTGGGGCCGTCGGCGTCGATCTCGGGGGTCAGGCCGTGTTCGCCGGCCAGGAAACGCACGATGTCGGCGTCGCTGCTGTCCTCCCAGGTCTTGCAGCGCTGCATCCAGCGCAGCGGCATCAGCGCGTCTTCGGCAAACACCAGCAGCTGCGGCTCGATGCCCTCGCGGATCTCGGTCTCGAGCGCGCTGATGCGCCCGTTGAAGACCGTGCGTGCGTCGGCCGCTGCGCCCAGCGAGACCTCGATGCGCTTGCCGAAGTCCAGCGCCTGGCCGTCCAGATGCAGCCAGTCGGCGTCGGTGCCGCTGGCACCCGCGCCCCAGGCCGTGAAGCGCATGGCCAGGCGCTTCATGCCCTGCGTGTCCTCGGTGACTTCCAGACGCAACAGGTCGCGCGCCAGCGCGGCCATGCGCTCGCCTTCCACGTGCAGCACGGGGGCGCTGGAACCGTAGAGCTCGGGTGTGATGGCCATCGCCGGTCTCGTGGGGCGGCGCTGTCAGGCGTCGCCGGTGTCGTTGCCGCTGGCCGCGGTGCGTGCGGTATCGACCAGGCAGCGCTGCTGCACGCGTAACCAGGTCTCCTGCTGCTGCCAGGGCCTGGCGGGCGTTGCACTGGCCGGCCCGGGCTTGCGGTCCTGCACTTCCACTTGGGTCTGGATCTCGTCGATCTGGATGGCCATGGCGGCATGTCCTGTGGCGTAGGGTCTCAGCGGCAGCCGCAGCGGCAGTCGCGTCCGTGCAGGCGCGGCGCCAGGACGTCGGTGGCCGCGGGCAGCGCCACCCAGCCGGGCACACCCGGGTCGCTGGTGGTGGGTGGCACGGGTGTGTTCTGGCGCCGCAGCACGGCCTGGCCGGCCAGCAGGTTGGCACGTTCGTCCTGCGCAACGCCAACGCGGTCACGCAATGGCACGTTGCGGCCGTAGGCCTGTGCCCGCGGGTCGGCGCGCAGCGAGAACACTTGCTGGCGCTGGCCCGGGGTGGTCGCAGCGGCGCTCAGCGCGTCGACGCTGGCGGCGGTGGAGCCGCCGGCGCCTTCGAAGCTGCGACGGGCGCGCGTGGCGGCGGCCGCGCCGGTGTCGGCCCGCACCGTTTCCAGCGCTGCGCCCAGGCCGCCTGCAGCGGCCATGGCGTAACCGCGTTGCAGCGCGGCGCTGCTGCCAGGTGGGGTGCTGTCGCCCAGGCCCACGCGCTGCGCAGCGGTGGGCGCTGCGGCACCCTGGGTGCCCGACTGCACGCCTTGCGCCGCGCCCGCGCCGTTGCCCGCCTGTGCGGCGCCGGGCAGCGCAACCTCGCGCCCGGCGGGCAGCCGCGTGGGGTCGGCAACGCCGGCGCCCAGCGCGCGCCAGGCCTCGGGTGGCAGGCCGTTGCGCAGTGCCATCTGCGCCAGGCTCTCGCCTTCGAGCGCCTGCGCCACGCTGCTGGCAGAGGCCAGGGATCGCAGCCCGGCGCCGATGCCCGCGGCCAGGCCTGCCGCCATGCCGGCGCCGGGCGCAGCGGGCGCCGGCGGCACGCCGGAGGCCGGCTGCCCCACGGCGGTGTTGGCCCCTGCGCCGCTGCGGTTGGCCTGGCGTTCCGGGTCCTGGCCCTTGATGCTGAGCGAAGCCTTGGCGCGCAGCGGTGTGCCGGTGTGCGCAAAGTGGTCGATGTCGATCGACAGCGACTCGAGCACACCGTCCACGATGATGTCGCCCCAGTGGAAACGCAGCCGCGGCGGCGCCTGGTTGCGCAGCGCGCCGCCCTGCGGCTTGATGAAGGTCTCGACCTCGCGTGTGCGTTCCAGCACCGACCGTGGCGACGCGGTGCTGCCTTCGTCGGCGGTGTCGAAGACCAGTTCCACCGTCAACGTGACCGAGCTGTTGCCGGTGTGCTGCTGCGCCTGGCGGCCGGCGCTGCGACCCCCTTCGCTCTGGTTCGTGAACTGCAGGCGCAGCGACGCCGGGTTGAACTGCACCGCCACCGCCGGCCGGTCGGCGCGTGGCTGGTTGGCGTTGTCGATCTCCTGCAGCGTGGCCTTGCTGAGCTGGGGCATGGTGGGGGTCGCTCGGGGGTGTTCAGACCAGGCGCAGGCCTTCGTGCGCGATGTGCAGCTCTTCGATGGCGATCTCGCCCGTGCGGGCGTTCAGCTCGGGCCCGCGCACACGTGCCGGCACGCCGCGCTCGAACTCCCAGGTGGCCACCACGTCCTGGCCGTTGCCACCCAGCACCTCGACCAGCCCGTCGTAACGCGGGATGGGCCGCGTGCCGGCGGCGATGCTCTGCAGCCAGGTCCAGACCTGGCGGTCCAGCTGGCCGTCAGCGCTGTGGAACATGCCGCGTTTGAGCACCAGCGGCACGAACTTGGCGCGCCCCACGTGGCAGATGACGCCGTCGTTGCGGCCGCCTTCGGGCTGTTCGGTGATGTCGAGCTCGACCTCCAGGCCGCTCACGTCCTGGAAGGCACCGTCGGTGAGTTCGGCGCCGCCGGCGGACTGCTCGGCCACGTTGGCTTCGCCGGTGGGCTGCTGGCCGCCGGCTTCGTCGGGGCTGCGGCGCAGCGTGAGCTTGAAGCGCCAGGCACGCAGGAAACGGTCGTCGTCGTTCACGCGGCCTCCAGCGTCAAGGTGCCGTCGCCGCTGCGCGCGAACTGCAGCACGATGAACTCCAGCGGCTCGGCCGGGGCGATGCCGATGTGCGCCAGCAGCCGGCCGTTGTCGACGGCATTCGGCGGGTTCAGCGTGTCGTCGCAGCGCACGAAGAAGGCCTGTTCTTCGCTGGCGCCGCTGAAGGCGCCCAGCCGGTAGAGGCGGCGCAGCAGCGCCGTGCAGAGGTGGACGAGCTGCCGCCGCAGCGCCGCCGTGTGCGGCTCGAAGGCTGCCCACTGCATCTGCCGCAGCAGCGTGCGGCGCAGCATCAGCACCAGGCGGCGCACCGACAGCTGACGCCAGGCGGGGTCCAGCGACAACGTGCGTGCCGCCGTCAGGCGCACCCCGGTGCTGTCCTGCACGAACACATTCACGCCCTGCGGGTGCAGCCGGGCATGTTCGGCCGGGTCCACCACCTGCAGCGGTTTGAGCGCCCCCTGCACGATGCGGTTGGCCGGGCCGTGCGGCACGCCGAGAGCCAGTTCGGTGGCGGCAACGATGCCGGCCGCGGCGGCGCTGGGTGGCAAGGCGACCAGTGCGTCGCGTGTGTCGTCGGCGCGCGCCACCGCCAGCCAGGGGTGGTAGAGCGCGCACCAGGCGCTGTCGAACTGGGCCCGAAGCGCCAGCAGTTGCTGCGGCTTGAGGCGCGGCGGCATGTCCAGCAGGGCGATGTGGTCGCGTGTGGTCTCGACAAAGGTCTGCACACGCTGCAACAGCTCGACGATGCGCGCCAGGCCGACGGGGTCGGTGGGGTCCAGCGCCAGACCGGGCAGTTCGGTCGTGTTGGCGGGCGTGGGCGGCGCCGCGGGCAGCTCGACGCAGGGGGCAAAGGCCGCGCCGGCGAGCGACACATCGCGCACCTCGGCCTGCGGCGGTAGCGGCTGCGCCTGGTAGAGGTCGGGCAGCACGATCTGCGTGATGGCGTCGACACCCACCACGGCCTGCAGGCCCGCGGCCGGCGTGTCGGCCAGCGCGTCCCAGGCGGCGTCGAAGAAGTCGGCGTGGGCCAGGGTGGCCCAGCGGTCCTCGCCGCCGCTGAAGGGCGTGGCCGCATGCACCTGCGACAGGCGCAACACGGCCGCGGGCAGCAGGCGGTCGCCCGCCCAGGCGAAGTCGGGCCACAGCAGTTCGGATTCACGGCACAGCACGGTCGCCAGCCAGCGCGGGTGGTCGACGTGCAGGCCCAGGCCGGCGTGGTTTTCGGTGCTGCTCTGGCCGTCCTGCACCGCCAGCGTGGCTTCCACGAGTTCGGCGGCTTCGATGGCGGCCGGCGTGGCGGCTTCGAGCACGGCGCGCAACCACCGCGTGGGCCGCGTCGTGTCGCCGACACGTTCGACGCGCGCCACGAAGCGCAGCACATGGCTGCCGTCGGCCAGGCGCAGGCGCAGCAGGGCGCCGGCGTCCAGCCGCTGGCCGCCACCCAGGCGCAGTGAGGCTGTCGACGGCGGCAGCGGCGTGGCCAGCAGCGCCCTGGTCTGGAAACCAAGTTGCACGCGCAGCGCATCGCCCCAGCTGCCCTCGTTGCGCGCACGCAGCAGCGGGCTGCCCACCACGCCGCCAATCACGGCACTGGCCACGCCGCCGGCATCGAGCACGGCGCTGCCATGGTCGTGCACGATGCGCAGCACCCAGGCTTCGCGCCCGCCTTGTTCGAAGAAGCTCGCCACCGCATAGGGCAGCAGGCCCGGGCCTTCGAAGCCGCCGAACTGGCGGCGGTAGGCGTCGAAGCTGTCCACCGGCACGGCGACGGTGCGCAGGCGCGGCCGCATCGGGTCGCACATGCGCCAGTCGTCGCTGTGCGCGGCCGTGGCGTCGACCACCGGCACCCGGCAGGGGCCGCGTGGTGCCACGCCGACGAAGGCGCAGGCGTCCAGCCGCACGCCGGTGAGGCGGCGGATGGGCTCGGGCGGCAGCGTGTAGACGCCGGGCGCGCCGAGCGCGATGCGTGGCAGTGCGGGCATGGGTCAGGGCCAGGCGCCGTCGCTCACTCGACCTCGACGCCTTCGTGCACCAGGTGCAGCTCCTCCATCGCCACCTCGCCGCCGCCCTTGGCCGCGAGCGTGGGGCCGACCCACTTCTTGGGCTGGGCGTTGCGCAGCTTGAAGGTCAGCACCGGCTGGCGCGCTTCGTCGAGCAGGGTGATGGTCACGGTGCGGCGCTCGTGGCCGCCCTCGCGCACCTGCTTGACCCACTGGAATAGGTCGGTCGAGCCGATGAGCCCGCGCTTGAGCGTGATGTCGTCGTTCTTGAAGGTGTTCGCGACCTTGCGTACCGTGTTCGTCTTTTCGTTGCCGCTGCGGTACTCGGAATAGTTGATCTCCGAGCCCAGGCCGCTGACATCGGAAAAGCCGGCGACGACGGTCGACTCGTCGCCCACGCCCAGCGACACCAGGTAGTTGAAGGCGCCGTAGGGGTTGTCTCTGAAGGTGGCCATGGTTCAGTGCTCCTGATTCAGCTCTTCACGTCGGCCGTCCACTGGCCGACGCGGAAGATCACGAACTCGGCCGGCTTCACCGGCGCCACGCCCACGAGGCAAATCATGCGGCCGTTGTCGAGGTCGTTCTGGCTCATGGTGGTGCGGTCGCAGCGCACGAAGTAGGCCTGCTCGGGCTTCTCGCCGAGCAGCGCACCGTCGCGCCACAGCACGTAGAGAAAGTCCTCGACCATGCGCCGCACGTTGGCCCACAGCCTTTCGTTGTTGGGCTCGAACACGGCCCACTGCGTGCCCTTGTCGAGCGTGTGCTCGAGGTAGATGAACAGGCGCCGCACGTTGACGTACTTCCACTCGGGGTCGCTGCTCATGGTGCGTGCGCCCCAGACGCGGTTGCCGCGGCCGTCGAAGAAACGCAGGCAGTTCACGCCCTCGGGGTTGAGCACGTCGTTGCGGCCCTTGTTGATGTTCATCTCGAAGCGCGTGAGCCCGCGCACCACCTCGTTGGCCGGTGCCTTGTGCACACCACGTTCGATGTCGCTGCGCGCGTAGATGCCGGTGACGAAGCCGCTGGGCGGCAGCAGCAGGCGCTTCTGCGGCGCACCCTGGCTGGCACGTTCGGTGGGGTCGAGGATCTCGATCCACGGGTGGTACATGGCCGCGTACTTGCTGTCGAAGCGGCCGCGGAAATTGCGTATCTCGTTCATCGACGACTGCCGCGGCGCGTCGACCACGGCAATGCGGTAGCGCAGGCGTTCGGCGTGGCCGACCAGTGCGCTCGCGGTGGCGAACGACGTGTCGGTGTCGACCATGTCGCCGCTGTCGGGCAGCGCCACGATGGCGATGTCGTCGATGTCGCCCAGGGCGGCCAGGCCGGTGGCGGTCATCGTGGTGTCGTCGAGGTCGGCCTCGCGGCCGGCGAAAGCCACGTCGTCGGGCATCGCGCCGTCGTCGGACGTGCTCAGCCGCGGGCTGGGGTTGCCGTGCAGCGCGGCCAGCAGGCGCGCGGGCAGGAACAGCGGCTCGGGGTCGGCGGGCGGCTCCGGGTCCCAGTCGAGCCAGACGGCGGCGTTTTCATCCTCGGGGTCGTCGAGCTGCAGGATCTTGCCGATGCAGCGCTTCTGGTCGGGGTGGGTGGCCAGTTCGTCGTGCACGTCGATGCGTTCGTCGTCCACCGTCACGCGCACGCGCAGTTCCAGCAGCTGCACGGTGTCGGTGAGCGCGGGCACCACGGGCGCGGCATTGCGCACGAAGGTCTGCACACCGGCGGCGTCGACCTGCACCACGGCCGTCTGGGCCAGGCTGGGTGCGGCGTTGCCTATGGGTATGGGGCCGGCGGCGGGGATGATCTCGACCACGGCGCCGTGTCGGGCCCGCTTGACCTGCAGCACGCCGTTGCCGGGGTCGAAGCCCAGGTTCTTCGAGCGCAGCACCTCGCAGGCCACGTGCACCTGCCCCATGACACCCGGCCAGCGCGCGCGCCAGGTGGCGGTGCCGCCGCCGGCGAGCGTGACGGCGCGGCGGGCGCAGCCGTCGTAGTCGGTGGCGGGGTTGTTCTGCACGAACACGCGCGACACGTACAGCCGCTGGCCGCCGTTGAGGAAGAACGCGCGCGCCGCGTGTGCCAGGTAGTTGATGCGCTCTTCGTTGTCGGGCCGCGTCGGCTCCAGCCCGCCGTAGACACGCTCGAATTCGGTGAAGCTGGTGATCAGCCGCGGTGCGTTGCTCGACGGCCCCCGCCGGTACCACACCGGCCCATAGCGTGTCAGCCCGGTCATGCCGGTGGTGCTGGTGGGCACGCCCTCCAGGCTCTTGGCGCGGAAGCTGACCTCTTCAACGTACACGCCGGGGGAAAGGTATTCGGGCATGGAAGCTTCCTTTCTGTGGAACGGGCCCTGGGGGCTAGATCAACAACACGGGTTGGCCGCGCAGCAGGCGGCCCAGGGGAAGGTTGACCACCCGTTCGCCCACCTGGGCGTAGCCGGCGGGCAGGGCCTCGCCGCGCAGCACGGGGTCGGTGTCGGCCAGGCTGGCGGGGGTTTCGATGGGCGCGTCCCAGAGCGGGTCCAGGCCCGGCAGCGAGACGTTGGGCGGCTGGGCTTCGGCGGCGGCAAACACCCGCAAGCGCACGCTGAGCAGGCTGCCCACGCCCAGCGCGGCGGGGTCGTGGCGCACGATGAGCAGGAACTCGCCGCGTTCGTCGCACATGGCACGCGCCACCACGGCGGACTGGGTCAGCAGCGGCTGGCCCGAGGGCACCGTGGCCCACACCCGCGCCCAGCGAGCGGGGCGCTGCTGTGGCAGCGGCGGTGCCCCCGCGGCGGCGCGCATCACGTGTGCACGCAGGCCGGTCACGGTCTGGCTGATCGGATAGGCCGCGGCCGGGAACAGGTGCGGCCGGCAGCCACGTGCGGCCGGTGCGGCGGCTTCGGCCGCGGCCAGCGTGGGCAGGCTGATCTGCAGCCGCCGCGGCACGAAGCGGCGGCGGTCGGCGTCGGGTGAGTAGAGTGACTCAACCTGGTCGAACAGGCGCAGCGTCACCGTGCGCGCCTGCGGCGCGTAGTAGGCGTCGTAGAGAAGGGCCTGGCGGTTGCTGGCGTGGCGCAAGAAAGGCTGGCGGGGGTTGCCCAGCGGCGCGTCGTCGTGGGTCAGCATCACCGGCGTCAGCAGGGGCTGCTCGCGTGCGGCGTCGATGGCCTCGACGCCCAGCGCCAGGCGGTGCGCGCTTTCGCTGTAACGCGAGGGCAGCACCGTGTTCATGCCGGCAGCGCTCCAGTGAGCGCAGTGACCACGTCGGGGTCGCGCTGGTCGACGGGCAGGCGCCGGCCGTCGATGCGTGTCACGCGGGCCACGTAGGGCACCGACAGGCGGTAGTCCACTGGCAGCGAGTCGAAGATGCGCATCAGCGATTCGGTGTCGATGTCCTCCAGCACGAGCTGCAGGGATTCGTTGGGCGCCCAGTCGCTGGCCTGCATCAGCAGCGGGCCGGCCAGGATGGGCGTGTCCTCGATGGCTTGCAGCGCGCGGCCCAGGATCAGGTGTTCGTTCTCGGCGTTGTTGGCCCAGGCGGTGATGAGGAAGTGCAGGTCCAGCGCCAGGTGCGAACGGCCGTCGTTCAGGCCCACGCCCGACCAGGCAGCGCGCATCGTCTTGTTGAAGTCGACGCGGTACAGGAAGATCGTCAGCGCCGGCCGCGCCACCAGCAGCGGCAGGTTGCTGGACTCGAAATCCTCGGTGCGCACGATGGCCACGCTGGTGGGCGTGCCGGTGATGGGCTCGTCGTCGCGGAAGCGCAGCTCCAGCAGGCGGCGGAGGCTGCGCCCGGTGGCCGAGACACTGCGAAAGCCGGCCACGCTCAGCCTTCGCCGCCGGGGCCGTCGAGCGCGATCACGCCGTAACGGGTTTCGTAGTCGTTGATGCAGCCCTGCATCAGGCTGGCGAACTGCTTGACATGCGCAGGTGCCGCCACCAGCTGGGCGTGCACGAACTCGGCGCTGCCGTCGTAGACCTGGGCAAAGTCGAGCAGGAACTCGAGCCGGTTGAAGCCCACACGCAGGTGGTTGGCATAACGGCGTTCCTGGGGGGCACCTGCGGCGGCAGCGAGTTCGGCGGCGTACGGGTCCATGCGGGGTGGTGGGGTGTCAGGGCAGCGGGGCGTGGTGCGGCTACAGCCCGGATTGCAAACACCGTGCCGTGCCCTGGCTTGTCGCGGGCGTCTACCTAAGTTGTTGTCGCAGCGAGGGTTTTTCGACCCGACCTGCATGCGGCAAGAGCCGGCGTGACAACACCGGTGACATGGCCTGTGACAGTGCGCTGGCCTGGCCTGCCTCGTGAGCGGCCTGGCTTGCGCGCCCCCCCGCCGTGACAGTGCCTGTGACACCAGGCCACGAGGCCGGCCGAGCGGGCTCACCCGCAGGGCCGGGTTGCCGGCCGTGTGTAGCGGCGCCTGGCCTGGCTCAGTTCGCGCCGGGCGGCTCGTGCAGCGCGTACTTGCTGAGCTTGCGGTACAGCGTCATGCGCGACCAGTGCAGTTGCGCCGCTGCCGCCGACTTGTTCCACTTCGTCTGGTGCAGGGCCGCCAGCAGCAGCGCACGTTCATCCACCGGCTGCGGTGGTGCCGTGTGCGCGGTGACGTAGGTCGGCAGGTGGCGCGCGTGCAGCGCCCCGCCGTCCGCCTGCAGCGCGGCCGACTCGAGCACGTTCTTCAGCTCTCGGATATTGCCCGGCCAGGCGTAACGCAGCAGCGCGCGGTGCGCGGGCTCGCTGATGCCTTGCACGTGCAAGGCATGGCGCTGCGTGACCTCGGCCAGGAAGTGCCCGATGAGCTCGTCGAGGTCGCCGCGGCGTGCGCACAGCGGCAGCAGCTCGACGCGGGCAATGTTCAGGCGGTAATACACGTCCTTGCGGAAAAGGCCCGCCTGCACACGGGCGGCCAGGTCCTGGTGGGTGGCGGCGACGACACGCACGTCGACGACATCGGTGCGCAGGCCGCCGACGCTGAAGACCTCACCGGTTTCCAGGAAGCGCAGCAGCCGGGCCTGGGCCTGCGTCGCCATGTCGCCGATCTCGTCGAGGACCAGCGTGCCGCCGGCGGCCAGGCGGATCTTGCCCGGGTAGGCGGCATGGGCGCCGGTGAAGGCGCCGCGCGCGTGGCCGAAGAGTTCACTCTCGATCAGCGCTTCAGGCAAGGCGGCGCAATTGAGAGCCACGAAGGGCTGGTCGCGCCGCGGGCTCTTGGCGTGCAGGTAACGCGCCACCATGTCCTTGCCGGTGCCGGTCTCGCCGGTGACCAGCACCGTGGCACTGCTGCGGGCGATGCGGTCCAGCTGCTCGCGCAGAGCCACCATCACCAGGCTGCGTCCCAGCAGTTGGGGACTGGGCCTCGCGGGGCCGGTGGCCGGACGTGGGGTGGAAATCATCGATGCGGACGAACACCGTGCAGGGGGCTGCGCAGCATTTGCCCGCCGGCAGGCATCGGCAATCCCTAGCCCGTGCGCGCCCGGCGGGGGGCCGTGCAGCCGCGCGACGTCACGTGCAACACCTGCTGAGTGGGTCGCAGGCCAGGCGTGGCCCGGAACGGCGCCCTGCGGCCGGTTACTCTTCTTCAGGCATCGATGTTCGCCGCCCGCAGCGCATTGCTCTCGATGAACTCGCGCCGGGGCTCCACCTCGTCGCCCATCAACATCGTGAAGACGCGGTCGGCCTCGATGGCGTCGTCGATCTGCACCTTCAGCAACCGGCGCACGGTGGGGTCCATCGTCGTTTCCCACAACTGCTCTGGGTTCATTTCACCCAGGCCCTTGTAGCGCTGCCGGCCCACCGCGCTTTCGGCCTGGCCCATCAACCAGCCCATCGCGGCGCGGAAGTCGGCCACCTTCAGTTCCTTCATCTTCTCGCCTTCGCCGCGGCGCACCACGGCCTCGGGGCCCAGCAGGCCCAGGAAGGACGTGCCGGCACCGGCCAGTGCGGCGTAGTCGGCGCCGTGCACGAAGTCCTGCGTGATGACGCTGCTCTTGATGTTGCCGTGGTGGCGCCGGCTGATGCGCAGCAGGTGCTTGTCGCTGCGTGCATCGAACTCGGCGCTGACCATGGCGTCCTTCAAAGCCGCCTGCAGGGCCACGGCGCTGGCCTCGGCTGCGCCTGCGCTGTCCAGGTCCAGCGTCAGGCCACTGGCGATGGCGCGCACGGCATTCACGTCCATCCAGTTGCTCAGGCGTTCGGTCACGGCGTTGGCCACCAGGTAGCTGCGCGCCAGGGCTTCCAGCGTGGGGCCCTGCAAGGCGGGGCGGCCATCCTCGGTGGCGCCGCCGGGCCCGGTGCTGGCGCCGATGCCATCGGGGTGGATGGCTGCGCCATCCAGCGCCACGTTCAGCAGGAAGGCGTCGAGCGCCGGGCCGTCCTTCAGGTATTCCTCGTGCTTGCCCAGCTTCACCTTGTACAGCGGCGGCTGCGCGATGTAGATGTGGCCGCGCTCGACCAGCACCGGCATCTGGCGGTAGAAGAAGGTCAGCA
>JAURZK010000147.1 GCA_030653505.1 Rubrivivax sp.
AGCTGCGCCAGCGCATCGAGACCGAGACCTACACCGCCAAGCGCGGCCGCAGCGCCAAGCTCGACATCCTGGCCGAGTACACGGCGCGCATCGTCGACGACTGCAAGCTGGCGCGGCCGATGAAGATCGTCGTCGACAGCGGCAACGGCATCCCTGGCGCCAGCGCACCGGCCATCCTGCGTGCGCTGGGCTGCGAGGTCATCGACCTGTACAGCAAGGTCGACGGCGACTTCCCCAACCACCACCCCGACCCGAGCAAGCCCGAGAACCTGGCCGACCTCATCAAGGTGGTGAACGCCACCGATGCCGAACTCGGCCTGGCCTTCGATGGCGACGGCGACCGGCTGGGCGTCGTCACCAAGGGTGGCAACATCATCTACCCCGACCGCCAGGTGATGTTCTTCGCCCGCGACATCCTCAAGCGCAACAAGGGCGCGACCATCATCTTCGACGTCAAGTGCAGCCAGCGCCTGCCGGTGGCCATCCGCAAGGCCGGCGGCAAGCCGCTGATGTGGAAGACAGGGCACTCGCTGATCAAGGCCAAGCTGAAGGAGACCGGCGCGCCGTTTGCCGGCGAGATGAGCGGGCACCTCTTCTTCGGCGAACGCTGGTACGGCTTCGACGACGCGATGTACACCGCGGCGCGCCTGCTCGAGATCCTGTCGCGCAGCAAGAACCCGAGTGCCGAGCTCGACGCGCTGCCGACCAGCTATTCCACGCCCGAACTGAACGTGCCCTGTGCCGAGGGTGAACACCATGCGGTGGTGGCCGAACTGCTGGCGCGCGCGGCCGACGGACGGCTGAAGTTCGAGGGTGGCGAGATCGGCACCATCGACGGCTTGCGCGTCGACTTCGCCGACGGCTTCGGCCTCATCCGCGGCAGCAACACCACGCCGGTGCTGGTGCTGCGCTTCGAGGGCCACACGCCCCAGGCGCTGCTCCGCATCGAGGCGCAGTTCATGGACGTGCTGCGCAGTGTCAAGCCCGACGCGAAGGTGACCGCGTCGGCGCATTGAAGACGCGCGGGCGGTGAAGGAAGCGCTCGCCCGCGGCGCCTACATGCTGCTGCTGCGTGCGGCCACGCCGCTCTTCTATGCCCGGCTGTGGTGGCGCGGCCGGCGTGAGGCGGCCTACCGGCAGTTCTGGGGCGAACGCCTGGGCCACGCGGCGCGAGGCACACCGACGGGCCGGCTCTGGCTGCACGCCGTGTCGCTGGGCGAGACGCATGCCGCCGCGCCGCTGATCGCCGCGCTGCGCGCGCAGCGCCCCGGCTTGCGCCTGCTGCTGACACACGGCACGGCGACCGGCCGCGAGGCCGGTGCCAGGCTGCTGCAGCCAGGCGACGCGCAGGCCTGGCTGCCCTACGACACCCCCGGCGCCGTGCGCCGTTTCCTGCAGGCCCACCAACCGGCGGCGGGTGTGCTGATGGAGACCGAGGTCTGGCCTGCGCTGCTGGCCGAAGCCGAGGCCGCGGCCGTACCCCTGGTGCTGGCCAACGCGCGCCTGTCGGCGCGCAGCGCGGCGAAGGGCTGGCGGCTGCGTGTGCTGCTGCACCCGGCGCTGGCGCGCTTCACGCGCGTGCTGGCGCAGACCGAGGCCGACGCAGAACGCTTCCGCGCAGCCGGCGCGCGTGGCGTGGCGGTGATGGGCAATCTGAAGTTCGACCTCACACCCGACGAGGGCCTGCTGGCACGCGGCGGGCAGTGGCGGGGTGAAATCGACAGGCCCGTGGTGCTGGCCGCCAGCACCCGCGAGGGCGAGGAGGCCCCGCTGCTGCGCGCCTGGGCCCGGTTGCCGGCGCCGCGCCCGTTGCTGCTGCTGGTGCCGCGTCACCCGCAGCGTTTCGACGAGGTGGCCGCACGGGTGACCGAAGCCGGCTTCACGCTGCAGCGCCGCAGCAGCTGGGCCACACGGCCGCCGGGCGAAGCCGCCGCGGCCGAGGTCTGGCTGGGCGACAGCCTGGGCGAGATGGCGCTGTACTACGCCGCCGCCGATGTCGCGCTGCTGGGTGGCAGCTTCGCCCCGCTGGGCGGGCAGAACCTGATCGAGGCCGCGGCCTGCGGCTGCCCGCTGCTGATGGGCCCGCACACCTTCAACTTCGCGCTGGCCGCCGAACTGTCGCTGGCCGCGGGGGCCGCCGAGCGTGTGGCGGACGTCGACGCCGCCGTGCAGCGCGCCGCCGTACTCGCGCTCGACGCGGTGGCGAAGGCGGCCATGGCCGCGGCGGCGCGCGACTTCGCCGCCCAGCACCGCGGCGCGGCCGCGCGCATGGCGCAGGCCGTGCTGGCGCTGCTGCCCGTCGCCGCTCAGCGCCTCACTTCGCCAGCAGACGGTTGATGCTGTCGAGGTCGGCCGCGCTGAGCTGCCCCGCGGCCTGGCGCAGCCTCAGGCTGCCCACCAGCACGTCGTAGCGCGCCCTGGCCAGGTCGCGCCGCGTCTGGAAGAGTTGCAGCTGCGCGTTCAGCACGTCCAGGTTGACACGCACGCCGACCCTGTAGCCCAGCTGCGTGGCTTCCAGTGCGAGCTGGCTCGACGACTCGGCGGCTTCCAGTGCCTTCACCTGCGACAGCCCCGACTGCACGCCGAAGAAGGTCGCGCGTGTGCCTTGCACGACGGTGCGGCGCGCGGCCTCGAGGTCGTTGCGCGACTTCTCTTCCAGCAGCAGCGTTTCCTTGATGCGGTTCTGCGTCGCACCGCCGGTGTACAGGGGCCAGTTCAGCTGCACGCCCAGACTGGCCACCGCGCTGGTGCCGGTGGTGCGGTTCAGCGCCGGCAGGCTGCCGCGGCTGTCGCCGGCCGACAGCGAGCCCACGGCGTCGACGGTGGGGCTGTGGCCTGCGCGTGCCTTGGTGGTTTCCAGCTGCGCCACTTCCAGGGCTATGCGCGCACGGCGCACGGCCGGGTGGCCCTGGTCGGCCAGCGTCACCCATTCCTCGGGGTTGGCCGGCAGCGGCGACGGCAGCACCACGGGCACCAGCAGCGGCTTGGGTTCGACGGCGCCGCGGCCGACCAGCGTGTCCAGCGCCAGGCGCTTGGTGCGCAGGTCGTTCTCGGCGGCCAGTTCCTGGAAGGTGCCGAGGTCGAAACGCGCCTGCGCTTCACGCGTGTCGGTGATGGTCGCGGTGCCGACTTCGAAGTTGCGCCGGGCCGAGGCCAGCTGTTCCGACGTCGCGGCCTTGTTGGCGCGCGTGGTGGCCAGCGTGTCCTGTGCCGCCAGCACGTCGAAGTAGGCCTGCGCCACACGCACGATGAGGTCCTGTTCGGCCGTGTCGAGGTCGGCCTGGGCCGTGAACAGCAGCTTGCGCGCCTGCTCGATGGTGGCGCCATTGGCGCGGTTGAACAGCGGAATGCGGCCGTTGAGTGCGCCTTGCACGGTGTTCGTGCCTTTGACACCGATGTTGGGCGGGTCGGTCTGCGTCGTGCTGGCGCCGGCGGTGGCCACCAGCGAGGGCCGCATCAACGCCTCGCTCTGCGCTGCGCGGTACTCCACCGACGCGGCATTCGCCCTGGCGGCCAGGTAGGTGGCGTCGTAGGTGCGCGCGGCGTCGTAGAGTTCCTGCAGGCTCTGCGCCCAGGTGCAGGCCGGCAAGGCCATCAGCAGCACGGCAGCCAGGGTGGCGGGCCGGGGGGAGGGGGGCAGACGCATGCGGGTTCCTTGGACGTGATTGGAGAATGCCGCGGCCGGTGGCGCGGTGCGCCGGCCCGGCGGCATGATGACCGGCGAGGTTATAGCGGCGGTGGGGCTGCGGCCGCCGTCGTCTTGCGACGACCTGCAGCCGGCAGGCGCCCGGCGCCCGCTGGCGGGCGACGAACGGCAGGTGGTGTAGGGGCTCGGGGGCACGTGGTGGGCGCTGGCAGGAGCGGGCGCGTGGTCAGAAGTGGAACCGTGTCGGCTCGGCAAAGCCTTCCAGGCGCGGTGCGACGGTGTCGAAGAGGTCGGTTTGTGACCAGGCAGCGTCGCCGGCGCGGGTGTACAGACGGGCGCGCATCACGGGCTCGTCGCCGACCACCGCGGCCAGCCGGCCGCCGATCTTCAACTGCTGCAGCAGTGCACGCGGCACCTCGGGCACCGAGCCCGAGAGCAGGATGACGTCGAAGGGTGCCTCGGCCGGCAGGCCGCGCGCACCAACGGCTGCAGCCACGTCGATGACCTTGACGTTGGCGATGCCGCCTGCGCGCAGGTGTTCACGCGCTGCCTGGGCCAGGGCGGGCCGGCATTCCAGCGTCAGCACGCGCATCGCGCGGTGCGCCAGCAGCGCGGCCATGAAGCCGCTGCCGGTGCCGATCTCCAGCACCTGCTCGTGGCGCTGTACCTGCAACTCCTGCAGCAGCCGCGCCTCGACCTTGGGTTCAAGCATGCTCTGCCCGTCGCCCAGCGGCACTTGCGTGTCGACGAAGGCCAGCGCGCGCATGGCGTGCGGTACGAAATCCTCGCGCCGCACGGTGGCCAGCAGCGAGAGCACGTTCTGGTCGAGCACCTCCCAGGGGCGGATCTGCTGCTCGATCATGTTGAAGCGGGCGAGTTCGGTGTTCATGGGCAAGTGCATGCAGAGGCGGGAGAACAACCCCGGAGTTTAGGCCGCCACCCTTGCAGCGGCTTGCGGTGCCCGGCGGTGGCCTGCGGGTGGGCGGCGGGTCACATGGCGGGTGGCGGCCTCACCTCCAGGCCGCGCAGCACGAGGTCGAGGTGGGTCTCGAGCACGAGCGTGGGGTCGACCTCGACCCGGCCCTCGATGGCGCAGCAGCCGAAGGAGTGCCGGCACAGCAGCATGAAGAGCAGCGGCGCCATCAGCGTGTGCGCGGCCTCGTGCAAGGGCAGCGGCCGGAACTCGCCACGCTCGACGCCGCGCCGGATGCAGTTGCCGAACAGGCGGTCGGCCGGCACGATGACCTCGTCGCTGTAGAACTGCGCCAGCTCGGGGAAGTTGCGCACCTCTGCGATCACCACCTTGTGGATGCCGGCGGCCGGCGTGTTGCCGAAGCGGTTCCACCAGGTGTGCATCAACTCGCGCAGCAGCTCCGAGGTGCTGCCTTCGAAACACCCGACGAGCTCGATGCCCTCGGCGATCAGCGTGCCCAGGTTCGAGCGCACCACGGCCTTGAACAGTTCTTCCTTGCTCGGGTAGTACAGGTAGAGCGTGCCCTTGGAAACGCCGGCGCGCTGCGCCACCTCTTCGGCCCGCGTGGCGGCGAAGCCCTTGTCGACGAACAAGGCCAGCGCGGCGTCCAGCAGTTCCTGAGGGCGGGCTTCCTTGCGGCGCTGGCGCGGGGCCGAGGGCTGTGGTGGGGCGACGGGGGCGAGGGCCTTCATTTAATGACTGACTGGTCAGTAATGTACCTTGACGCACTTTGGCGGGTCAAGCCGGCGCCCCGGCATTTGGTGCGCTTCTAGAATGCCGCCATGCCCCGCCGCCGCCACCTGCTCGCGAGCCTCTTCGGCCTGGCCCTGCTGTCCCTGGGCGGGTGCGCCGCGCTGGTCGGGCCGCCGACGGTGACGCTCAGTGAAACCGAGATCGGGCGGCTGATGGAGCGCAACTTCCCGCTCGACCGTTCGCTGCTCGACATCTTCGACGTCACGGTGAACGCACCGCGGGTGCGCCTGCTGCCCGAGCGCAAGCGTCTGGCCGCGGTGGTCGACGTGCGGGCGCGGAATCGGCTGCTGGGCCTGAGCTGGCAGGGCCAGATCGACTTCGACGCCGCGCTGCGCTGGGACGCCAGCGACCAGACGGTACGGCTCGACCAGGTGCGTGTGCAGGACCTGGCCTTCGCCGACCCGGGTGCCTTCAACCGCAACACCGTCGAGCGCCTGGGCGCGGCCCTGGCCGAGAGGGTGCTGGAAGGCAGCGCCATCTACCGCCTGCCTGCCGAACGTGCGGCGCAGCTGCGCGCCAAGGGTTACGTGCCGGGCAGCGTCGACGTCAGCTCACGCGGGCTCGAGATCACCTTCGTGCCACTTCCCGCGACCGCGGCGCCGCCGCGCTGAAGCGCAGCCGCGCACCGTGGCCGGGCGCCGCGGCCGTGAAGCGCGGCCGCTGTTGACCGCACGGCGCCGAGGCCTGCCACCGGCGCTGGCTATCATCCGCCGCCGTCTGCCTGCCGCGCCCCGCGGCAGCCGCCCATCACCGCCCCTGCCGGAGCCCACCCCCTCTTGGACCCGATACTGCTGATCAAGGCCGCCCTGATGGGCGTGGTCGAGGGGCTCACCGAATTCCTGCCCATCTCGTCGACCGGCCACCTCATCCTGGCGGGTTCGCTGCTGGGCTTCACCGGCGAGACGGCCAAGGTCTTCGACGTCGCGATCCAGACCGGCGCCATGTTCGCGGTCGTGTGGCAGTACCGCGTGCGTCTGCGGGCCACCGTGCGCGACATCGGATTCGACCCGGTGGCGCAGCGTTTCGCGCGCAATGTCTTCGTGGCCTTCCTGCCGGCGGCGTTTTTCGGCCTGCTGTTCGGCAAGATGGTGAAGCAACACCTCTTCAAGCCCGTGCCGGTGGCGCTGGCCTTCATCGTCGGCGGCATCCTGATCC
>JAURZK010000159.1 GCA_030653505.1 Rubrivivax sp.
TCGCCGGCGAGCGGCGCCAGCGCGCCCACCGCCGCGCCGCCGCCGCCCCGGGCGACCACCGCGCGCGAGGTGCTGCCCGAGGCAGTGCGCCTCGTCATCACGCTGGACGGGCAGACGCTCACGCGCGACATCGCGCTGGGGCCGGCCGGATGATGCGTTCGGCACCCAGGCAGCATCAGGCCGGCGCGGCACTGCTGCTGGCGATGGTCATCGTCTCGCTCATCGTCACCACGGCTGCGGGCATGGTGTGGCTGCAGACGCGCGCCGTGCAGGTGGAAGCTGCCGAACGTGCACGTGCGCAGGCGGCGTGGATCCTGCTCGGCGCGCTCGACTGGGCGCGCCTGATCCTGAAGGAAGACGAGCGCGGTGCTCGCCAACGCGGCAAGGCCTTCGACTCGCTGGACGAACCCTGGGCCACGCCGCTGGCCGAGGCGCGACTGTCCACCTTTCTGGCTGCCGACCAGGACAACAACGTCGACAGCGGCCCCGAGGCCTTCATCAGCGGCAGCATCGTCGACGCGCAGTCGCGTTTCAACCTGCGCGGGCTGATCGACGCCGCGGGCAAGCCGCAGCCGCTGCAGGTGGCGGCGCTGCAGCGGCTGGCCAACCTGGCCGGCGCCCCGGGCGACACGGCCGTGCGCATCGCCGACGCGATGTCGCGCGCCGAGGCGCCGACGGGCGAAGAAGGCCCGGGCGGCGCAGCCATCCGCCCGGCGCGTCTGGCCGACCTGCTCTGGCTGGGCGTCGAAGCGGCGACGCTGGCACGGCTGGCGCCCTGGGTCGACCTGCTGCCGGCACCCACGCCGGTGAACGCCAACACCGCCCCGCGCGAGGTGCTGGTGGCGGCCATCGACGGCCTCGACCTGGGCAGCGCCGAGCGCCTGGTGCAGGCGCGCCAGCGCAAGCCCTTCGAGACCCTGGCCGAACTGCAGGCGCAGCTGCCCGCCACGGTGCAGCCCGAGCCCAGCCGCATCGCGGTCGGGTCGAGCTGGTTCGAGGTGGCGGGACGCTTGCGGTTGGAGGAAAGGGTGCTCGAGGAACGTTCGCTGCTGCAGCGTGAGGGCAGCAACGTCAGCGTGCGCCGCCGCGAGCGCCAGAGCTTCCTGGCCGGCGGCACCTGAGCGGCCACCTGAGCGGTCATCACCGAGGCCACAATACGCTCCGCCCACTGCCACCCGCCCCAGAGCCCACCCCAGCCCGCCGC
The DNA here is from genome assembly GCA_030653505.1 of Rubrivivax sp. Taxonomy (GTDB): domain Bacteria; phylum Pseudomonadota; class Gammaproteobacteria; order Burkholderiales; family Burkholderiaceae_C; genus Rubrivivax. The sequence goes on from JAURZK010000159.1 coordinate 1,205, forward strand.
GCCCGCCCCTGCCGATGTCCGTCCTTGCCCTCCTGCTGCCGCCGCGCGAGCGCCTGGCCTCCCGCGCTGCCGGCGCCGATGTTCCCGGCACCGCGGCGCGCCTGCCCACCGAGTGGCCGTTCGTGTTCAGCACCGACGGCCGCAGCGTCACCCAGCAGGGCAGCGCGGCACCGGCGCTGCTGCCGCGTGCCGACCAGGTGCTGCTGGTGCTGGCCGAGGCCGACGTCAGCTGGCACCGCGTCGACATCCCCAAGGCGCCCGCCGGCCGCGTGCGCGCCGCGCTGCTGGGCGTGATGGAAGAGGCGCTGCTCGAGGAAGACGAGGCGCTGCATTTCGCCCTCGGCGAAGGCAGCGTGCCGGGACAGCCGGGCTGGGTGGCGGTGACCCACCGCCCGCGACTGGGCGCCGCGCTGGCCACGCTCGAAGCAGCCGGGCTGAGCATCGAACGTGTCGTGGCCGCCGCTGCGCCGCTGGCCGAAGGGCAACCCGCGCGGGGCCACTTCTTCACCATCGACCCCGGCACCGAAGCCACGCCCTGGGTGACACTGGCCCGGCCCGACGGCGTGGCCGTGCTGCGCCTGAACGGCGCGCTGGCGCGAGCGCTGCAGCCCGAAGCCGACATGGTGCGCTGGAGCGCCACGCCGGCCGCTGCCGTCGCTGCAGAGCGCTGGCTGGGCGCGCCGGTGGCGCTGCTCACCGAAGCCGAACGTGCGCTGGAAGCGGCCGCAGCCGGAAGCAACCTGCGCCAGTTCGACCTGGCGGCCCGCCACCGCGGCACCCGCGCGCTACGCGAGGGCGGCAAGCGTTTTTTCAGCACCGAATGGCGGCCGGTGCGCTACGGCGTGCTGGCCTTGCTGCTGCTGAACCTGCTCGGCCTGAACGCCTACGCCTGGCAGCAGCGTCAGGCGCTCGCCGCCAAGCGCACGGCGATGAACGAGTTGCTCAAGGCCGCCCACCCCGGCGTGCGCGTGGTGCTGGACGCACCGGTGCAGATGCAGCGCGAGAACGAACGCTTGCGCGCCGCCGCCGGCCGCCCGGGCGACGCCGACCTGGAAGCGCTTTGGAGCGCCGCCGCCGCCGCCTGGCCCGACGGCCAGGGCCCCGTGCAGTCGCTGCGCTTCGACAGCGGGCGGCTGACGCTCACGGTGCCGGGTTTCGGCGAACCGCAGTTGTCGCAGTTCCGCGAACGGCTCAAGGGCAGCGGCTTCACTGCCGAGCTGGCCGAAGGCCGCCTGGTCTTCAGCCGTGGTGCGGCGCTGCCCGGGGGGCGCACATGATCGCGCCGGGCCGATCCCAAGCGCTCGACGCACAGCGCGCAGCGCAGAGGGTCATCCAGTGAGCACCGCCGGCCTGCCGACCGCACTCGGCCCGTTGCGGGTCTGGTGGCGCGCGCTGTCGACGCGCGACCGTCGCCTGCTCAGGGTGGCCATCGCCGTGTTGATCTTCGGCGCACTTTGGCTGGTGGCTTTGCAGCCGGCGCTGCAGACCCTGCGCAGCGCGCCGGCCGCGCTCGACGCCGCCGAAGTCCAGCTCCAGACCATGCAGCGCCTGGCCGCCGAGGCCGGCGAGCTTCGCGCCACGCCGCCGGTCAACCCCGAGCAGGCTGCCGCAGCACTGCAGGCGGCGACCGCGCGTCTGGGTGACCAGGGCCGGCTGTCGCTGCAGGGTGACCGCGCGGTGCTCACCCTCAACGGCGTGGCCACGGGCGCGCTGCGCGACTGGCTGGCCGAGGCGCGTTCCGGGGCGCGTGCACGGCCCGTCGAAGCCAGCCTGATGCGCGGCGCCCAGGGCTTCAGCGGCACGCTGGTGCTGGCCATCGGGGGCGCGCCTTGAAACGCTGGGCGGCGCTGGGAGCGGCCCTCGGTGCGCTGGTCGCGCTGGTGGCCTTCGCACCCGCCGCCTGGCTGGCCGGCGCCGTCACGCAGGCCAGCAGCGAACGCCTGCTGCTGGCCGACGCGCGCGGCACCGTCTGGCAGGGCAGCGCCGTGCTCGTGCTCACCGGCGGCCCCGGCAGCCGCGATGCCAGTGCCTTGCCCGGACGGCTGCACTGGCGCCTGGGCCTGGACGGCACGGCGCTGGCGTTGCGCGCGCGCCAGGCCTGCTGCCTGAACGGCGAGTTGCTGCTGCGCGTCGTGCCGGGGCTGGGCCGTCTGCGCATCGAACTGCCGGTGAACACCGCGGCCGGCGCTGCCGGACTGGCCGTCGGCCAGTGGCCGGCGTCCTGGCTGGTCGGCCTGGGCACGCCGTGGAACACCCTGCAGCCCGCCGGCACGCTGCAGCTCAGCAGCCCCGGCCTGTGGCTGGAACAGGTGCAGGGGCGCTGGCGTTTCAACGGCCGCGCCGAGCTGCTGCTGGGCAGCATGGCTTCGCGGCTGTCGACGCTGGAGACACTGGGCAGCTACCGCCTGCTGCTCGTCGGTGATGCCGTCCGCGGCGAAGCCGCCACGCTGCAGCTCAGCACCGCCAGCGGCGCCCTGCAGCTGTCGGGCAGCGGCCAGTTCCTGGGCGGCGACGCGGCGTCGCACCTGCGCTTCCGCGGCCAGGCCAGCGCCGAGGCCGGCTCCGAAGCGGTGCTGAACAACCTGCTGAACATCATCGGGCGGCGCCAGGGCGCCGTCTCCGTCATTTCCATAGGATGAGCATGAACCCACGGCACCTTCCGGGCTGTCTCGTTGCGCTGGCGCTCGCCGTCGCGGTGCCGACCCAGGCGCAGAACTTCGCACCGAGGTCGCGCGCGCCCGTCACCGTCAACTTCGTCAACGCCGACATCGACGGTGTCACGCGAGCCTTCGCGGCCATGATCAACCGCGCCATCGTCATCGACCCACGCGTCAAGGGCAGCATCACCGTCTACAGCGAACAGCCGCAGACCGTGGGCGAGGCCTGGCTGAGCTACCAGTCGGCGCTGCGTGGCCTGGGTTTTGCCGTGGTGGAAAGCGGCGGCCTGCTCAAGGTGGTGCCCGAGGCCGACGCCAAGCTGCAGACCGGCACGGTGTCCATAGGCGCAGTGGGCGTGCGTGGCGACCAGGTCATCACGCAGATCTTCACGCTGCGTTTCGAGAACCCGAACAACCTGGTGCCGGTGCTGCGGCCGCTGATCAGCGCCAACAACACCATCAACGCCAACCCGGCCAGCAACTCGCTGGTCATCACCGACTACGCCGACAACCTGCAGCGCATCGCCAAGATCATCGCCGCGCTGGACAACCCCGCGGGCACCGGCGTCGACGTCGTGCCGCTGCAGCACGCGGTGGCTGCCGACCTGGCGCCGCTGGTGCAGCGCCTGAGCGACGCCGGCGCCGGAGCGCCCGTGCCCGGCGTGGCGCCGGGCGGCGCCGGCGGTACCACGGTGGTGGCCGACTCGCGTTCGAACTCGCTGCTCATCCGCGCCGCCAATCCGTCGCGGCTGGCCCTGGTGCGCGCCACCATCGCCCAGCTCGACCGCCCCAGCACGTTGCTGGGCGCCGGTGGCGGCATGTGGGTGGTGCACCTGAAAAACGCCGACGCCGCGCGCCTGGCCACCGTGGTGCGCGCGGCCTTCGGCGCTTTCGGCAGCACGTCGGGGGGCGGTGGCGGCACGCAGGCGACGCCCTCGCCACAGGCCGCAGCGCCGGCCACGCCGGCCAACGCACCGCTGGGCAGTGGCGGCGGTGGGCTGGCCACCGCGGCGCAGCCCAGCACCGGCGGCTTCATCCAGGCCGACCCGGCGACCAACTCGCTCATCATCACGGCACCCGAGCCGCTGTACAAGCAGGTGCGTGCGCTCATCGACCAGCTCGACACGCGCCGCGCCCAGGTCTACATCGAAAGCATGATCGTCGAGGTGGCCGGCGGCGACGCCGCCGACTTCGGCTTCCAGTGGCAGGGCCTGCTGGGCAAGAGCGGCGACAAGACCGGCCTGGCCGTCGGCACCAACTTCACGCCGGCCGGAGGCCAGGGCAACATCATCGGCATCAACACCGGTGCCGTGCAGGGCCAGATCAACGTCGGCGAGGGCCTGAACCTGGGCATCCTGCGCGCCTACAACGGCGTCACGACGCTGGCCGCCATCGCCCGTGCACTGCAGAGCCAGGCCGAGACCAACATCGTCAGCACCCCGAACCTGATCACGCTGGACAACGAAGAGGCCAAGATCGTCGTCGGCGAGAACGTGCCCTTCATCACCGGCCAGTTCACCGGTGCCGGCGGCACCGGCGGCGCCACCACCAACCCCTTCCAGACCATCGAGCGCAAGGACGTCGGCATCACGCTGCGCATACGGCCGCAGATCGGCGAAGGCGGCGCGGTGCGCATGACCATCTTCCAGGAACAGAGCAGCGTCAAGCAGGACACCGCGGCCGGCACCACCAACGCCGGCCCCAGCACCACCAAGCGTTCGATCGAGAACACGGTGGTGGTGGACGACGGCGCCATCCTGGTGCTGGGCGGGCTGATCGAAGACCGCTTCATCACCAACAAGAGCAAGGTGCCGCTGCTCGGCGACATCCCCTGGCTGGGTGCGCTGTTCCGCAGCGAAAGCCGCGAACGCCGGCGCACCAACCTGATGGTCTTCCTGCGGCCGATCGTGATGCGCGACGCCGACGCCGCGAACCGTTTCTCGGCCGACCGCTACGACCAGATCCGCGGCCAGCAGCAGAGCACGCAGCCGACACCCAGCGTCGTGCTGCCGATCAACGAATCGCCCGTGCTGCCGCCGCGGCCCGGCGCGAGTGCACCGCTGGCACCGCTGCCGCCCACCGGCACGCCGACGGCCGAACCGGCCGCCCCGGCCGCTCCGGTCGAGGCGCCGGCGTCCAGGCCCTGAGCGGGTCGACCTCATGGCTGTGCGACACCCGCTGCCCTACGCCTTCGCGAAGGCTCACACGCTGCTGCTGGAAGACGACGGCGAGCAACTGCTGCTGTGGGCCGCCGAGACCACGCCGCCGTCGGCGCTGGCCGAGGTGACGCGGCTGTTCGACGTCGCCGCCTTCGAACGCGAAGGCAGCAGCACGCTGGTGCAGCGCATCGCCGCGGCCTATGCCGGCGGCGAGAGCAGCGCTGCGGCGGTGATCGGCGAAGTGGAGTCGGGTGTCGACCTGAGCCGCATGATGCAGGACCTGCCCGCGGTGGAAGACCTGCTGGAAGCCGCCGACGACGCGCCCATCATCCGCATGCTCAACGCCCTGCTGACGCAGGCGGCGAAGGACGGCGCATCCGACATCCACATCGAGCCCTACGAGCGCAGTTCCAGCGTGCGCTTCCGCGTCGACGGCACGCTGCGCGAGGTGGTGCAGCCGATCAAGGCGCTGCACGCCGCGCTGATCAGCCGGCTGAAGATCATGGCCGAGCTCGACATCGCCGA
>JAURZK010000175.1 GCA_030653505.1 Rubrivivax sp.
CCCAGGGTGATGCCCACGTCTTCCACCGTGTGGTGGCCGTCGATGTGCAGGTCGCCAGCGCAGTCGATCTCCAGGTCGATCAGCCCATGGCGGGCGATCTGGTCGAGCATGTGGTCAAAAAAACCGATGCCCGTGTGCAGCTTGGCCTGGCCGGTGCCGTCGAGGTTGACGCGCACGCTGATGCGGGTTTCAGCGGTGTTGCGGCTGACCTCGGCAATGCGGTCGGCCAGGGAATCAGGGGCGGTAGATGTGACGAGTGCGGAAGAAGTCATAAGGAAGCCTGGAGTGCAGCCAGCATCTGTGCGTTGTCTTCGGCCGTGCCCACCGTGAGGCGCAGGCAGTTGGCCAGCAGCGGGTGCAGGCCGGCGATGTGCTTGACCAGCACGCCGCGCGCCTTCAGGCCGTCGAAGGCACGTTTCGAGTCGGGCACACGCACCAGCACCATGTTGGCCTCGCTGGGGAACACCTGCACACCCGGCGTGGCGGCCAGCGCGGCCATGAGGCGCGTGCGTTGGCTGCGCAGCAGCGCGGCCTGGCGAGCGTACTCGTCGGCGTGTTCCAGCGCGAACATCGCCGCTTCGGCGTTGAGCACGCTCACGTTGTAGGGCGGGCGCACCTTGTCGATCTCGTCGACCAGCGCCGCCGGCCCGCACAGGTAACCCAGCCGCACGCCGGCGAGGCCGAACTTGGACAGCGTGCGCAGCACCAGCACGTGGTCGTGCTCACTTTCGGAACCCCCCAGGCGCGGCAGCCAGGTGCGCGACGAAAACGGCTGGTAGGCCTCGTCGAAGACGACGAGGCCGCTCTGGCGCCCGACGGCCGCGACGATGCGTTCGACGATGGCCTCGTCGAAGAGATTGGCCGTCGGGTTGTTCGGGTAGGCAATGTAGGTGATGGCCGGCCGGTGCTGCTCGATGGCCGCCAGCATCGCCGCCTCGTCGAGTTCGAAATCCGCCGTGAGCGGCACGCCGACGAAGCCCAGCCCGCGCAGCTTCGCCGACATCTCGTACATCACGAAGCCGGGCAGCGGCGCGAGCACCGTGGCCCCCGGAACATCGCAGGCCACCGACAGGATGTCGATGAGCTCGTCGGAACCGTTGCCCAGGATGAGCTTGTTGCCGGGTGGCAATTCGACGAAGCGGGTCAGCGCGGCGACCAGCTCCGGAACACAGGTTGACGGGTAGCGGTTGATGGCCACACGGCCCAGGCGCTCGCCCAGTTCGCGTTGCAGCTCGGGCGGCAGCGAGAAGGGGTTCTCCATCGCGTCCAGCTTCACGAAGCCGGCGCTGGGCTGGATGGCGTAGGCGTGCATGGACTGCACGTCCTGGCGGATCGTCCTGCGCAGGCGGTCGCTGTTCATGGTGTGTCGGCCAGCGGGTAGACCATCTTCAGCTCGTCGTCGTCGACTTCGCCGGTGTAGCGGAAGCCAAGCCCTTCGTAGAACGGACCGGCGTGGCCGGCCTCCTGCGCGTGCGACAGGCCGACCGATGGCAGGCCCAGGCGGCGCGCTTCATCGAGGATCCACTGGATCGCGCGGCGACCGAGGCCACGGCCCTGGTGGCGGGCGTCGACCATCAGGCGCCAGACGTAGAGCTGTTCGGCGGGCTTGTCCTTGTCCAGACGCACGTCGTAGAGCAGCATCATGCCCACCGCCTCGTCGCCGTCGAACATCGCCAGCGCGCGGCCTGCCGGCTCGTAGGCCACCTGGGCCAGCGACCGTTCGACCGTGGCGACCAGCGTGCGCTGGCCCGCGGCCACCTGCAGTTTCATCACGGCGTCGAGGTTGCCGGCATCCACCGGCCGGACGCTGAACTGCACTTCGCTGCGTGGCGCCACGGCTTCGCCCGTCAGCCGCAACTCCGCCGCCTGGGCGTGGGCCTGCAGGCCTTCGCCGTAGGCGAGTTCCGCAGCGATGGGTCCCAGCACCTGCGCGCCGGCCGCGCTGACCTCGATCAGGCTGCTGCGCTTGACAAAGTCGTAGACGCCCAGCGGCGACGAGAACCGCGCCGTGCCGCTGGTGGGCAACACGTGGTTGGGGCCGGCGCAATAGTCGCCCAGGCTCTCGCTGGTGTAGGCGCCCAGGAAGATCGCGCCGGCGTGGCGCAGCAGCGGTTCCCAGCGGCCGGGTTCCTGCGAGCTGACTTCCAGGTGCTCGGGCGCGATGCGGTTGCTGATGGCGCAGGCTTCTTCCATCGAACGTGTGTGGATCAGCGCGCCGCGGCCTTCCAGGCTGGCGCGGATGACCTCGCGGCGCGGCATGCCGGGCAGCAGGCGATCGATCGCTTCGTGTACCTTCGCGATGTAGTCGGCGTCGGGGCACAGCAGGATGCTCTGCGCCAGTTCGTCGTGCTCGGCCTGGCTGAAGAGGTCCATCGCCACCCAATCCGGGGGCGTGCTGCCGTCGGCCAGCACCAGGATCTCGCTCGGCCCCGCGATCATGTCGATGCCGACCTGGCCGAAGACCCGCCGCTTGGCGCTGGCGACATAGGCGTTGCCCGGGCCGGTGATCTTGTCGACACGCGGCACCGTGGCCGTGCCGTAGGCCAGCGCGGCCACGGCCTGCGCGCCGCCGAGGGTGAAGACGCGGTGCACGCCGGCGACATGGGCCGCGGCCAGCACGAGTGCATTGCGTTCGCCGCGCGAATCCCGCGACGAGCCGTCCTTGCGGGCCGGCGTCGGCACCACCATCACGATCTCGGGCACCCCGGCCACCTGCGCCGGAATGGCGTTCATCAGCACGCTGCTCGGATAGGCCGCCTTGCCGCCCGGCACATAGATGCCCACGCGGTCCAGCGGCGTGACCTTCTGGCCCAGGCGCGTGCCGTCGCGGTCCTTGTATTGCCAGCTGCGGCTGCTGGCGTCGAGCTGGCGGCGGTGGTAGTCGTGTACCCGCTCGGCGGCGGCCTGCAGCGCGCTGCGCTGTGCCGGCGTGATGGCCTCGAAGGCGGCACGAAGTTCGTCGGTGCCGATCTCCAAGTCGGCCATCGAAGCCGCGTGCACACCGTCGAAGCGTGCCGTGAGCTCCAGCAGCGCCGCGTCGCCGCGTGCACGCACATCGGCGATGATCTCCGCGACGCGGCTCTCGATGGCGGCGTCGGTCTCGGCCGACCAATGCAGCACCTGCTGGAATTGCGCCTCGAAACCGGCCGCCGCTGTGGTCAGGTGACGGATGTTCACGCGGCCTTCTGCGCTCATGACCGCGCCTCCACCGCCGTCTCGAAGGCATCGATCAGCGCGCGCAACGGTTCACGCTTGAGCTTCAGCGCCGCCGGGTTGACGACCAGGCGCGAAGAGATGTCCATGATCTTCTCTACCTCCACCAGGTGGTTGGCCTTCAGCGTGCTGCCCGTCGACACCAGGTCGACGATGGCGTCGGCCAGGCCCGTCAGCGGCGCCAGCTCCATCGAGCCGTAGAGCTTGATGAGGTCGACGTGCACGCCCTTGCTGGCGAAGAACTGCCGTGCCAGGTGGGTGTACTTGGTGGCCACGCGCAGCCGCGAGCCCTGCTTGACGGTAGCGGCGTAGTCGAAGCCCGCGCGCACGGCCACGCTCAGGCGGCAGCGCGCGATCTTCAGGTCGAGCACACGGTACAGGCCCGCGGCGCTCGCCCCGCCCTGCTCGGCCGTGCCTTCCAGCAGCACGTCGAGCCCGGCCACGCCGATGTCTGCGCCGCCATGCTGCACGTAGGTGGGCACGTCGGATGCGCGAACCAGCACCACGCGCACGTCAGGGCGGCTGGTGCCGATGATGAGCTTGCGGCTCTGCTCGGGGTCTTCCAGCACCTCGATGCCCGCCGCGCGCAGCAGCGGCAGCGAATCGTCGAAGATGCGGCCCTTGGACAAGGCGAGCGTGATCATCGGTGGCGTGCTTCCGTCGACACGCAGCAAGGCCCGCTGGTGGCGCCCCCCGGTGTTGCAGGTGGCGCAGGGCGGCCCCTGCGGCGCACCGCAAGGGGGTGGTCAGTGGTGGTGCGGGGCCGAACCGGTGGGTTCGGCAGGCGAAGCCGTGTATTCGGTGGGCGTGAGCGTCTTCATCGACAGTGCGTGGATCTGCTCGCGCATTCTATCGCCGAGGGCGGCGTAGACACGCTGGTGCCGCCGGACACGCGACAGGCCTTCGAACTCGGTCGAGACGATGGTGGCGAAGAAGTGGCGGCCATCGCCTTCAACCTCGCAAACCGTGCAGGGCAGCCCGGCGGCGATGAAGTCGCGGACCTGGGAGGGAGTGGGTTCGGCCATGGCTGAATTGTCTCTCAAGGCAGCGAGGGTTTCCCGAGCCCCTTGAGCGCCCCTCGGGGGGCGGGCTCGGTACCCCGAGCCCTTGGGGCTGTCATGTGCGGATCTTGTAGCCGGTGGCCAGCAAGCGCAGCGCAATGGCGGCGACCAGCGCAAAGGCGCAGGTCACCACCCCCAGGCTGAGCCAGGGCGAGGCGTCACCGACACCGAAGAAGCCATGGCGGAAGCCATCGATCATGTAGAAAAACGGGTTCAGGTGGCTGATGGTCTGCCACACCCCTGGCAGTGAATGCACCGAGTAGAAGACACCCGACAGGAAGGTCAGCGGCATGATGATGAAGTTCTGGAAGGCTGCCATCTGGTCGAACTTGTCGGCCCACAACCCGGCGATGAGCCCCAGCGAGCCCATCATCGCGGCGCCCAGCGCACCGAAGACCAGGATCCACCCCGGTTCGGCCACACGCAGCGGCGCGAACCACACCGTCACCAGCAGCACGCCCAGGCCCACCGTCAGCCCGCGCACCATCGACGCGCCGACGTAGGCCACGAACCAGGCGCGGTGTGACAGCGGCGACAGCAGCAGGAAGACGAGGTTGCCGGTGATCTTGCTCTGCACCAGCGAGCTGCTGCTGTTGGCGAAGGCGTTCTGCAGCACGCTCATCATCACGAGCCCCGGCACCAGGAAACTGGTGTAACCCACACCCGGCAAGGGCTGCACGTGCTTGTCGAGCACGTGGCCGAAGATCAGCAGGTAGAGCATGGCCGTGAGCACCGGCGCGGCGACGGTCTGGAAGGCCACTTTCCAGAAGCGCAGCACTTCCTTGCGGAACAGCGTGCCCGACCCCGACAAGTCCGCGGTCAGGCTCACGGCGCGCTCCCGGCGGCGGCAGGCTGTTCGACACTCTGCATGATCTCGAGGAACACGTCCTCCAGGTCGGCGCGGCCGATCTCCAGGTCCTCGACCTTCACGGCGTGGGCGCGCAGCGTGGCCAGCAGACTTTCGACCTCTTGGGCGTCACGTGCCTTGGCCTGCACGATGCGCCCGGTCACACGCGCCACGGCGGCCACCTCGGGCGGCAGTTCGCCGTCGGTCTTGAAACGCAGCATGGTGCTGGCGCGCCCGGCGAGCAAGGCCGAGGTCCGGTCCAGCGCCACCAGCCGGCCCTGCTTGAGCATGCCGATGCGGCTGCACAGCGCTTCGGCTTCTTCCAGGTAATGCGTGGTCAGCAGCACGGTGTGGCCTTCGCTGTTCAGGCGCGCGATGAACTGCCACAGCGTCTGGCGCAGTTCGACGTCGACACCGGCGGTGGGTTCGTCGAGCACGATGACCGGCGGTTTGTGCACCAGCGCCTGCGCCACCAGCACACGGCGCTTCATGCCCCCCGAAAGCTGGCGCATGTTGGCGCCCGCCTTCTCGGCCAGGCCGAGCGAAGCCAGCAGTTCGTCTATCCACGCGTCGTTGTGCTTCACGCCGAAGTAGCCGCTCTGGATGCGCAGCGTCTCGCGCACGCTGAAGAAGGGGTCGAAGACCAGTTCCTGCGGCACCACGCCCAGGGCCTGGCGTGCGGCGGCGTAGTCGGTCACGACGTCGTGGCCCATCACCGAGACGCTGCCGCCGCTGGCGCGCGCCAGGCCCGCCAGGATGGAGATCAGTGTCGTCTTGCCGGCGCCGTTGGGCCCGAGCAGACCGAAGAACTCGCCGCGTTCGATCTGGAACGACACGCCGTCCAGCGCCTGGAAGGCACCGCGGGCGCCGGTGTAGGTCTTGCTGACGTTGTGGAAGGCGACTGCGGGCATGGGGACAGTTCTGTAAGGCGCGGGATTGTAGGCAGCCCGGCTTTCACCCGTCGGCGCCAGAATGTGGCGCATGGTCGCCCCCAAGAAACCCCGCCGCACGGCCGAGCGCATCCTCGAGGTGTCGCTGGAACTGTTCAACCGCTATGGCGAGCCCAACGTCAGCACCACGCTGATCAGCGCCGAGCTCGGCATCAGCCCCGGCAACCTCTACTACCACTACCCCGCCAAGGACGAGCTGATCAACACGCTGTTCGGCCGCTACGAAGTGGCGCTGAACGACATCCTGCAGGCCGCCGATGGCGTCGAGAACGTCGAGGACGCCTGGCTCTTTTTCCACATGCTGTTCGAGCTGGTTTGGGGCTACCGCTTCCTCTACCGCGACCTCAACGACCTGCTCAGCAAGAACCGCCGGCTCGAGACCCACTTCCAGTTCGTGCTGAAGAACAAGGCCAAGGCCATGCACGCGCTGCTGGACGGCCTGTCGCGCGCCGGCGCGGTGCGCCTGACCGGCGCGGAAGCCGCCCCGCTGGCCACCAGCATGGTGGTGCTGGTGACCTACTGGCTGAGCTACGAATACGTGCGTGAACCGCGCAAGGCGCTGGAACCCGAGAGCGCCGCGGCGTCGATGGGCCGCGGCGCCTACCACGCGCTGGCGCTGCTGCTGCCGCACCTGGACGCCAACTCGCGCGCCCACCTCGACACGCTGGCCGCCGCCTACATGCGCCCCTGAGACTGCAGGCCGAACCGCAGGCCCGCCGCTTGCATGCGACCCTGCACACCCCTGCCGCAACCCCGATGCCCACATGAAACGCCGCAGCCTGCTCCTCGCTTCGTCTTCCCTGCTTGCGCTGAAGGCCCACGCCATGCCCCGCACCGCCGCCGCCCCGCCCGAACTGCTGGAAGTCAGCGCCACGACGCTGGCGCAGGCCCTGGCCACCGGCCGCACCACCGCCGCCGCACTGGTACAGGCCTGCAGCGCACGCATCAGCGCCATCGACCGGCGCGGACCGAAGCTGAACAGCATCATCGAGCTCAACCCCGACGCAGCGGCCATCGCCCGCGAACGCGATGCAGAACGCCGCGCGGGCAAACTGCGCGGGCCGCTGCACGGCCTGCCGGTGCTGCTGAAGGACAACATCGCCACGGCCGACCGCATGCAGACCACCGCCGGCTCGCTGGCGCTGGAGGGTGTGCACGCGGCGCGCGACGCGCACCTGGTGCAGCGCCTGCGTGAGGCCGGCGCCGTCATCCTGGGCAAGACCAACCTCAGCGAATGGGCCAACATCCGCAGCAGCCGCAGCGTCAGCGGCTGGAGCGCCCGCGGCGGCCTGACTCGCAACCCGTATGCGCTGGACCGCAGCACCAGCGGCAGCAGCTCGGGCAGCGCCGCGGCGGTGGCCGCCAGCCTGTGCCCGCTGGCCGTGGGCACCGAGACCGACGGCTCCATCGTCTCGCCGGCGTCGATCAACGGGCTTGTTGGCCTGAAGCCGACGCTGGGCCGCATCAGCCGCAGCGGTGTCATCCCCATCGCGCACAGCCAGGATACGGCCGGCCCGATGACGCGCACCGTGGCCGACGCTGCGCTGCTCTATGCGGCGATGGCCGGCCCGGATGCCGAAGACACCATCACCACCACGGCACCTGCGCCGAGGCGAGGAGACGGCCAACTGCCGCCCGACGCACTGCAGGGCGCGCGGCTGGGCGTGGCGCGCGCCTACTTCACCGGTTACGACGAAGCCGACGCGGTGATCGAGGCGGCAATTGCCCGCCTGCGCGCTTTGGGCGCCACGGTGATCGACGACGCCGAACTGCCCGCCGTGACCTACGGCGACGACGAGCTCAAGGTGCTGCTCTACGAGTTGAAGCACGACCTGGCCGTCTGGCTGCGCAGTCACGCGCCGAAGGCCCAGGTGCAGACGCTGGCCGACGTGATCGAGTTCAACCGCAAGCACGCGGCGCGCGAGATGCCCTGGTTCCGGCAGGAGCTGTTCGAGAAGGCACAAGCCCTGGGCGGGCTGGACAGCCCCGACTACCTGGCCGCGCTGGCCGCCTGTGCCAAGGGCGCGCGCACCGAGGGCCTGGACCGCGCCTTCGACAAACACCAGCTCGACGCGATCATCGCGCCCACCGGCGGCCCGGCCTGGCTGATCGACCCGGTCAACGGTGACCACTACGGCGGCAGCTTCTCCACCCCGGCCGCGGTGGCCGGCTACCCGCACCTGACGGTGCCCGCCGGCTTCGTGCAGGGGTTGCCGCTGGGCCTGTCGTTCGTCGGCCGGCCCTTCAGCGAGTGGCGGCTGCTGGCGCTGGGGCAGGCCTTCGAACGGGCGACGCAGTACCGCCGCGCCCCCAGCTTCGTTAAGCGCAGCGTGCCGGTGTAGCGGCGCTGGATGGCCCCACCCCTGGGCATGTTCGCACTTGCGGGGCGGGCCTGTTTCCGTATGCTGGCCCGGGCCGCAGAGCCCGTACACCCCATCACGGAGACAAGCCCCATGACCCGTCCCCTGCCTACCCGCCGCCACGTCCTGACCGCTGCCGCCGCCGGCGCCGCCAGCCTGGCGCTGCCCTCGCTGGGCCTGGCCCAGGCCTTTCCCTCGCGCCCCATCAAGTACATCTGCCCCTGGCCCGCCGGCGGCAGCACCGACGCCGTCATCCGCGCCTTTGCAGAGAGTGCGCAGAAGACGCTGGGCCAGCAGATCATCGTCGAGAACAAGCCCGGCGCCGGCGGCATGCTGGGTGCGGGTGAACTGGTCAGCGCCAAGCACGACGGCTACACGCTGAGCCAATTGCCGCACGGCGTCTTCCGCATCCCGCACATGCAGAAGACGAGCTTCGACACGTTGAGCGACTTCACCTGGATCGCCTGCCTCACCGGCTACACCTTCGGCCTGGTGGTGCCGGCCGACGGCCCCATCAAGAGCATTGCCGACCTGGTGGCCTACGCCAAGGCCAACCCGGGCAAGTTCAACTACGGCAGCACCGGCACCGGCACCAGCCCGCACCTGGCGGTGGAAGAGTTCGCGCAGCGCGCCGGCATCACGCTCAACCACGTGCCCTTCAAGGGCAACGCCGACAACATGCAGGCCATCCTGGGCGGCCACACCATGGCCGCCAGCGACGCCACCGGCTGGGCGCCGCACGTGGCCAGCGGCAAGTTGAAACTCATCGCCACCTACGGCAGCAAGCGCACCAAGCGCTGGCCCGACGTGCCCACGCTCGACGAGCTGGGCTACAAGACGGTGAGCGACTCGCCCTTCGGCGTCTGCGGCCCCAAGGGCATGGACCCGGCCCTGGTGCGCACCCTGCACGACGCCTTCAAGAAGACGCTGGACGACCCCGCCGTGCTGGCCACGCTGGAGAAGTTCGACCAGTCGGTGATCTACATGGACACCGCCACCTACACGAAGTGGGCGCGCGAGACCTATGCCGCCGAGAAGGCGACGATCGAACGCCTGGGCATGGCCATGAAGTCCTGAGACACCAACCGGGGCCGGCCCCGGCCGGCCTGGCCGGCGCCCCGGTGGCGGCGCGGCAACGGCCCGTGAGCGACGGACTTGCACTGGATCAAGGTTTTCGATCAAAGGCCGCCGCCGCTCTGGCCGACACACTACCGCTAGCGTATCTTCGCGCACTGGACCCCATATCTAGTGCCCCAAGATGACCACAGCACCCGCCGGAGACTCCCTGCCCGCCCACGCCGCCCCGCTGGCGGTGATCAAGCGCGAGGGCCATACCGTGCCCTACGACGCCCGCAAGATCGCCGCGGCGCTGGCCCGCGCCGGCGCCGCTACCGGCGAGTTCGACGCCGCGCGGGCTGGCGAGCTGGCGGACCGGGTCGCCCAGCGGCTGCAGCGGCGTGTCACCAGCGTCGAGCAGATCCAGGACGAGGTCGAGCGTGTGCTTGCCGCGGCCGGCCACTTCGCCACCGCGCGCGCCTACATCGTCTACCGCGAACAGCACCGCGCGCTGCGTCGCGACCGCTCGGTGGCGGTCGATGTCGAACGGTCGGTCAACGAGTACCTGGCGCGCCAGGACTGGCGCGTGCACGCCAACGCGAACCAGGGGTATTCGCTGGGCGGGCTGATCCTGAACGTCTCGGGCAAGGTCATCGCCAACTACTGGCTGAACCACGTCTACCCGCCCGAGGTGGGCGTGGCCCACCGCGAGGCCGACTTCCACATCCACGACCTCGACATGCTCAGCGGCTACTGCGCCGGGTGGAGCCTGCGCACCCTGCTGCACGAAGGCCTGAACGGCGTGCCCGGGCAGATCGAGTCGGCCGCGCCCATGCACCTGTCGAGCGCGGTGGGGCAGATCGTCAACTTCCTGGGCACGCTGCAGAACGAATGGGCGGGCGCGCAGGCCTTCAGCAGCTTCGACACCTACCTCGCGCCCTACGTGCGCAAGGACGGCCTGGGCTTCGAGCAGGTGCGCCAGTGCATACAGGAACTGATCCACAACCTGAACGTGCCTTCACGCTGGGGCACGCAGACGCCGTTCACCAACCTGACCTTCGACTGGACCTGCCCCGAAGACCTGCGTGAACAGGTGCCGGTGATCGGCGGCAAGGAGATGCCCTTCATGTACGGGGATCTGCAGGCCGAGATGGACCTCATCAACCAGGCCTACATCGACGTCATGATGCAGGGCGACGCCAAGGGCCGCGCCTTCACCTTCCCCATCCCCACCTACAACATCACCAAGGACTTCGACTGGGAGCACCCGAACACCGAGCGCCTGTTCGAGATGACGGCCAAGTACGGCCTGCCCTACTTCCAGAACTTCCTCAACAGCGACCTCGAACCGCGCATGGTGCGTTCGATGTGCTGCCGGCTGCAGCTGGACCTGCGTGAACTGCTCAAGCGCGGCAACGGCCTCTTCGGTTCGGCCGAGCAGACGGGATCGCTGGGCGTGGTGACGCTGAATTGCGCGAGGCTGGGTTACCTGCACGCCGGCGACGAGGCCGGGCTGCTGAAGCGCACCGACGAACTCATCGAACTGGCGCGCACCAGCCTGGAGATCAAGCGCAAGACGATCCAGGGCCACATCGACAACGGCCTCTTTCCTTACACGCGCCGTTATCTCGGCACGCTGCGCAACCACTTCAGCACCATCGGCGTGAACGGCATCAACGAGATGATCCGCAACTTCAGCGCCGACGCCGACGACATCACCACGCCGGCGGGCGAGGCGCTGGCGCTGCGCTTCCTGGACCACATACGCGAACGCATCGTGGTGCTGCAGGAAGAGACGGGGCATCTGTACAACCTGGAAGCCACGCCGGCCGAAGGCACCACCTACCGCTTCGCGAAGGAAGACAGGAAGCGCCTGCCTGGCATCCTGCAGGCCGGCACCGAGCACCAGCCCTATTACACGAACTCATCGCAGCTGCCGGTGGGTTTCACCGCCGACCCCTTCGATGCGCTGGAACGGCAGGAGGCCCTGCAACGGAAGTACACCGGCGGCACCGTGCTGCACCTCTACCTGGGCGAGCGGGTGTCGTCGGCCGCGGCCTGCCGCGAACTCGTGAAGCGCGCCCTGGGCCGCTTCCGCCTGCCCTACATCACCGTCACGCCCACCTTCAGCATCTGCCCGACGCACGGCTACCTGGCCGGCGAACACGCCTTCTGCCCGAAGTGCGACGAAGCAGCGCTGGCGCGCAAGGCGCGCGGCAGCCAGGCCGTGCCGGCCTGAGCACCCACCCGCACCCACCACAGGAGGAAGAACACCATGAGCCACAGCCAGACCCCCTTGATCCACCCCGTGCTGGAAGAACACGAACGCCAGCGCTGCGAGGTGTGGACGCGCGTGATGGGCTACCACCGCCCGATGGCTTCGTTCAACGTCGGCAAGAAGGGCGAATTCGCCGAGCGGCGTTACTTCGTCGAAGGGGGTGTCGTGCCGGCGCAGCCTGTGGCGGCGCCCGAACCGGTCTGTGCCTGAAGTCACCTTGCAGGCGGCCCTGACGGATCTGAGGGATCCGAAGGGTCTCACCCTTGGCGGCGTCACGCCGCTGAGCACCACCGACTGGCCGGGCAAACTGGCCGCCGTCGTCTTCCTGCAGGGCTGCCCCTGGCGCTGCGGCTACTGCCACAACGCCGGGCTGCAGCCACGCTGCGCGGCGGCCACCGCGCCGCACTGGCCCGACGTGCTGGCGATGCTGACGCGTCGCGTGGGGCTGCTGGACGGTGTCGTCTTCAGCGGCGGCGAACCCACGCTGCAGCGCAGGCTGGGTGATGCGGTTGCGGAGGTTCGCGCCCTCGGCCTGCAGACCGGCTTGCACACTGCCGGCATCTACCCCGCACGCCTGGCTGCGCTCTTGCCAGCGCTGGACTGGGTGGGGTTCGACCTCAAGACCGACCTGGACGACGCGGCCGCGTACGACGCGCTGGCCGGCAGCCACCACAGTGCGGCGGCGGTGCGGCGTTCACTCGACGCGCTGCTGGCCAGCGGTGTGGCGTACGAGATCCGCACCACCTACCACCCGCTGCTGATCGGCGATGCCGCACTGCTGGCCATGGCACAGACGCTGCAGGACCTGGGTGTCACGCAATGGGTGCTGCAGCGCTGGCAAACCAACCCCGAGCCGGCCCAGCAGGCGTTGGCACCCGCCTGGCACTGGCCCCACGCGCCCTTGCTGCAGGCGGTGCGCAAACGGGTGGCGGGGGTCCTGTTGCGCTGATCCCCTGCGCGAAACCCGGTTGACCGCCGTCAAGCCCGGCGCGCCCATCTGCCGCCGCGGCCGGCCGGCCGGCAGCGTAACCTCGGGGCTGCACGCAACGCGGCCGGTCCGCAGGAGTTTCCGACATGAAGATCTTTCTGCCCATCGACGGCTCCGTGGCCGCACTCACGGCCGTGCACCATGCCGTGCAGCTGGTGCGCGCCGGTCTGAAGGCCGACTTCGTGCTGGCCAACGTGCAGGAACCGCCGTCGCTGTACGAAGTGGTGGTGATGCACGACCCTGCCGTGCTCGACCAGGTACGCGCCGACGCCGGCGCCGACCTGTTGCGCGCGGCAGAGGCCATGCTCGACGCGGCAGGCCTGTCCTACGAGAGCGAAGTGGCCGGCGGCGACCCCGGCCATGTGCTCGTCGACCTGCTCGAGAACTACGGCTGCGACGTCGTGGTGATGGGCGCACGTGGCGCTGGCGAAACGTCTTCGCCGCTGGGCACGGTGGCGCTGGCGCTGCTGCATGACAGCCCGGTGCCGGTGACCATCGTCCACCCGCCGCGGCCCACCGGGTCCGACGCCTGAATCAACGCCAGCAACGCCGGCAAGGCCGGCAAGGCCGGGGCGCTCACTTCGAAGCCGACGACGACTGCGGCGGTTGGGCGATGACGGCCGTCATGCTGCCCACGCAGCCCTCGGTCTGCCCGGGCTTGCACGCCGCCACGTCGGCCGGGTGCCGCACGGCGTTGCGCACCTCGCCCGAACGGCGCGTCATCGAGTACACGACGAAGGCCGCGGTGGCGATGGCCAGCACGACGATGAGCAGGCGCCGCGCACGCGAGATGGGGCGGTAGGGGTCGGGCTTGAATTCCATGGCGTGGCCGACTATCGCACGGCCGACGGGCCGGGGCGTGGGCTCCGCTATGCTGGCGGCCACGCCACATCCCCCGCAGAGAACACGCCATGAGCAAGACCTACCAGATCGCCGCCATCGCCGGCGACGGCATCGGCAAGGAAGTGATGCCCGAAGGCCTGCGTGTGCTGCACGCGGCAGCCAGGCGCTTCGGCATCGCGCTGGAAATCCACGACATCCCCTGGGCCAGCTGCGACTACCACGCAGCCCACGGCGACATGATGCCGGCCGACTGGAAGTTGCAGTTGCAGGGCATGGACGCGCTCTACTTCGGCGCCGTCGGCTGGCCGGCCGCGGTGCCCGACAACGTGTCGCTGTGGGGCAGCCTGCTGAAATTCCGCCGCGAGTTCGACCAGTACATCAACCTGCGCCCGGTGCGCCTGTTCGAAGGTGTGCCCTGCCCCCTGGCCGGCCGGAAACCCGGCGACATCGACTTCTTCATCGTGCGCGAGAACACCGAGGGTGAATACACCAAGCTCGGCGGCATCATGTACGAGGGCACCGAGCGCGAAGTGGTGATCCAGGAAAACGTCTTCAGCCGCTACGGCACCGACCGCGTGCTGAAGTACGCCTTCGAACTCGCCAACAGCCGCGCGCGCAAGCACCTGACCGTGGCCACCAAGAGCAACGGCATCGCCATCAGCATGCCCTGGTGGGACGGCCGTGCCGACGCGATGCACGCGCACTACCCGCAGGTGACGGTCGACAAACAGCACATCGACATCCTCAGCGCGCGCTTCGTGCTGCAGCCGCAGCGCTTCGACGTCGTGGTGGCCAGCAACCTGTTCGGCGACATCCTGTCCGACCTGGGTCCGGCGTGCACCGGCACCATCGGCCTGGCGCCTTCGGCCAACCTGAACCCCGAGCGCAAGTTCCCGTCGCTCTTCGAGCCCGTGCACGGCTCGGCGCCCGACATCTACGGCCAGAACATCGCCAACCCGGTGGCGATGATCTGGAGCGGCGCGCTGATGCTGGACTTCCTAGGCGAAGGAGCGGCACACGACGCCATCGTCAAGGCCATCGAGCAGGTGCTGGCCACCGGCCCGCGCACACGCGACCTGGGCGGCGACGCCGACACCACGCAGATGGGCCAGGCGATCGCGGCGCTGATCTGACCGGCGCACGCGCCGGGCCCTGGCCCCGGCTTGGAGCCGGCGCCGTTCGGGCACGCAGGGCGGGCTTTCGTCGCAATGCGCGTGACGGTCGGCTGGCGGCCAGCCAGAGTGCGTCTACATCCGACAACCGACTCGAGGATGCGTGATGCAACGACGAACCCTGCTGGCGGGCATGGCCGGCAGCAGCCTGTTGGGGGCCTGCGGTGGCGGCGGCGACGGCGGGGCAGCCCCACCGCCCGTGCAGGCCGAGCGCGAGGTCAGCGGTCGCGCCGTGGTGAGGCTGGCCAGCGGCCGCGCCGGCCTGGCGGCGCTGGACGAACAGCTGCTGCCGCTGTGGGAAACCGGCCCGCGGCGCACGCTGGTGCTGGCGCCGGCCGATGGCAGCGCGCTGCGCCGGGTCGAGGCGCCTGCGGGGTGGTCGCTCGTCGATGTGGCCCTGCACCCCTCGGGCGACTTGACGGCCGTGCTCACGCAGCATGGCCTCGTGCGCCTGTGGCGTCTGGACGCCACCGGCGCGGTGCGCCGCGACCAACCCTATGCCGACGCACTGGCGCCACTGGACCCCTTCTGGGACGAGGGCGGCGCCTTCGACCCCGACGCGCTGCAGCCGGTGCTGACGCAGGACGCCGCACGCGTGCTGGCGCTGGGCGAGAGCGTGCTGCTGGTGCTGCGCACCGGGCTCAACGCGGTGGTGGCGTGTCGCCTGGACGACGGCGCCGGCGGCTATGTGCGCGCCTGGCGCACCCTGGTCGAGCCCGGCTGCAGCATCGGCGGGCGCTTCCTCACCGGCGGCAGCCACGACGTGTTCGACCAGCTGGTCAACCACGCCCAGCTGCGCGCCGACATCGGCGCCGACGGCACGCTGGCGGTGGGCGTGGTGCTGGGCAGCTACGACACGCTGGCCGAGGCCCATGCCTGGCACTTCGGCGCGCCCGTCGCGGCGAGCCACGGCCTCATCCTCACGCGTTTGGCGCCCGACGGCCGGCGCCTGGGCAGCACGGTCGTGCCGACTGCGCAGCTGTCGGAACTGCACGCCCTGCGTGCCGTTCCGGGGGGTTTCGCCGTGGTGGGCCGCGTGCGCACGGCGCGCCCGCCCGATGGCAGCGGCTGGGACGCGTTCTTCGGCCACGTCGGCACCGACGGCAGCGGCGGCGCGGTGCAGGTGCTCGACGTCGACCGCGGCGACATCCTCTTCGACATCGCCGCGCAGGCGCAGGGCGGCTACGTGGCGGTGGGCAGCACCGGCTGGACGCAGAACCCCGCCGGCGCCAGCATCAGCGAAGGCGCCTCGCCACTGCTGGTGACGCTGGCTGCCGACGGCCGCCTGCAGCAGCGCCTGACCATGGCCGCCGGTCCGCGCCACAACCAGTTGCGCGCCGTGCTGCGCCACGACCGGCAATGGCTGGTGGCCGGCATGCGCAACGGCCCGGGCACGCACTCGGGCGATGCCGAACCCGGTCTGATCCGCGCCGACGGCTTCGTCGCCCGCGTGCCGGGCCTGGCCTGAACCGCGAGCCAGGCAGCACTAGGCGGCGCGCACGCCCAGCCGCCACAGCGAGGTGACTTCGGCGGCACGGGCCACGTGCAGCGCGTCGGTGCCGTCCGCTGCCTTGCCGTGGGTCGGCCGCGTGTCGATGCGGCCTCGCACCTGCAGGCCGCCTGCGGCGATCCAGTCCAGCAGTTCGGCGCGGGTGCGCAGGCCCAGGTGTTCGGCCAGATCGGACAGGATCAACCAACCCTCCCCGCCCGGCACCAGATGCGCCGCCAGACCGGCCAGGAAGCCCTTGAGCATGCCGCTGTCCTCGTCGTAGACCGCACGCTCGATGGGCGCGCCGGGCCGCGCCGGCAGCCAGGGCGGGTTGCAGATGACGAGGCCGGCCCGGCCGGGCGGAAACAGGTCGGCGGGCAGCAGTTCGACGTGATCGCCCAGACCCAGCCTCGAAAAGTTGTCCTTCGCGCAGGCCAGCGCGCGGGGCTCGAGCTCGGTGGCCACCACCTTCGCCGTGCCACGCCGGACCAGCAAGGCCGCCAGCACGCCGGTGCCGGTGCCGATGTCGAAGGCCGTGAGCGTGTCGGCAGGCATCGGCAAAGGCGCCTTCGCCACCAGCTCGATGTATTCGCCGCGCACCGGCGAAAAGACGCCGTGGTGGGGGTGGATGCGGTTGTCGGGCGCCGGCCCCAGCGCCGGCACCGGAACGCCCTTCTTGCGCCATTCGTGTGCGCTGACGATACCCAGCAGCTCGCGCAGCGCCACCACGCTGGGCCCACCCTCGGCTTCGGGCGGACCCCAGGCTTCGGTGCAGGCCCGCCGGTGGTCGGGTGCGCGGCGCAGCGGGATGGCGTAGTCGGCATCGAGCGGAATCAGCAGCATCGCCAACACGCGCGCGCGCTGCGACTGCGACTGGCGGTGCAGGTGGAAGGCGGCGCCGGGCGCCGCTGGTGTCGCAGCGGTGGCCGTCGGCGCGCCGCGACGCACGGCCTTGCGGTCGATGCGCCGCGCCAGCGCCAGCAGCAGCTGGCGCGCGTTGTGGAAGTCGCCGCGCCACAGCAGGCCGGTGCCTTCACAAGCCAGGCGGTAGGCGGTGTCGGCGGGCATCGTGTCGTCGGCGAGCACCACGCGCCTGGGCGGCGGCGCGCCGCGCTCGGAACGCCAGCGCGCGCTGCGTGGCGCTTCGTCCTCGGTCCAGTGCAGCAGCGGCGGGTTTTCGGTCCCGGTGTTCACGCCGCCGCCCTCACGAAGCCGGCGGCGGCCTGCATCAGCGCCTGCGTGTAGGCGGCCTGCACGCGGTGCGCAGCCAGGTCGGCCGCGAGGAGCATTTCCACCATGCGGCCGCCGCGCATCACCATCAACCTCTGGCACAGGTGGGTGACCACCGCGAGGTCGTGGCTGACCATCACGAAGCTCAGGCCCCGGCGCTGGCGCAGCGCTTCCAGCAGGTTCAGCACCTCGGCCTGCACCGAAGCGTCGAGCGCCGAGGTGGGCTCGTCGAGCAGCAGCACTTCCGGTTCGAGGATGAGCGCGCGCGCCACCGCAATGCGCTGGCGCTGGCCCCCTGAAAGCTGGTGCGGGTAGCGAAAACGGAAGCCCGCACCCAGGCCGACTTCCTCGAGGGCACGTTCGATGCGCGCCTCGGCGTCGGTGATGCCGTGGATGGCCAGTGGCTCGGCGAGGATGCGGTCGACCGTCTGGCGCGGGTGCAGCGAGCCATAAGGGTCCTGGAACACCATCTGCACCTGGCGGCGGAAGGCCGTGCTGCCCGGTGCGGGCAGGCCTTCACGTCCGGTCAACAGCACCTGGCCTGCGGCCCGCGGCGCCAGCCCGCACAGCGCACGCAGCACGGTACTCTTGCCGCTGCCCGATTCGCCGACGATGCCGAAGCTCTCGCCTGGCGCAACTTCGAAACTGACGTCGTCGACGGCCACGAAGCCGTCGAAGACCACACGCAGGCCCTGTGCGGACAGGCCGATCACTTCGGCACCTCGGCCCACTCCGGGCGGCGGTCGAGCGTGGGCAGCGGGTGCTGCGGCGCACCCAGCTGCGGCAGGCAGTTGAGCAGCCCGCGCGTATAGGGGTGCTGCGCGTGGTGCAGTTCGGTGGCGGCGATCTCTTCCACCACGCGCCCGGCGTACATCACCAGCACGCGGTCGCAGAAGGACGACACCAGGCGCAGATCGTGCGAGACGAAGACCAGGCCCATGCCCTTGCCGCCGCGACCTTCGCGCACCAGCCTGTCGAGCACGCCCAGCACCTGCAGCTGCACCGTGACATCGAGCGCCGAAGTCGGCTCGTCGGCGATCAGCAGTTCGGGGCCGGCCACCAGCATCATCGCGATCATCGCGCGCTGGCCCATGCCGCCCGAGACTTCGTGCGGATAGAGCGCGGCCACACGCGCCGGGTCCTCGATGCCGGTGTCGGCCAGCGCCTGCAGCATGCGGGCGCGCCGTTCGCGCGCCGGGACGGGCGCATGGGCGCGCAGCGTCTCCTCGATCTGCGCGCCGATGCGCATCACCGGGTCGAGCGAGAACTTCGGGTCCTGCAGCACCATCGCGATGCGGCCGCCGCGCAGCGCGCGGCGCTGCCTGGGCGGGCAGGTCAGCAAGTCGATGCCGCCGACCTCGCCACCCAGACGCAGCGTCTTGGCCGTCACGAGACCCCCAGGCGCCGTCAAGCCCAGGATGGCGCGGCCGGTCTGGCTCTTGCCGCTGCCCGATTCACCGACGATGCCCAGGCGCTCGCGCCCGAGCGTGAAGCTGACGCCGCGCACCACCTCCGTCATGCCGCCGTCGCGCGCGGGGTAGGCCACACGCAGGTCTTCGACGGTCAAGAGCGGCTCGACGGGCATGTCGCGCATTAGACAGGAGGCCGTGCCACTCGCCGCCTTGCCGGGATGACGCTGCGCATCGGCTTCATGGCCCGAGGGCCGAAGCCCGTTCACTTCGCCGCCTTCGGGTCGAGCGCATCGCGCAAGCCATCGCCCAGCAGATTGAAGGCGAGGCTGACGATGAAGATCGCCGCACCCGGTGCGGCGGCCACCCACCACTGGTCGAGCACGTAGGCGCGGCCGGCGGCGATCATCGCGCCCCACTCTGGCATCGGCGGCTGCGCGCCCAGCCCCAGGAAACCCAGTCCGGCGGCGGTGAGGATGATGCCGGCCATGTCCAGCGTCACACGCACGATGACACTCGGCACGCACAGCGGCATCACATGGCGCAGCACGATGCGCGCCGGGCTGGCGCCCAGCAGCTTGACGGCGCTGATGTAGTCGGCCTGGCGGATGGTCAGCGTCTCGGCACGCGCGATGCGGGCGTAGGGCGGCCACGAGGTGATGGCGATGGCGATCACCGCGTTTTCGATGCCCGGGCCCAGTGCAGCGACGAAGGCCAGCGCGAGGATCAGGCGCGGGAAGGCCAGGAAGATGTCGGTGATGCGCATCAGCACCGCGTCGAGCCAGCCGCCGGCGTAGCCCGCGGCCGTACCCACCAGCAGGCCGATGGGTGCAGCCAGCACGGCCACCAGCACGACGACATAGAGCGTGATGCGGCTGCCGTGGATCAGGCGACTCAAGATGTCGCGGCCCTGGTCGTCGGTGCCGAACCAATGTTGTGCCGAAGGCGGCTGCAGGCGTGCCGAGAGCTCCCCGATGCTGGGCGGGAAAGGTGCAATCCACGGTGCGAGCGCGGCGATGAGCACCAGCGCCACGACCAGCGCCAGCCCCACCATCGCCAGCCGGTTGCGCGCGAAGCTCAACCAGCCCGTGTAGAGGCGACCGAAGGCCGCCTGCCGCCGCGACTGCGGGCGGTCGGTGAGCAGCCAGGCCGTCAGTTCGCTCATGTCAACGCGACCCCGACGCGGCCAGGATCATCGCAGTGCGCCAGCGCTGCTATCGGCCCGTTGCGGACGTTGGCGTGCGGCTGCTTTGTGCGTTCGACGGTTGGGGCGGGTCGCGGCAGGCGGCACCCGGCGGCGTCGCCGACTGTGGCGGCCTTCGCTTCGCTCAGGCTGCCCTGCGCTGCTCGCCTCGAGGGCGTGCCGCATAACTCGCTGCGCTCACTTCGTTCGCTACGCTCAAACAGGATGCGGCAA
>JAURZK010000188.1 GCA_030653505.1 Rubrivivax sp.
CGAGACCTTCGCCACCCAGCGCATCCGCGGCGCGATGCTGGACGAACTGCGTGGCAACGACTGGATGAGCCGCGGCGACCGCCGCCACCAGCGCAGCATCGAGGCCGCCGTGCACAAGCTCGAGCAGCGGCACGGCCGCGCCCCCAGTGAAAGCGAGATCGCTCGCGAGATGGGTCTGAGCCTGACCGAATACCAGGAACTGCTGGGCAAGGTGCGCGGCACCCAGCTCATCTACCTGGAAGACATGAGCGGCGACGAGGGCGACGACGACTACCTCGACCGCCACGTCGTCGACAACGCCAGCAACCCGCTGGCGCGCATGCAGGACCAGCGCATGCGCGAAGCGCTGGTCGAGGCCATCAAGAACCTGCCCGAACGTGAACAGTACGTGATGAGCATGTACTACGAGCACGACATGAACCTGAAGGAGATCGCCGCCGTCCTGGGCGTCACCGAGAGCCGGGTGTGCCAGTTGCACAGCCAGAGCATCGCCCGGCTGCGCACGCGGCTGCGCGAGTGGTGAACCGGGTCTGCAGACCACCGCCAGAGGACGATCCCCAGCCATGTTCAACGCCTTTCGCCGTCCGCGCACGGCCGCGCTGACGCCACCCGCGAACGACCCCGCCGGGGACGCCGCAACGACGCGTGCCGACGCCGGCAGCGCCTTCGTGGCCACGCTGGCGCAGCAGGCCTCGGCGCTGGGCCGCGAAGCGGCCGAGGTGCGCGGCGTGATCGACGACACCGTCAAGCTGGCCACGGCCCAGAGCCAGGCCGTGCAGGCGCTGGCGCAGCAGCTGCAGGAAGTGGTTCGTGCCCAGGCCGGCATCGCCGAGGAAACGCAGCGCGGACTGCAGGCGGTGACGCAGGTGGCCGACGCCGTGCAGGGCGTGGGCACCGAAGTCGGCGGCATCGTCGAGACGCTGCGCCAGGTGTCGCAGGCCGCCGGACAGATCACGCAGATCGCGCTGCAGACGCGGCTGGTGGCTTTCAACGCCAGCGTCGAGGCCAAGCGCGCCGGCGAGGCCGGGCGCGGCTTCGGTGTCGTGGCCGACGCGGTGAAGGACCTGGCGGCCCAGGTCGAGCACTCGTCCAAGCAGATCGCCGGCACCGTGAGCCAGCTCGACGCACGCATTGCCGGGCTGGCGCGCGAGTTCAGCCGCGACGCGGCGCCTGCATCACCGGCCGACCGCGCCGGCGAAGCGAGGGGCGGCGCGGTGCACCGCGCCATCGCCGTCGTCGAACAGGGTGTGCACCGCATCCACGAGGCCAGCGAGGCCAGCCGCCGCGTCTGCGACGGCCTGGAAGGGCAGATGGCGGGCATCGAACGCGAGATGCAGCGCAGCACGAAAACGCTGGAGTCGGCGCTGGGACGCACCGAGACCTTCCTGAAGATCAGCGAGCATCTGCTCGAAGGCGCCGCCGAGACCGGGCTGGAGACCGAGGACACGCCCTACATCCGCGCCGCGCAGCAGGCCGCCGCGCGCATCGGCGAACTGCTCGACGAAGCCTTGCGCGCGGGCAGCGTCACCAGCGCCGAACTCTTCGACAGCCATTACCAGCCCATCGCCGGCACGCAGCCGCAGCAGCACCTGACCCGCTTCGCGCCGCTGGCCGCCCGGCTCTTCCCGCAGGTGCAGGAACCGCTGCTGAAGCTGTCGGACAAGGTGGTGTTCTGCATCGCCGCCGACCGCAACGGCTACATCGCCTGCCACAACGTGCAGTACAACCACCCGCAGCGCCCAGGCGATGTCGCCTGGAACACCGCCCGCTGCCGCAACCGGCGCATCTTCAACGACCGCACCGGCCTGGCCTCGGGCCGCAACCAGCGCCCCTTCCTGTTGCAGACCTACCGCCGCGACATGGGCGGCGGCCAGTTCGTCGTCATGAAGGAAGTGGCCGCGCCCATCGTCGTCGGCGGCAAACACTGGGGCGGACTGCGCCTGGCCTTCAGGTTCTGAGTCCCGGCGCCGCGGCGTGTCGCGGCTTCGCTGCGAGAATTGCACCCGTTGCTGCTGGCCCGTGCCGGCGGACGGGTGTCGTCGTGAAGGGCCGCGGAACCGATGAGCAGGCAGGCGCAGGAGTCACGGTGGGGCAGGGGGCTGCCGGCTTCGGCGCTGCTGCTGGCCTGCCTCGCCCATGCCCCGCTGGCGGCCCAGACGCCCGTCAACCCGAAGCCGCCTTCCGAGATGGCCTTGTGCGGCGCCGCCCAGAAGCAGGCCTACTCCGAGCTGGCGCAGCAGCATGAAACCGAACTGCGCCACCATGCCATGCACCCCGTGCCGGTGGCACGGTTGAAGGGCATGGGCGCGACCCTGGCGGCGCTGCGCACGGCCACGGCGCGCAACCCGCGCAACCCGGCAGAGTGCGAGAAGACCACGCAGGTACTGGCCGAGGCGCGTGAGCAGCTCGAACGCATTGCCGGTTCACCGGCGCAACTGGCCGACTGCCTGGCTACAAACCGGCAGGTTCATGCCGCCGTGCAGGCCAGCCTGCTGGGGCTGCAGAGTGGCGGCCCCGTCGCCCCGCCGACGATCGAGGCGGCCGCCGCGCGACTGGACCGCCTTCGTGCCACGGTTTCACGCGACGCCATCGCGCTGGTCGACTGCCGCGCCCTGGCCACCGAACTCGCCGACGCGCAGGCGCAGGTGCAGCGCCTGTTGCCGCCACCCTCACCGCCGCTGTCGCCACCGCGCCCGCTGGCGGCCACCGCGTTGCCTGCGGCGGTTTCGGCACCTGACCCCGCCGCCTGTCGCGAGGCCCAGGCCCGCAGCTACAACGACCTGGCGCAGGCCTACGCCCGCCTGGTGGGCACGGGTTCGGTTCCGGTGGAGTGGATGGCGCCCCTGCAGGCCCTGAGCGAAAGGCTCAGGCTGCTGCATGCGTCGATTGCCGACACTGCGGCACCGGGCTGGGACTGCGAGGCCGTGGCGCGTGCGCTGGCGAAGGAGCGCGACGAACTGGCAGCCATGTCGCGTCGCTGAGCCTGTCCGGAAGGGGCCGCACGGGGCGGCGGTGGATCTCGAACGGGGCCGCAGCGCGGCCCGGGCCTTCAGGCCAGCAGCGAACCGCCGGACGTGCCGTTGCGGTCGGTGTTGCCCAGAGCCCCGTAGAGGCTGGCACCGGGCAAGGCGCGGACGGGCATCAGCACGTCCATGGCGCGGTCGAGCGAGACGGTCGCGCGGGCCAGGGCCTCGCGTTGCGCGGCCACCTGGCCACTGGCCGCGGCCAGGCGCTGGCGCAGGCGCGGCGGCACGCCGCCGCTGCGGGCGGCGCGGGCGAAGTGGTCGACGGCGGCAGCCAGCGCGGCGTGCAGTTGGGCGGCGACCTCGTCCACGGCGCGGGCGTCGCGGTGCGTGAGCGCCGCGCCCAGCGCAACGAGGCTGTCTTCCACGGCCTGCAAGGGCCGCTCGAGTTCCGCAACCTGCTGCACGGCCTGGTGTTCGTGGGGGGTGGTCATCATGGCGAGGCGGGGCTTCGCTTCAGCTCAGCTTGCGGCCGAGCAGTTCCTCGGCATTGGTGATCAGCTTGTCGGCGATCGCCTCGGGGTTGACGGTGAACTTGCCTTCGCGGATCGCGGTGGCGATGCGTTCCACCTTCGCGCCGTCGAACGACGCCTCGGTGGACGCGTCCGCCAGCCCGGTGGCTGCCGCGGACAGCGCCACTTCCGTGCTGGGCACGGTGGGGGCCTTGATGGGCGCAGCCTCGGCCTTGCGGTCGGCCGGCGCGGCGGCTGGCGGCTTGCTATCGATGGGACCGATCTTCATGTTGGACTCCTGTCAGGGGCACTGTTGTCGTGCAGACCCGACGACATAGACGCACTATCGGACTCGGCGCAGAGGAACTTTAGCCCCGCCTCCGCGAATTGTGCGTCTTCCCCTGGTTCAGGGGGGTTCAGGCGGTTCACAGCCCCACCTCCACCAGCCGTGGCCCCACCGGGCGACCCGCGGCGACGTGGTTCTCGCCAATGCGTACACGCACCGGCTGGCCCTCGACGCCTGCGGCCATCGCCCGGCCTTCGGTGGCGATGCTGAATCCGGCCCCGTTCGTCACCACGCGCACGGTGTCTCCGGCGGCGAACCACTGGCGCGCCTGCAGGTCGCCGGCACGCAGCGGCTGGCCGGCCGGCACGGCGCGCGCCAGCACGCGGCCCTGCAGCGCAGCGGCGTCGGCAAAGGGGGGCGCGGCGGCGGCGGCCCAGTCGGCGTCGGCCAGGGTGAACTGGCTGGCCTCGAGCCGTGCACCGGCCCCCAGGGCCACCGTCGGCACCGCCGCCTTGGCCCAGACCTGCACCGTCACCGGCAGGAAGACGTTCCACCGCACCTGCCCTTCGGTGCAGCGCAGCGACACGCGCGTACGGCCCCAGGCCGGAACGCCCGCGGGCAGCTGCGGCTGCACGCGAGCGCAGGCGGCCAGCTTCAGCCGCGGGTCCAGCGCGCCGGGCAGCACCTGTACACGCGCACCGGTGGGCGCCAGTGCCGAGGCCGCCTCTGCCACCAGGGCCAGCGCGCGCACCAGCGTGTCGGCAGGCACGGCAGCGGGCAGGGCGGTGGGCAGGGCTGCAGGGGCCTGCGCCAGCGCCGCGGGGGCAGCCGCCAGCAGCAACAGCAGCGAGCAAAGCTTCGGGATGTTCACCGGCTGCAATGTAGTCAGGCCGGTACGGCCACGGTGGTTGGAAATGGCCACGGAAGCGGCCTCTATTCGGGCTCATCTTCGGCCAGGCGCTGCCCAGAATGCCCAGCATGCCCGAGGTGGCCCTGCGCCCCATGGGTCGCCGACATGGCAAGAAGGAGCGCCGCATGATTTCCCGCCTGACCGCCTCACTGGACTTCCATGCCCAGGCGCTGTCGCTGCGTGCCGAACGCCAGCGTGTCATTGCCGGCAACATCGCCAACGCCGACACGCCGGGTTACCTGGCGCGCGACTTCGACTTCGCCGCCGCGCTGCGCGCCGCCACCGGCAGTGCCGGCACCGGCGACAACATCGCGCGCAGCGTGATGGGCACGCCGGGCGGCCGGCCCGACCCCGTGCTGCGTTACGCCGTGCCCAGCCAGACCAACCTCGACAGCAACAGCGTCGACATGGACCGCGAACGCGCGGTCTTCGCCGACAACGCCGTCAAGTACGAAAGCACGCTGCGCTTCATCAACGGCAGCGTGCGCACCATGCTCGATGCCATGAAGTCGCACAACCAGGCCTGAAGGCTGAGAAGGACGCAACATGAGCATGCTCCGCATCTTCGACGTCGCCAGCAGCGCGGTCAGCGCGCAGAGCCAGCGCCTGAACGTGGTGGCCAGCAACCTGGCCAACGCCGACACCGTGGCCGGCCCCGACGGCAGCCCCTACAAGGCGCGGCAGGTCGTGTTCCAGACCGCGCTGATGGGCGCCGCCGGCCAGCGCGACAGCACGGCCGGCGTGCTTGTCTCGACGATCACCGAGGACAACACCCCCGGCCGGCGTGTGCACGACCCCAAGCACCCCGGCGCCGACGCCGAGGGCTACGTCACCTACAGCAACGTCAATCCGGTGGAGGAGATGGTCAACATGATCTCGGCCTCGCGTTCCTACCAGAACAACATCGAGGTCATGAATACCGCCCGCAGCCTGCTGCTGAAGACCCTGCAGGTGGGCCAGTAGGCCTGCCGCTGAAAGGCCCCCGCCATGAGCACCGCCATCGCCGCCGACCCCTTTGCCAGCCTGCGCAGCGGCGGTTCGACCACGACCACCCCCGCCGACGACGCCGCCAGCGCCGACCGCTTCCTCAAGCTGCTCGTCACGCAGATGCAGAACCAGGACCCGCTGAACCCGATGGACAACGCGCAGATCACGAGCCAGATGGCGCAGATCAACACCGTGGCCGGGCTGCAGACGCTGAACACCAGCGTGCAGGGCCTGGGCGCGCAGTTCATGCAGATGCAGGCGCTGCAGGGCGCGGCCCTGGTGGGCCACGAAGTGACGCTGCAGGGCAGCCGCATGGTGGTGAACACCGAGACCGGCCTGGGCGTGGCCGGTTTCGAGCTCGGCGCGCCTGCCGATGCGGTGAAGGTCGAGGTCCTGAATGCGGCCGGCCGCGTCGTCGACACGCTCAACCTCGGCGCGCTGGACGGTGGCCGCCACGACATCCTCTGGGACGCCAGGCAGGCCGACCCTGCGCTGGAGTACCGCTTCCGCATCAGCGCCACCTCGGGCGCACAGGCCGTGGCCGTCACGCCGCTGATGCGCGACCAGGTGCAGGCCGTCAGCACCTCGGGCGGCGGCCTCGTGCTGCGCACCCTGTTCAGCGGCGACGTGGCCTACGGCGACGTCAAGGCCTTCAACTGACTTCACCCAAGGAACCCCTCCCATGAGCTTCCAGCAAGGCCTGTCCGGTCTGAACGCCTCGAGCAAGAACCTCGAGATCATCGGCAACAACATCGCCAACGCGAACACCTTCGGCACCAAGACCTCGCGCGCCGAGTTCTCCGACGTCTACGCCGCCGCGCTCAACGGCTCGGGCGCCAACGCCGTGGGCATAGGCACCAACATGAGCGCGGTGGCGCAGCAGTTCACGCAGGGCAGCATCACGACGACAGAGAACCCGATGGACCTGGCCATCAACGGTGCCGGTTTCTTCCAGCTCACCGACGGCAAGAGCCCCACCACCTATTCACGCAACGGCCAGTTCAAGGTCGACCGCGAAGGCTACATCGTCAACGGCTCGGGCCTGCAGCTGATGGGCTACGCGGCCAACCCGCAGGGTGTCATCCAGCCCGGCCAGGCGGTGGCGCTGCAGCTGCCCACGGGCGGCGTGGCGCCCAAGGCCAGCTCGGGCATGGACATCGAGATGAACCTCGATTCGCGACTGCCCATCACCGTGCCGCCCTCGGGCCCGGCGATCGACTTCAACGACGCCAGCACCTACAACAACGCCACCTCGCTGACGGTGTTCGACGCCAAGGGCCAGCAGGTGGCGATGACCTACTACTTCCAGAAGGCCGCCACCGACACCTGGAACGTCTTTGCCACCGCCAACGGCGCATCGGTGCTGGGTGCTCCTGGCGCGCCCAGCCCGGTGACGACGATCAACTTCCCCCCGGACGGCAGCGCGCCGACCGCGCCCGTGGGCGATGTCTTCTTCGACATTCCGGCCAGTGTGAATGCCGCCGGTTCGGACACGCTGCCCATCCCCGGCTTCAGCATCGACGTCACCGCGGCAACGCAGTTCGGTTCGGCCTTCGGCGTCACCGACATCAAGCAGGACGGCTTCTCTGCCGGCCTGCTGGTGGCGATCTCGGTCGAGAACAACGGCATCATCACCGCGCGCTACTCCAACGGGCAGTCGCGGCCGGCCGGGCAGATCGAGTTCGCCAACTTCCGCAATCCGCAGGGCCTGCAACCCCAGGGCAACAACCAGTGGGCCAACACCTTCGCCTCCGGCGACCCGATCAAGGGCGTGCCCGGTGACGGCAACCTGGGTGTGCTGCAGGCCGGCGCGCTGGAAGAGAGCAACGTCGACCTCACCGGCGAACTGGTGAACATGATCACCGCGCAGCGCATCTACCAGGCCAACGCGCAGACCATCAAGGCGCAGGACCAGGTGCTGCAGACGCTCGTGAACATCCGCTGAACCTGCGCCAGTCTTCAACCGCACGCTGAACCGGAAGACCGCTCATGGACAGGCTCATCTACCTCGCGATGTCGGGCGCCAAGGCGACGATGCAACGCCAGGACGTGCTGGCCAACAACCTGGCCAACGCGTCGACCAACGGTTTCCGCGCCGAGCTGCAGGCCTTCCGCGCCGTGCCGGTGCGTGGCGACGGCGCCAGCACGCGCGTCTACGCGCTGGAGTCGACCGTCGGCTACGACCACCAGCCCGGCCCCGTGCAGAGCACCGGCCGGCCGCTGGACGTGGCCGTGCAGGGCAAGAGCTGGCTGGCCGTGCAGGCGCTGGACGGCACCGAGGCGTACACACGGGCCGGTGCGCTGCAGGTCAACGGCGAAGGTCAGCTCGTCAACACCGCCGGTCTGCCGGTGCTGGGCGACGGCGGGCCGATCACGCTGCCGGCCAATGCGGCAGTGGAGATCGCCGCCGACGGCACCCTCACCACCACGGTGGCCGGGGCGCGGCCGCAGCAGGCGGGCAAGCTGAAACTCGTGACGCCGGAAGCGCCGCTGCAGCGCGGCACCGACGGCCTGTTCCGCGCTGCCGACGGCGCCGATGTGCCGGCCGACGCCACGGCGCGTGTGCAGAGCGCCGCGCTGGAAGGCAGCAACGTCAGCGCGGTGGAGACGATGGTGGCGATGATCGCCGCCGCACGCCAGTTCGAGCAGCAGATGAAGGCGCTGCAGGGTGCCGAGCAGCGCGAGCAGGGCGCGGCCAAGCTGCTGGCCCCGTCGATGTGATGCCCCCAAGCTCGCTGGCGCTCCACGCAACGCCAGAGGCGTTGCTTGCTTGGCCGTCCAAGTCCGCGCAGGCGGACTTGGAGCCTCGGCCTTCGCCCCCCCGAGGGGGGCGAGTCGTCGCTGCCGCGCATTGAGAACCTGCTCACCACCCTCACCGAACAACGGGCGCCCTGGCGCCCGTTGTGCTTTTCAGCGCCGAGAAGGCAGGTCAGGCGGCCCCTTTTCCCGTCCTTGCCGGGCTTCAGTTCGCGCCAACATGGCCACCAGGGCAACACCCAAGGACCGCACACCATGATCCGCTCGCTGTGGATAGCCAAGACCGGCATGGAAGGCCAGCAGAACAAGCTGGACACGATCTCGAACAACCTCGCCAACGTCGGCACCAACGGCTTCAAGCGCGGCGGTGTCGTGTTCGAGGACCTGATGTACCAGAACCTGCGCCCGGCCGGCAGCGCCACGTCGGAACAGACGCAGCTGCCCACCGGCCTGCAGGTGGGCCTGGGGGTGCGCACCGCGGCTTCAACACGCAACTTCAGCCAGGGCGCGCTGCAGAACACCGGCAACAACCTCGACATGGCCATCGCCGGCCAGGGCTTCTTCCAGATCCAGCTGCCCGACGGCAGCACGGGCTATACACGCGACGGCTCCTTCCAGCTCGACGCCGGTGGCCAGATGGTCACCAGCGCCGGCTACGTGCTGCAGCCCGGCATCACGGTGCCGGCCAACGCCACCGCCGTGACCATCGCCACCAATGGCACCGTGCAGGCCTCGCTGCCAGGGCAGGTGCAGCCGCAGACGCTGGGGCAGATCCAGCTCGCCAGCTTCATCAACCCGGCCGGGCTCGAGGCGCGCGGCGGCAACCTCTTTGCGGAGACGGCGGCCAGCGGCACGGCCAACGCCGCCGCGCCGGGCAACAACGGCCTGGGCACGCTGAAGAACGGCTTCCTCGAAGGCAGCAACGTCAACGTCGTCGAGGAACTGGTGAGCATGATCGCCACCCAGCGCGCCTACGAGCTGAACAGCAAGGCCATCCAGACCAGCGACCAGATGCTGCAGAAGCTGGGGCAGCTGTGATGAAGTGCCTGCTGCAGAAGGGGGCGCGTGCCGCCATCGCCGCCGCCGGGCTGCTGCTGGCCGGCTGCAGCACGATCTTCCCGCGTGTCGAGGTGGCCGACACGGCGCCCCCAGCGCCAGCGGTGATGGCCGCCACCGAGAACGTCAGCGGCGGCATCTACCAGGCCGCGCGCTACCGCCCGATGTTCGAGGACTACCGCGCCCGCCTGCCCGGCGACACGCTGACGGTGCAGATCGTCGAGAAGGTCACCGCCACCGCGAAGAGCACGAGCAGCATCGACAAGGCGGGCTCGATCACGGCAGGGGTGACGGCGCTGCCCGGCATCAAGCCCTCGGCCTTCGCACGCGCGTCGGCCGAAGGCACGTCGAGCAACACCTTCGCCGGCAAGGGCGCCACCGAGAGCAGCAACGACTTCAGCGGCACCATCACCGTGGTCGTGCGCGGCGTGCTGCCCAACGGCCACCTGCAGATCGCCGGCGAGAAGCAGATCGGCGTCAACCAGAACGTCGACGTGCTGCGCTTCTCGGGCCAGGTCGACCCGCGCGCCATCCAGCCCGGCAACACCGTGCAGAGCGCGCAGATCGCCAACGTGCGGCTCGAGCAGCGCGGCCGCGGCCAGCAGTCCGAGGCGCAGTCCATCGGCTGGCTGGGGCGTGTTTTCCTCAGCCTGGCGCCTTTCTAGACGCGCTGCAGGACACCCAAGATGAACCTCACCCCCGAAAGACTCCTGCGCTGGACCATCGGCCTGGCTTTCGCCGCGGCCAGCATGGCGCTGTGGTGGCCGGTGCCCGGCATCGGCGTACAGGCCGCCGTGCGCATCATGGACGTGGCCGACGTGCAGGGTGCACGCGGCAACCAGCTCATCGGCTACGGCCTGGTGGTGGGCCTGGACGGCACAGGCGACCAGACCACGCAGACGCCGTTCACCACGCAGAGCGTGAACTCGATGCTGCAGCAGCTGGGCGTGACGTTGCCGCCGGGCACCAGCATGCAGCTGCGCAACGTGGCCGCGGTGCTGGTGACGGCGCAGCTGCCGGCCTTCAGCAAGCCGGGGCAGACGCTCGAGGTCACCGTGGCCTCGGTCGGCAATGCCAAGAGCCTGAAGGGGGGCATGCTCATCGCCACGCCGCTGAAGGGCGCCGACGGCAATGTCTACGCGATGGCCCAGGGCAACCTGGTGGTCGGCGGCGCGGGCGCTTCGGCCAACGGCTCGAAGGTGCAGATCAACCACCTCTCGGCCGGCCGCATCCCCGACGGCGCCAGCGTCGAGCGCAGTGTCGCGTCGCCTGTGTTCAGCAGTGCGCTGGCCCAGCTCGACCTCAAGGCGACCGACTACGCGATGGCGCGCGCCGTGGCCGGCGCCATCAACGCCGCCAAGGGCGACGGCACCGCGATGGCGGTGGACGGTCGCACCGTCAGCGTGCGCATGCCCGACGCGCAGCAGGACCGCGTGGGTTTCCTGGCCGACCTGCACGGCCTGGCGCTGGAAGCCGAAAAGCCCGCGGCGCGCATCGTGCTCAACGCACGAACGGGCTCGGTGGTCATCAACGACGCAGTGACACTGGGCGCCTGCGCCGTGGCGCACGGCTCGCTCACCGTCACCGTGACGACGACGCCCGTGGTCAGCCAGCCCAACGCGCTCGCGCAGGGGCGGACCGTGCAGGCCGAACGTTCGGACATCACCGTCAACCAGCAGGGCAGTGCGCTCATCCACCTGCCCGCCGGCGCCAAGCTGGCCGAGGTGGTGAAGGCGCTGAACATGCTGGGTGCCACGCCGCAGGACCTGCACGCCATCCTGCAGGCCATGAAGTCGGCCGGCGCATTGCGTGCAGAAATCGAGGTGATCTGACGATGGCTGCCATCCCCACCACCGCGATGAGCTTCGCACCCTCTGCCGGCCTCAGCACCGATACCCGTTCACTCGACGCGCTTCGTGCGCGTGCTGCAAGCGACCCCAAGGCGGCGGTGCGCGAAGCAGCCAAGCAGTTCGAGTCGCTCTTCATGGGCGAACTGATGAAGAGCATGCGCTCGACGACGCTGAAGGCCGGAAGCGACAGCGACAGCGCCGGCGGCGGCCTGGCCACCGACATGCTCGACCAGCAGTTCGCGACGCAGATGAGCGGGCTGCCCGGGGGGCTGTCGGAAGCCATCATGAAGCAGCTGGAACGGCAGATGGGCATGAGCCCGGGGCCGATCCCGGTCACCGGTTCGGCCAACAACACACCCGCGCCGCTGGCCGCCGCGCCAGTGGCGACCAAGCTGCCGCAGACCGGCGCCGCCGGCTTCGTGCAGCAGCACACCGAAGCCGCCCAGCGCGCCGAGGCGCAGACCGGCATACCGGCCACCTTCATGGTCTCGCAGGCGGCGCTGGAAACCGGCTGGGGGCGCAAGGAGATCCGCCATGGCGACGGCAGCCCGTCCTTCAACCTCTTCGGCATCAAGGCCGGTGCGAACTGGAAGGGCCCGACGGCCGACATCGTCACCACGGAGTACATCAACGGCAAGGCGCAGAAGGTGGTGGCCAAGTTCCGTGCCTACGGCAGCTACGCCGAGAGCTTCGCCGACTACGCCCGCCTGATGAAGGACAGCCCGCGCTACAAGAACGTGGTCGCCAGCACGGCGTCTGCGGGCGGCGGGCCCGAG
This sequence comes from Rubrivivax sp., assembly GCA_030653505.1. GTDB lineage: Bacteria > Pseudomonadota > Gammaproteobacteria > Burkholderiales > Burkholderiaceae_C > Rubrivivax. The sequence goes on from JAURZK010000188.1 coordinate 12,098, forward strand.
GTCGCCAGCACCAGCCCGGCGCGTGTGGCCGATGCAGCAGCCGGCTTCGCCCGCGGCCTGCAGAAGGCCGGTTACGCCACCGACCCCGCCTACGCCGACAAGCTGACGCGTGTCATCAACACCACGCTGCGCCTGCAGCGTTCGCTGGCCTGAGGGTCCAAAGGAGGAGACCATGGGCAGCTCACCGCTGATGTCGCTGGGCATCCGTGCCATGGCGGCCAACTACGCCGCCCTGCAGACCACGGGCCACAACATCGCCAACGCCAACGTCGAGGGCTATTCGCGGCAGTCGGCGATGTTGTCGACGTCCAAGGGTCAGTTCACCGGCGCCGGCTTCTTCGGCAAGGGTGTCGACGTGACCAGCGTCACACGCTCGCACAACGCCTTCCTGACACGCGAGACGGCCAATGCGAAGTCGCTGGCGGCGATGGACCAGGCGCGCCTGCTCTCGCTACAGCGCCTGGAGCAGGTCTTCCAGCCCGGCGAGGCGGGGTTGGGCCATGCCGCGTCGGAACTCTTCAACGCCATGGTCGACCTGTCCAGCCGCCCGGCCGACCTGGCCACGCGCCAGGTGGCGCTGGCGCGCGCCAACGACCTGGCGATGCGCTTCTCCGAGGCCGGCACCGCGTTCGACCAGACGCAGGCCGCCGTCACCGCCGACCTGAAGGCCACGGTGGCCGAGGTCAACCAGCTCACCGCCGCCATCGCCAAGGCCAACGACCAGGTCGCTGCGCTGCGCGGCTCGGGCCACCCGGCTAACGACGTGCTCGACGAGCGCGACCGCCTCATCTCGAAGCTGTCCGAGAAGGTGATGGTGTCGCGCATCGAAGCCGCCGACGGCAGCGTGGCACTCTTCATCGGCGGCGGCCAGCGTCTGGTGCTGGGCGGCGAGGCGACGAAGATGCTGGTCGTGCCCAGCGACGTCGACCCCAGCCGCAGCGCGCTGGCCATGCGCGACGGCGGTGTCAACCGCGTCATCGACGACAAGGTCTTCGGCGGCGGCTCGCTCTCGGGCCTGCTGCGCTTCCAGAACCAGGACCTGGTGGCCGCGCGCGGCCTCGTCGGCCAACTCGCCGCGGCGGTGGGCATGGCCTTCAATGACCAGCAGATGCGCGGCCTGAACCTGCAGCCGCCGGCCGGCAGCGTGCCGTCGCAGCCGATGTTCGGCATGGGGCCCTCACAGGCGCTGCCGCAAGCCGGCAATGCCAAGGACGCCACGGGCATGCCCATCGGCAGCGTCATGCTCACGGTCACCGACGCCGCCGCGCTGCAGGCCAGCGAGTACGACCTGCGTGAAAGCGCCAGCAGCCCCGGCAGCTGGCAGCTGACGCGCCTGTCCGACGGCACCATCAGCACCGTGAACAGCGGTGACGTCGTCGACGGCATGCGCATCGACGTCAACAACCCGCAACCCGGCGACCGCTTCCTGCTGCAGCCCGTCTCGCGCGCCGCCAACGGCATGCGTGCGCTGCTGACGAGCCCGCTGGACCTGGCCGCCGCAGCGCCGCTGCTGGCCACACCGCGCAGCAGCAACACAGGCACCGGCGTGGCTGCCGAGATGGTGGTCTCGGCTTCGCCGCTGCCTTACCCGGGCGTGACCGAGACGATCAGCTTCACCCGCGTGGGCAACGACTACGAGTACAGGTCCTCGATCACCGGCCTGAGCACGCCCTGGCGCACCGGCGAGCCCGTGGTCGGCGCCAACGGCTACACACTGCAGATGAGCGGCGTGCCCGGCGACGGCGACAGCATCGACGTCGCTCCGACGCCGGCCGCGGCGCTGGCTACGAACAATGGCAACGCACGCGCGCTGCTGGCGCTTCGCGACGGCCTGATCGCCGGCGGCCGCACCGTGGCCGACACCTGGTCGCTGTCGATGGCCGACGTGGGCGTGCGGGTGCAGAGCGCACGTTCGTCATCGAACATCTCCGCCGCCGTGGCGGCCCAGGCCGAGCAGACGCGAAGCGGGCAAGACGGTGTCAACCTCGACGAGGAGGCCGCCCGGCTCATCCAGTACCAGCAGAGCTACCAGGCCGCGGCCAAGGTGCTGCAGGTGGCGCAGGCGCTCTTCGACACGCTCCTCCAGACCACCGGCCGGTAGATGACGCCCCCAAGCACGCTGGCGCTCGCTACCCCGCAGGGGGGGCGTGTCGGACGAGGGACAGTCGCTGCAGACTGTGTCTCGCCTACGAGCGCCTGCGGCGTCCTCGCCGCGGGCCGTCCGCCTACGGCCCGGCGGAGCCGGTCCCGTGGCGGGAAGCTTGATCATCACCTTGCGCTGGATCGGCGTCCTCGCGCCATGGCTCACTGACATCGGAAGAAAACATGCGCATCAGCACCGCCTACGCCTTCGAAAGTTCATTGGCTCAACTGCAGCGCAGACAGGCGCAATTGTCCGAGACCCAGGCCCAGCTCACGAGCGGCAAGCGGGTAAGGCTGGCCAGCGACGACCCTGCGGCGGCCGCAGCGGCCGAACGCGCGCTGGCTGCCGGTGCACGCGCCGAGGCCCACCTGCGTGCACTGGCCGAAAGCCGCAACGCGATGACGCAGACCGAAAGTGCCTTGGGCGATGCCGGTGATCTGGCGCAGCGCGCGCGAGAGCTGATGGTGGGCGCAGGCAACGCCTCGTTCAGCGACGCCGAACGCGCCACCCTGGCCGAGGCGCTGCGCGGCATCCGCAACGACATGCTCGCGGTGGCCAACCGCAGCGACGGCGCCGGCCGCTACCTCTTCGGCGGCCAGGGCAGCGACGTCAAGCCGCTGCGCGATGCGCCCGGCGGCGTCGTCTACGACGCCACCACGGGGCAGCTCAGCGCTGCCGCCGGGGAGGTGACACCGCTCAGCCTGGACGGCAGCGCCGTTTTCCTGCAGGCCCCGGACGCCGCCAACCCCGGCAGCACGCTCAGCATCTTCGACACGATCGACCAGGCCATAGGCGAGCTGCTCACCCCCGGCCGCACTTCGGCCGAAGTGGCGCAGACCGTCAGCGCGGGCCTGACAGGCATCGACGCGGCGCAGGGCAACCTCGGGCGCTGGCGCGCGCTGGCAGGCGAAGCACTGAACCGTGCCGACGGCATCGAGAGCCGGCTCACGCAACGCCGCGTCGACGCCGCACGTGACCGGTCCGATGCCGAAGACCTGGACATGCTGACCGCCATCTCGGACTTCCAGAACCAGCAGACCGGCTACGATGCGGCGCTGAAGACCTACTCGCTCGTGCAACGCATGTCGCTGTTCGATTACCTCAAGTAACCGCGGGCCCCTTGATGCTGGAACACCCCGTGCTGGGCCAGGTGACCCTGGGCTACAGCCCCGTGACCAACCGCGAGCGTGCCGTGGTGGCGACGCGGCTGACCGTGTTCCCCGAGCGCTCCGATACCGGCCCCGACGCCGCCGCGCTGCTGGCCGCACTGGACGAGGTCTGGCCCGCCGAGGCCGCCGCCGACCAGCCGCTGCGCCTGGCGCCGCGCCCGCTCGACCCGTCGACGGTCGCGCAACGTGCCGGGCCGCGGCCGCAGCTGATGCTGAACGTCGCTGGCGAAGCCCTGCTGCGGGCCGTGATGGACGCCGCACCCGGGCCGCAGTTGATGATCGAGGTGCCGGCCTTCATGGTGGGCGACACCGCCCACAAGCCGATGCTGGAGCAACTGCACGGTGCGGGCTCGGTGCTGCTCATCAAGGGCCGGCCGCTGGTGCCGCTGGCGCCCGAGGTGCTGGCGCTGTTCAGCCATTCCATCGTCGAGGTCGGCGAAGAGCGCCGCAGCGGCCCGGCACCGGCGGGCGTCGAGCGCCAGATCACCACCGTGCAGGCCGGCTGCCGCACCAGTGCCGACTTCGACGCCGCCTTCCAGCGTGGCGCCGTGGCCGTGCTGGGCTGGCCGCTGGACGACGCCGCACCCAAGTCCACGGGCCGCGCCAGCGTGCCCAGCGACGTCAACGCCGTGATGGCCTTGATCAACGGTGTCGAGCGTGAGCGCCCGGTGGGCGAGCTCGAGGCCATCCTGAAGCGCGACCCGACGCTGGCCTTCAGGCTCATGCGCTACCTGAATTCACCGGCCTTCGGGCTGACGGTGGAGATCAACTCCTTCGGTCACGCGCTGATGATGCTGGGCTACCAGCGCCTGAAGCGCTGGCTGGCACTGCTGCTGGCTTCGTCGGCCAAGGGCGCCAACGCCAAGCCGGTGATGCACGCGGCAGTGCGCCGCGGCCTGCTGATGGAAGAGCTGGCGCGTGAACAGGGTGACGCCGAGATGCGCGGCGAGATGTTCATCTGCGGCGTCTTCTCGCTGCTCGACCAGTTGCTGCAGCAGCCCTTCGGCGAACTGCTGCCCAACGTGCCGGTGCCCGAACGGGTGCAGCAGGCCCTGCGCGGCGTGGGCGGCCCCTACACACCCTACCTGGAACTCGTGAGGGCCATCGAGCAGGAAGCGGTGTTCGACATCCGCGAACGTGCCGAGGCGCTGATGCTGGGCACGGCCACCGTCAACCGCGCGGTGCTGATGGCGCTGCGCGCAGCGCGCCAGCTTGACGGCTAGCACCGCATCTCCGGGCGCCCGCGCCGCGCCCGCGACGGCAGGCCCGCTGCGCGCGCTGCTGCCGGCCCTGGCGGTGCTGCCTGCGGCGGCCACGCTGCAGGGCGCCGACTTCCGCCTCATCGACGCCAACGCGGCCTTTGCCGCGCTCGTCGGCCGAGCGCGCGCTGCGTTGCTGGGCACCGACCCGCTGCTGCTGGAGCCGCCCGAAGCCCGGGAGGGCAGCGCCGCCGAACGTGTCGACCTGCTCGAAGCGGCTGCCGGCGGCGCCACGCTGCCGCCGCTGCAGCGCCGGCTGCTCGACGAACGTGGTGCCGAACGTTGGTGCACTGCCGCGGTGTCGGTGCTGGCCGACGCGCAGGGCGAACCGCTGTGGCTGACCGTCTGGCATGAGGTCACTGCCGAGGTTGCCGCGCGCGAGCAGGCGCGCCGTGCCCACGACGAACTCGCGCAGTGGTTCGAGCTCAGTGGCACCGGCATGCTGGTCTACGACGCCGGCGGCCTCATCGTGCGCTGCAATGCCGCCTTCGAGGCCATGGTCGAGCAGGTGCCCGACGAACTGGCGCAGGCCGCGCCCGAGTTGCAGCTGCTGCTGGGCTGGCAGGGCGGTGCGCTGCTGCCGGCGCTGGTACCGGGCGCGCCGGCGCTGGAGACGCAGGCCATGGTGCCGCTGCCCGACGGTCGTCGCCGGCGCCTCAGCGCGCGCCTGGTGTGCCAGGCCACCGAGCCCGTCGGCCGCCGCGTCATGGCCGTGGTGCAGGACCGCAGCGCCGAGGACGCCCGCGACCTGGCACAGCTGGAGATGGGCATGCTGATGGACACCGCCAGCATCGGCGTGGCCACCTTCGATTCCACACGCGGCTGGCTGGCGGCCGAGCCGCGCCGCCCGCCGCCGCGCAGCGGTGAAGGCACGGCGGCGGCCAAGCGCAAACCCGGCGTGCTGCAAGGCATCGGCCGTGAACTCGTCGAGCCCGCGTCGCTGCCCGGGTTCGAGCGCCTGCAGAAGGCGTTGCGCAGCGGCGAGCGCACCGAGGTGCGCTACGCCGTGCGCCACCCCGAGCTGGGGCCGCGCTGGCTGCTCACGCGTGTCGAGCCCGGTGCGCTGTCGGGCGGGCGCGCGACCACCTCGGTGGTGACGCTCGACGTCACCGACCAGGAGAGCGCGCTCCGGCGCAACGAACAACTGCTGCACGAGCTGACGACCATCCTCGACAGCTCCACCGCCGGCATCGCCTACCTGCGCGGGCCGGTGCTGGTGCGCTGCAACCGGCGCTTCGAACGCATGCTGGGTTTTGCGGCCGGCGCCGCTGCCGGCGCCTCGCTGGAGGAGATCTTCGCGCGCAGCGTCGGCGCGCAGCAGGGCGCGGGCGAGGCGGTGGCCGCGCTCGCCCGTCTCGACGACGGCCAGCCCTTCGAGGCCGAGCTCTCGCTCGCTTTGGGCGAAGGACCGATGCAGTGGTATTCGCTTTCGGTGCGGCGCGCCCAGGCCGTCGGCGACCAGACCGAGGCCGTGGCGGTGCTGAGCGACATCACGCGGCTGAAGCACCAGCAGGCCGAACTGGAACAGCTGCTGCGCGACCGTGAACTGATGTTCAACCTCTCGGTGGTGGGCATCGTCTACCAGCGCGGCGCGCGCATCGAGCGCGCGAACCAGGCGATGGCCGCGATGACGGGCTGGAGCAGCCCCGAGCTGAGCACGCTCGACGCCGTCGAGCTCTACGACGACGCACGCGCCTGCGTCGACTTCGAGGCCCGCATCGCGCAGGGCCTGCGCGAGCAGGGCCGATTCAGCGCCGAACGCCAGCTGCGCCGCCGCGACGGCAGCCTGCTCTGGGTGCAGGTGGCGGTGCGTGCAGTGGACCCGGACGAGCCCGAGGCCGCGGTCATCTGCAGCTTCGTCGACATCGACGAACGCCGCCGTTCGCGCGAGACCCTGGCCGCCCAGGCCGAGCGCACGCGGGCAGTGCTGAACTCGGTGCTGGTGGGCATCGTCACCGTGTCCGACCAGGGCATCGAATGGATGAACCGATCGGCGCGGCGTATGTTCGGCGGCGAACTGGCCGACTTCGTCGGCGAGCCGATGAGCATCGTGGCCACACCCGAGCCCGACCACCCGCTGCGCCAGATGGACCGCCTGCACCGCCTGGCCGAGGGCCAGAGCGAGACCTTCGAGTGCAGGCTCAAGGCCCGCGACGGGCGCGAGTTCTGGGTCGTCGGCAACGCCGTGCTGACCGGTCGTGGCGAGGCCGGGCGCGAGATGACCATCGCGCTGCTCGACATCGAGCGCCGCCGCCAGGCCGAGGTGCACATCGCGCAGGCCCAGGCTTCGCTGCAGCGCGTGATCGAGACCGCGCCGCTGGCCATCGCGCTCTTCGATGCCACCACGCTGCGTGTGCAGCAGCTCAACCAGACCGCCGCCAGCTTCTTCGGGCGGCCGCTGGCAGGCCTGCAGGGTGCGACGCTGGACGACTGCGCCGCGCCGGCGCAGGCCGGGGCGCTGCGCGACTGGCTGGGACAGGCCGAGGCGGGTGCCCCCGCGCGCCAGCACGAATGGCGCGAGCCCGGCGCCGACATCGGGCCCGAAGGCAATGGCGGCGAAGGCACGGCGCGCGTCTGGGACTGCCGCATCACGACATTGGACGACAGCGCCCCAGGCGGCGAAGGCGGCGGCAGCCAACTGCTGCTGGTGGCCAGCGACGTCACCGAGCAACGTGCCGCCGAGCGCGCCCGCCTGCAGGCCGCCATCGCGCAGCGCGAGGTGCTGGTGCGCGAGGTGCACCACCGCATCAAGAACAACCTGCAGGGCGTGGCCGGGCTGCTGCAGCAGAACGCGTCGCGGCGGCCCGAACTCGCTGACATCCTGTCCGAGGCCGTGGGCCAGGTGCAGGCCATCGCCCAGGTCTACGGCCTGCAGGTGGGGGCCAGCGGCCCGCTGGCGCTGGCCGGCCTGCTGCGCGCGGTGGCGCAATCGGTGCAGCGCGCTTTCGGCAGGCCCATCGCCGTCAACGTCGAGGGCGACGTGCCCCATCTGCTGCCCGAGGCCGAGTCGATACCCGTGGCGCTGACGCTCAACGAACTTTTCACCAACGCCATCAAGCACGGGCAGGGCGCCGAGGTGCGCTGCACCCTGCGCGTGCAGGGTGAGGTGGTGCACATCGCCATCGCCAACCGCGCCACGCTGCCACCGGCCTTCGAGCTCGGCGCGCGGCGCAGCGCGATCTCGGGCCTGGGGCTGGTGCGCGCGCTGCTGCCGCGCCGCACTGCCACCATGGTGCTGGCGCAGGAAGGCGAGGACGTGGTCGCGCGGCTGGAACTGCGGCCGCCCGGCGTGCAGCTGCCGCCGCACGAGGCAGCCGCGGCCTGATGACCCTGGCAGGCCGCTGCCGCGGCCTGATGCGCGACAATCTCCAGTCATGAACGCAGCCCCGGCCAGCAGCGGCAAGATCCTCGTCGTCGACGACGACAGGCTCGTGCTGGCGACGGTGACGCACGGCTTGGTGCAGGCCGGTTACGACGTCATCGACGCCGACAACGGCGACGACGCCATCCTGCTGGCGCGAGAGCACCGGCCGGTGCTGGCGCTGCTGGACATCCGCATGGAAGGCAAGAGCGGCTTCGACGTCGCCGAGACGCTGCGCGATGCCTACGGCATCCCCTTCATGTTCCTCTCCGCCTTCGCCGACGAGCCGACAAAGCGCCAGGTCGAGGCACTCGGCGCGCTGGACTACCTGATCAAGCCGCTGGACGTGGGGCAGATCGTGCCCGCGGTCGAGGCCGCGCTGGTGCGCGTGCGCAGCGGTGCCGGCCCAGTCTCGTCGCCGGTGGCGGCGGCGCCGGCCGCCGCGGCGCCCGCGCGTGCCGGCGTGGTCGCCGACCCCGTGCCGCTGGCCGTGGGCGTGCTGATGCACCGCCATTCGCTGCCCCGCACCGAGGCCTGGGCGCGCCTGCAGCGCCTGGCCGCCGACCACAAGCAGAGCGTCGAGGCGCAGGCCGAACGCCTGCTGGGCGCAGTCGAGGAACTCGCGCGCTCGGCGCTGTAGATCAGCCGGCCAGCGTGAAGGTGAAGGCGGCGCCGCGGCCGGGTTCGGCCTCGGCCCAGATGTCGCCACCGTGCCGCTGCACGATGCGTTTCACCGAGGCCAGACCGACACCCGTGCCCGGGAACTCGCTGGCGCTGTGCAAGCGCTGGAAGAGCCCGAAGAGGCGGTCCGACGCACGCATGTCGAAGCCCGCGCCGTTGTCGCGCACGACATAGGCCACGCCGCCTTGGTGCGGCACGGCCGACAGCGAGATGCGCGCCCGGGCGCAGCGCCCGCTGTACTTCCAGGCGTTGCCCAGCAGGTTCTCGAGCACCAGGCGCAGCAGTGTCGGGTCGCCGTGGGTCGTCAGCCCGGGTTCGATCTCGATCTCGGCCTCGCGCTCGGGCGCAGCGCGGCGCAGTTCATCGGTGACGAAGGCCGCCAGCTGTGACAGGTTCACCGGCTGGCGCGCCAAGGGCTGCGTCGACAGGCGCGCCAGCGTCAGCAGTGCGTCGATCATCAGGTTCATGCGCGCCGCGGCGCCCAGCACGCGGTCGAGGTGGTCGTTGGCGACACGATCGAGCAGCCGGCCGTAGTCCTCCTTGACGATGCGCGTGAAGCCCTCGACGACCCGGATGGGCGCGCGCAGGTCGTGCGAGACGGTGAAGCTGAAGCTGTCGCTCTCTGCTGTGCGGGCCGCCTGCGACGCGTCGGCTGCCGGGGGCGCCAGCGTCTGCGCCAGCACCAATGTGCGCACGCCGCCTGGCAGCGGCGCACCGGGCAGCAGCTGCCAGCCCGCGGCGCGCGGGGCGGCCGCCTTGTTGCTGGCCGCGAATGCAGCGGCGACGCCCTCGGGCAGGCCGTCCAGCGCAGCCGGCAGCGCGGCGCCCTCGGCCAGCTGCGGCCACAACGCACGTGCAGCGGCATTGGCGCGCTGCAGCTGCCACCCCGAGCCGTCGTCCACGGCCAGCAGCGCTGCGCCGGCGTGCAGGGCGAGCAGGGGCTGCAGTGCCGACTCGCCAGCGCGGGCGGCGGTGGCTTCGTCCAGGGGCCGCGCGGCGCCGGTGTAGCCGCTGAAGGCACCCAGGTCGTCTTGCCGCGGCACGGCACGCAGCTGCCAGCTGCGGCTGCCCTGGTGCGTTGCGTCGAGCACCACCTGCAGGTCGGTGAAGGCACGCCGCGTGCGCAGCCGGGCTTGTACCTCGGGGTGGGTGATCAGCGCGTCGGAGGCGGCGTCGGCGCCGCCGGATCCGCCGGCGGGCCGGTGCATGGCGTCGGTCTGCCAGGGCAGGCCTTCCAGCAGCTGGGTCTGCACACGGGCCTCGGCACGGGCTTCGCGCAGTGCACGCTCGCCTTGCAGGCGTGTGCGCGCGGCACCCAGCAGGTAGGCCACGCCGGCGACGGCAACCAGCGCCAGCGGCGCCACCACCAGCGCCACACCACCCACCTCGGCGCCGGCGGCCAGTGCCGGTACGGGCAGCAGGGCCAGGGTCGCGGCGACACCCGCCACCCGTGTCTGGCCACGGCTGGCGGCTCGGGGTCGGCTGCCGTGGCACGATAGGAGCATGCCGGAATTGTACGGAGGGGTCGTGCCGGCCCTGCTCAAGTTCCGGACTGCACCGCCGACATCTACGTTCATGCTCCACCAGCATCCCGCTGGCGGGCCTCACGCGCCGGACTCAACCGTGAACATGCCTTCAACGCCGTCGGCCTCAGCGCCGGCGCGCCCCGATGCGGTGCAGCTGGACGCCGGCGCACTGGCGCGTCTGCACGAACTCGACCCGGATGGCCGCCACTGCGTCGTCGACAGGGTCTTCAGGGCCTTCGAGAGTTCGCTCGTCCACATGCTCGGCGAGCTGGGGGCGCAGCGTGCCGGCGGCGACGCCGAGGTGGTCTCCAGCCTGGCCCACAAGCTCAAGTCCAGCGCGGCCAGCGTCGGTGCGCTGGCGCTGGCGCAGGCCTGCGCCGAAGTCGAGCAGCGCTTGCGCACCGGCGAGCCGGGTTCACTGGGCGGTGATATCGAACGGTTGCTGCACGCCGGCGAGGCAGCGCTGGTGGCGGTTAAGGCTATGCTGCGCCAGTGACACCACCCCTGCCGATGACTGCCACGCACCCCTACGCCGACGCCAGCCATACGGCCCAGCCCGAAGTGCTGCTCGTCGACGACGACGAGGTCAACCTGCTGCTCACGGCGCTGGCGCTGCGCGAGCGCGGCTTCAAGATCGTCGAGGCCAGCGGCGGCGAGCAGGCGCTGGAACTGCTGCGCGACTGGATGCCCGACCTCATCGTGCTCGACGCGATGATGCCGGGGCTGGACGGCTTCGCCACCTGCCGCCGCCTGCGCCGCACGCCGGGCTTCGAGAACGTTCCGGTGCTGATGCTCACGGGGCTGGAAGACGACGCCTCGATCACACGGGCCTACCAGGCCGGCGCCACCGACTTCTTCGTCAAGGCCACGCAGTGGAGCCTGCTGGCCGG
>JAURZK010000126.1 GCA_030653505.1 Rubrivivax sp.
CAGATCGTTGGCTTGGTAGGCTTTTACCCCACCAACTACCTAATCTGATATCGGCCTCTCCAATAGCGCGAGGTCTTGCGATCCCCCGCTTTCACCAGTAGGTCGTATGCGGTATTAATCCGGCTTTCGCCGGGCTATCCCCCACTACTGGGCACGTTCCGATATATTACTCACCCGTTCGCCACTCGTCGCCAGGTTGCCCCGCGTTACCGTTCGACTTGCATGTGTAAGGCATGCCGCCAGCGTTCAATCTGAGCCAGGATCAAACTCTTCAGTTCGATCTTGATTTTTACTCATAGGAATCGAAGTGAACTTCACTTCTATTTTCCATGAGCGTTTAAGGTCGTTTAGACCTGGTTCAGTGTCACCACCGAACCTGGCACTCGCCTCAAACGCCCACGCTTATCGGCTGTATGTTGTTAAAGAACTTCGCATTTGCCTTGCGGCATTTGCGTCGCTGATCAGTAATCAGCGAAGACCACGATTCTGACATGTTTTCGAAACCACTGTCAAGCACTCGGGCTTTTTGCTTTCTTCGCTGAGGTCGCTGCAAGCTGTTTGGCTTGTCGCGTCACCGGTGAAGAGCGCAGCCCATGACTGTAGCACAGACTTTTCCGGCGGCGCAAGCCCGTCTTCGATGTTTCGCCTGCGGCACGAAGCACGCGGGTCAGTGGGTCGCGCGGTCGCCACCCAGGTTGCGCATCGCCGCCTCGGGATCGTCGCTTTCCAGCACCGCAGCGAGCCGGGCCTTCAACGGGCGCGTGTCGGCGCGCAGCACACGCTGCTTGACCGAGGCGATGCGCGCCGGGTGCATCGAGAAGCTGCGCAGCCCCATCGCCAGCAGCAGCTCGGTGAAGGCGGTGTCGCCCGCCATCTCACCGCAGACGCTGACGCCGCGACCCATTGCGCTTGCAGCGCTGATGGTCTGGTGGATGAGCCCCAGCACAGCCGGATGCCAGGGGTCGTAGAGGTGTGCCACCGACTCGTCGGCGCGGTCGACCGCCAGCGTGTACTGGATGAGATCGTTGGTGCCGATCGAGACGAAGTCGAAGTCCCTGAGGAAGCGTCCGATCAGCAGGGCGGCCGCGGGCACCTCGACCATCGCGCCGACCTCGACATGGCCATAGGCCCGACCGGCATCGTCGAGCTGCTGGCGCGCGCGGGCCAGCGCCTCGAAGATCAGCCTGACCTCGGCGAGCTGCGCCACCATCGGCACGAGCACACGCACCTTGCCGAAGGCGCTGGCGCGCAGGATGGCGCGCAACTGCTGGCGGAACATGCCCGGCTCCGACAGGCTCCAGCGTATCGCCCGCAGCCCGAGCGCCGGATTGAGCCCGTGCTCGTGGCGCAGCTCCTGTTGCGACATGCGCTCCAGCGGCTTGTCGGCACCGACGTCGACGGTGCGGATCGTGACCGGCAACCCGCCCAGGGCCAGCACGGCGTCGCGGTAGGCCTCGAACTGCTCGTCCTCGCCGGGCAAGGCGCCACCGCGGTTCATGAAGAGGAATTCGCTGCGGAAAAGCCCCACGCCCACGGCACCGGCTTCCAGCGCGATGGCGGCATCGGCCGGCAGCTCGATGTTGGCGTGCAGCTCGATGAGCTCGCCGTCCAGCGTCACCGCGGGCGTGTGGCGCAGGCGGTCGAGCCGCGCACGCTCGAGTTCACTCTGGCGCTGCCGGAAGCGGTACTCCTCGAGCACGATGGGCGAGGGGTTGACGATGACGACGCCGACGTCGCCGTCGATGACGAGCCAGTCGTCCTGCCGGATCAGCCGGCTGGCCTCGCGTGCGCCCACCACGGCCGGGATGTCCATGCTGCGCGCGACGATGGCCGTGTGCGACGTGCGGCCGCCGACGTCGGTGACGAAGCCGGTGAAGATGCTGCGCTTGAACTGCATCATGTCGGCCGGCGCCACGTCGTTGGCCACCAGCACGAGAGGGTCCTCGCCGGCGAAGTCGCGCATCGCCTTGGCCGCCGCGGGTGAGGCCGGTGACGCGCCCGCCGCGCTGCCGGCCAGTTCACGCAGCAGGCGCTCCACCACCTGCTCGATGTCGGCCTTGCGCTCGCGCAGGTAGGGGTCGTCCATCTCGTCGAACTGGCGCGCCAGCACCTCCAGCTGCGCCGACAGCGCCCACTCGGCGTTGTAGTGGCGGTCGACGATCCAGGCCTTGGTGGCGCCGGTGAGCGACTCGTCGTGTATCAGCATCAGGTGCACGTCCAGCAGCGCGGCCAGCTCGGTGGGCGCCTCGGCCGGCAGTTCCTTCTTCAGCGCCTGCAGCTCGTGCGCGACGCCGTCGCGTGCGTCGCGCAGGCGCAGGATCTCGTGCTCGACACGGTCGGGGATGACGAAGTAGTGCGCGACGTCGACGCGGCTGGACGCCACGAGCACGGCGCGACCGATGGCCACGCCCCGCGAGACCGGCAAGCCGAAGACCTGGATGCTCATCTCAACGCCCGCCCGGCCGCCCGAAGCGCGTTGGCGCCCCCTTGCGGGGCGGCACATGCAGTGAACTTGGGGGCCACCATGGCGGCAATGTAGCCCACGCCCGGGATGGCGGCGTGACCATTCGCAGCGTGAACTCGCCCGTCGGCTCTACTCGCCTTCGCCGAACTTGTCCTGCACGAGGGCGCGCAAGGCGTCCATCGCCGCCTGCTCCTCGGGGCCGTCGGTCTCGATCACGACCTCGGTGCCCATGCCGGCGGCCAGCATCATCACACCCATGATGCTCTTGGCATTGACACGGCGCCCGTTGCGGCTGAGGTGGATGTCGCACTTGAAGCTGCCCGCCAGCTTGGTGAGCTTGGCCGAGGCGCGGGCGTGCAGGCCGAGCTTGTTACTGATCTGAACGCTGCTCTGGATCATCGGAAGCCGGGCGGTTGGGCTGGTTCTGGCGGCGCGGGCTGGCCACCTGCATGATGCCTTGCCGGCCACCGTCGACGGCCCGCGTGACGAGTTCGCCCAGTGGCAGATGGCCGTAACACAGCGCGCGCCAGACCATGGGCACGTTGATGCCCGTCACCACACGGGCGCGGATGCCGTCCACGGCGGCCAGCGCGGCGTTGCTGGGCGTGGCGCCGAAGGCATCGACGAGCACCAGCACCTCGGGCCCGGGCAGTTGTTGCAGCGCGGCCTGCACCAGCGCAGTGGCATCGTCGATGCCGGCGCTGGGTGGCATGTCGACGGCGGCGACGTCGCGGCTGCAGTCGGCATAGGCATGCCGGGCCACGGCGAGCAGAGCCGAGGCAAGCGGTGCATGGGCTACGAGGAGGATGGAGGGCATGTGGGACCGTCAACGGGCATTATCGGCAGCTTGCGGGCGGTGCCGGAGAAACCAGCCATAGGCCCCCAGACAGCACAGGCCGAACGCGGCAAAGGCGCAACGGAAGGCCGTGTCGTCAGTCCAGCCCATGGCGCGCAACGCGTCGATGAGCAGACCCAGACCCCACTGGATGCAGAAGACACCGGCGAAGATGACCAGGTTGAAGGCCGACAACGCGCGCCCAGCCTGTGCCGCCGGAAAGGCCGCGCCTACTGCCGGCTGGCTGGTCGAAACGAAGGTGCAGGCCACGCACCAGGCGGCCCAGTGCGCCGCACCGGCAGCGCTGCCCAGGGCCACGATCAGCGCCAGCAGCAGCAGCGGCAGCGGCAGGCCCCAGGCCATCAGCCGCATCGCGTGCATGCCGCGGCGCACCAGCCGTGGCATCACCAGGCCCCAGGCGGCGAAGGTCAGCAGCATGGCGAGATTGATGCCGAAGAGCCCCTGCGCCGCCTCGGTGGCCGTCCACCCGGCGACACGCGTCAGCCAGGGCCCGGCCCAGAGCGACTGCACGGCGATCATGCCGCCGTAGACGAAGAAGGCCAGCGGCGCCGTGCGCATGAACATCGGGTGGCGGGCGATGTCGAGGTAACTCACTTCTGGTTCATTGGCGACTGGCGCGACGGACGTGTCCGCCGGAACGAGAAAGGCCACCAGCGCTGCCGCCAGCGCCAGCAACAGCGCAATCAGCCAGAACAGGCCACGCCAACCCAGCACCGGCAGCAGCAACTGCACGGGCACGGTGGACGCCACCATGCCCAGCGAGCCCGTCATCAGCATCCACGAATTCGCCCGCAGCTGGGCCGCGGGCGTGAGGCGGCGGCGGTACGCCGTCAGCGGCGCCATCAGGCTGGCTGCCATGCCGGCGCCGATGAACACACGCGCCGCCACCAGCGCCGCGAAGCCCGAGGCCGACGCGAAGCCCGCACAGCCCAGCACGGCCACGGCCATCAACGCCAGCAAGGTGCGCCGCGGGCCGAAGCGGTCGAGCGCCTTGCCCAGCGGCAGCTGCAGCACCGCGAAGCCGAAAAAATAGGCGCCTGCGAGCAGGCCCAGGTCGCCGGCGCGCAGGCCGAGTTCGCTGCCGAAGACCGGTGCCAGCGTCGCTGTCACGGCGCGCAGCAGCGCCGAGAGGAAGTAGCCGAAGGCGAAGACCCCGAAAAGGGTGGCCACCGACGGCATGCGCGTTTGCCCGGCGCTCACCGGACGGCGGCGCCCGGACGACCCGGGTGTCCGATCACAGGTGTGCCCTGCGCGCGAGGCGCTGCGGGATGAGCGCCCGGACAGGCGCCTGGAGGCGGCCCGACACGGTCATGACGGCAGCCGCAGCGAAGCGAAGAAGGTCTGCGCCGCCTCGTCGGGGACCGCGTCGCCCAGCACCGTGGCCTGGTACACCAGCGTACCGCGCGCGAACACAGCCACGTGCATCTGCACCGCCGTGCCGTCTGGCAGACGGCCCTGCAGGCGCAGGCGGATGCTGGCGTCGTTCGGCGTTGCCCCCGGCACCTTCAGCGCCAGCGGCTGCCCCGCCACTGCGCCCACATTCCCGCCGGCCGTGGCAGCCAGCTCGGTCAGCGCCGGGCCGACACGCGCAGGCTCGACCACGTCGGCCACCGCCAGACCCCAGGTCTGACCCCCAGCGGCGCAGGCGTGCAGGGCCAAGTTCACACGCGCACCGGCCAGCGGCACGTCGCGCCGCTGCGTCGTCGGCCGACAGGGGAACTGCAGCTGCAGGGCGCTGCCCTCGGGCCGGACATCGCGCCAGTCCAGCGCCGGCGCACAGCCCGGCAGCCCGGCGCAAGCCAGCAGCGCGACGCACAGCGCGCGGGTTCGAAGCGGAGAACTCATCGGCGGGATTATCCCGGGGGCGGTGCCGGACAATCCCGGCATGAACACGGCAACCCCTCCCTGCCCACCAGGTGCGCTCGCCGGCGTGCGTGTGCTCGACCTGTCGCGCGTGCTCGCCGGCCCATGGTGTACGCAGACGCTGGCCGACCTGGGCGCCGAAGTCATCAAGATCGAACGCCCACCCGCCGATGACCACCCCGGCGGCGACGACACGCGCGGCTGGGGCCCGCCCTTCCTGAAGGACCGCGACGGCCAGGACACCGCCGAGGCCGCCTACTTCCTGGGCACCAACCGCAACAAGCGCTCGGTGACGGTGGACATCGCGCAGCCTGCCGGCCAGGCGCTGATCCACCGCCTGGCGGCCACCTGCGACGTGATGGTCGAGAACTTCAAGGTCGGCGACATGGCGCGCTACGGGCTCGACGCCGCTGCGATGTGTGCACGCCAGCCACGTCTGATCTACTGCTCCATCACCGGCTACGGCCAGACCGGCCCCTACCGCGACCGCGCCGGCTACGACTACGCCATCCAGGGCCTGGGTGGCCTGATGAGCGTGACCGGCGAACGTGACGACCTGCCCGGCGGCGGCCCCCAGAAGGTGGGCGTGGCGGTGGCCGACCTCTTCACCGGCATGTACGCCACGGTCGCCATCCTGGCCGCGCTGCGCCACCGCGACGCCGCCGGCGTCGGCCAGGTCATCGACATGGCGCTGCTCGACACGCAGGTGGCGATGCTGGCCAACCTGGGCGCCAATTACCTCGTCACTGGACGGGCACCGAAGCGCGCCGGCAACGCGCACCAGAACATCGTGCCCTACCAGGTGTTCGAGGTCGCCGACGGCCATCTCATCCTGGCGGTGGGCAACGACGGCCAGTTCGAGCGCTTCTGCACCGTCGCCGGCTGCCCCGAGCTGGCGCGTGACGAACGTTTCAGCCGCAACGCCGCACGTGTGCGCCACCGCGACGCACTGGTGCCGCTGCTGGCCGCGACGATGCAAACGCGCCGCCGCGCCGACTGGCTGGCTGCGCTCGACGCCGCCAAGGTGCCCTGCGGCCCGATCAACGACCTGGCCGAGGTCTTTTCCGACCCGCAGGTCTTGCACCGCGGCATGCGCGCGCAACTGCCGCACCCGCACCAGGACGCCATGGAACTCGTGGCCAGCCCGATGAAACTGTCGGCGACACCGGTGCAACTGCGCCGTGCACCGCCGCTGCTGGGCCAGCACACCGACGAGGTGCTGGCGGAACTGGGACTGGGCGCAGAAGAGACCGCCGCGCTGCGCGCGCGGGGCGTGCTGGGCCCGACGCCGCCGACAGCCGCCTGAAACCGGCCATCGCGCCCCACGGCACCCCCGAACTCACGGGGTGGCGCTGGCGCCTCATTCGTAACAAATTGCACATCCGCGCCGCTGGCTGCCCGCCGCCGCAGCAGTCACTCGCATCGGCAGGCCGGACCGGCTACGCTCGCTGGCCGCAACACGCCGGGTTTCACGCGGCGCCTCACCGAAAGCACCCCATGGATCTGTCGGGCCCGGGCCGGCTGCCCACCTTCGCCGGCCGCTCCAACGTCGAGCCGCTCGACCCCCAGGCGCTGATCGCGCAGCTGGGCAGCGAGGTGGCGACCACGCTGTCGGCAGCGCTCGACCGCGTCACGGCGCTGGAGGCGTCTGGCCAGGTCGACGGCGAGACGCTGCGGCTGCTGCGCGAGGAGATCGACTTGGCGCGCCGTGCCGGCATCATGGGCCAGCAGGTGGTGCGGCTGTGCAACGGCCAGGTCCAGCTCGCCAACGAACGCCTGGACCTGACGGCGCTGCTGCGCGACGTGCTGCGCCAACGCCGCAGCGAGATCGAGCTGCGCGGCATCGAGGTGCGGCAGCTCTTCGCGCCGGCGCTGGTCAAGAGCGACGCGACGCTGCTGTTCTCGCTGCTGCAGACGGCGCTCGACTGGGCCTTCGAACACGCCGTCTCGCGCATCGACCTGACGCTGGACGTGAAAAACTGGCCGCCGCACGCACGCCTGTCGGTGGCCTTTTCGCACCGGCCGCCCGACAAGGTTGACGCCGGCGCGGGCGCAGCCCCGCCCGAGGAAGAGACGGCGCTGAACACGATGTCGTGGCGGCTGCTGCAGCAGACCGTCGCCGTGCTCGCGCTGCACTTGCACCGCACCGACCCTCCGGGCCGGACGGTGCTCGAGTTCGAGTTCCCCGACACGCTGTTGCCGCGTGTCGAACCCGCCGGCACCACCGATTTCGAGGAAAGCATCGCACCTGCGCTGGCCCCGCAGCCGCTCATCGGGCGCCACGTGCTCGTGCTGGCCGGGCGCCGCGAGGTGCGCAACGTCGTGCGCGAGGCGCTCCGGCCCATGGGCCTGATGGTCGACTTCGTCAGCTCGGTCGAGGAAGTGCAGCAGCAATGCGCCGAGGCCATGCCGCACGTCGTGGTCTACGAAGGCTCGCTGGGTGGCCAGCGTTTCGACCGCCTGCGCGACGATCTGCTGAAGAAGGCGCCCCGCCTGGCCTTCATCCAGATCGCCGAGCAGGGCAGGGCGATGCAGGTGATGAACGTCGGCGGCCACCAGGTCACCAGCGTCGGGCGCGACGCCATCATCGAGTCGCTGCCGGAGGCCCTCGCCTTCGAGCTGACGCGCTCCTAGCGCCGTCGGGGCTAGCGCCCGAAGACCTTCTGCAGGATCGCGCTGCCGGTCTTCAGCGGGTCGGCGCGGATCTTCTTCTCTTCCTCGCCGATCATCAGGTACAGGCCGTCGAGTGCATGTGCGGTGACGTGCTGCTGCATGCTGACCTGGTCGCCCTTGAGCAGGCCCATGCCGGCGGCCTTCGAGGCCAGCTGGTTGTAGCGCTCGGCCAGCTTCACCTTTTGTGTGGCGCGGGTAACGATGGGCAGGAACTTCTCGCCCAGCGGCGCACGTGTCTTACCCGCAAAGTAATCGGTGACCGAGGTCGGGCCGCCGCGCACCACGTGCAGCGCATCCTCGACGCTCATGGCCTTCACGGTGCTGACGAAAAGCGTGCGTGCCTCGGGCACGGCGGCTTCGGCGGCGCGGTTCATCGCCGTCACCAGCTCGTCGACACGCCGCCCCTGGCCGGTGGCCCTCATCAGCTTGGCGGTCTTCTCCAGGAAACCGGGCAGCGGGATGCGCACCCGCGGGTTGCCGAGGAACCCGTCGGTGCGTCCCAGCAGCGAGACGGCGGCCAGCGCACCACGCTCCAGCGCCGCACGCACGCCGGCGGCCGCGTCGCTCTCGTTGGCGGCCGCACGCAGCCAGCCCGGCCAGGTGGCCGCCAGCAACGCTGCCGTAAGATGCCTGCGATCCATGAATTCATCCTCGATGCCACTGCAAGAACCCGATCTTGCGCGCTGCGGCGCGCTGCTGGCAATGTGGGCGGCATCGGCCCGCGGCCTGCGCTTGATTCCAGCGGACGCGTCGGCATGATCGGCCGCCTGAGCGGCCTGCTGGCCGAGAAGTCGCCACCCATGGTGCTGCTGGACGTGCGCGGCGTGGGCTACGAGGTCGACGTGCCGATGAGCACCTTCTACAACCTGCCCGCCCTGGGCGAGCCGGTGACGCTGCTGACGCATTTCGTCGTGCGCGAGGACGCGCAGGTGCTGTTCGGCTTCCTCACCGCGCCCGAGCGCGCCACCTTCAGGCTGCTGGTGAAGATCAGCGGCGTGGGGCCACGCACGGCGCTGTCCATCCTCTCCGGCCTGAGCGTGGGTGAACTCGCGCAAGCGGTGACGCGCCAGGACGGCGCGCGGCTGGTGAAGGTGCCCGGCATCGGCAAGAAGACCGCCGAACGCCTGCTGCTGGAACTGAAGGGCAAGCTCGGCGCCGACCTCGGGCTGCCGAACGCCGCCGCACTCAGCGACGCCCAGGGCGACATCGCGCAAGCGCTGCAGGCGCTGGGCTACAGCGACCGCGAGGCGCAGGCGGCGCTGAAGGCGCTGCCCGTCGACGTGGGCGTCAGTGACGGCATCAAGCTGGCGCTGAAAGCACTCAACCGCTGACTCAGGCGCGACGGCCCGCCTCGGCGCCGTTCAGTGTTTGTGATCGCCCATCGGCATGGCGGTCGGGCCGGCCTGCGGCGTGACCTTCACGTTGACCTGTACCTCGCCCGCCTTCTCGAAGCGCAATGTCAGCGGGAAGCTGTCGCCGTTCTTCAGCGGATTGGTCAGGCCCATGAACATGACGTGCATGCCACCGGGCCTGAGTTCCACCGTCTGCCCGGCGGGCACCACGATGGCGTCGATCTGGCGCATGCGCATCACGTCGCCGTCCATCGCCATGGTGTGCAGTTCAACGGTCTTGGCCACGCCGGCGCTGGCCGAGACCAGCTTGTCAGCCGTGCCGCCGCCGGTGATCTTGAGGAAGCCGCCACCGGCAGCCTGGCCCTGCACGGTGGGGCGGGCCCAGGCACCTTCCACCTTCAAGGCGGTCTGGGCATGCAGCGTCGGGCTGGTGGCGAGGGCGCAGAAGAAGGCAGCTGCGAGGAGGGTGCGTCGAGAGGTTTGCATCGGCATTTGCTTTGTCATGGGCGGGCGCCGCAGTCTAGCCGCTGGTCATAATCACTGTATGGCCATCCAGACCGACGACTTCGCTGCCGCCCCCCAGCCGCCTTCGGCGCGGGTCGTCAGTGCCACGCCGGCCTCGCCCAACGAGGAGGCCATCGAACGCGCGCTGCGCCCCAAGGGCCTGGCGGAGTACGTCGGCCAGGCCAAGGCGCGTGAACAGCTGGAGATCTTCATCGGCGCCGCGCGGCAGCGCGCCGAGGCGCTGGACCACGTGCTGCTCTTCGGCCCGCCCGGGCTGGGCAAGACGACGCTGGCGCACATCGTCGCCAACGAGCTGGGCGTCAACCTGCGCCAGACCAGCGGCCCGGTGCTGGAAAAGCCCAAGGACCTGGCGGCCATCCTGACCAACCTCGAGCGCAACGACGTGCTCTTCATCGACGAGATCCACAGGCTCTCCCCGGTGGTCGAGGAGATCCTCTACCCCGCGCTGGAGGACTACCAGATCGACATCATGATCGGCGAGGGCCCGGCCGCGCGCAGCATCAAGCTCGACCTGCAGCCCTTCACGCTGGTGGGCGCCACCACGCGTGCCGGCATGCTGACCAACCCGCTGCGCGACCGCTTCGGCATCGTGGCGCGGCTGGAGTTCTACAACGCCGAGGAACTCACCCGCATCATCACGCGCTCGGCAGGCCTGCTGAAGGTACCCACCGACGCCGCAGGCGCACTGGAGATCGCGCGCCGCAGCCGCGGCACGCCGCGCATCGCCAACCGGCTGCTGCGCCGGGTGCGCGACTACGCGCAGGTCAAGGGCGACGGCAGCATAGACGCCGGCCTGGCCGACCGCGCCTTGAAGATGCTCGACGTCGACCCGTTGGGACTGGACGTGATGGACCGGAAGCTGCTGGAAGCCGTGATCCACCGCTTCGACGGCGGCCCGGTGGGCCTGGACAACGTCGCCGCGGCCATCGGCGAGGAGAGCGGCACCATCGAGGACGTGATCGAGCCCTACCTCATCCAGCAGGGTTACCTGCAGCGCACGCCGCGCGGGCGCATCGCCACCGCGGCGGCTTTCCGCCACCTGGGGCTGGCGCCACCGGCGCGCATGGCGGACGACCTCTTCGACGCCTGATAATGCCGGCGCTGCGGCGCCGGCTCAAGCCAAGACGTCGCCTTCGAGGTGGCCGGTGTCGCTCCAGCCGACCAGCTGCAGCCGCTCACCGTTGAAGAGCAGGCGGTTGATGGTGGCGTTGCCGATCTGCCAGGTGCGTGGCGCCGACAACTCCACACCCGCCGCGGCGCGGTACAGGCAGTCGAGCACGCCGCCATGCGCGACGATGGCGATGGCCTGCCCCGGGTGGCCCGCCCCGAGTTCCAGCACGGCGTCGACGCTGCGCGTGAAGAAGTCCCGCAGCCCTTCGCCGCCGCCGGGCCCGAAGCCCGGCTCGCGGCGCCGCCAGCGTTCTGCCTCGTCGGGCCACAGGCGCTCGATCTCGGCGTAGGTCTGGCCCTCGAAGCGGCCGAACCAGCGCTCGCGCAGGCGTTTGTCGGTCACCAGCGGTGCGCCGGTGGCGGCGGCCAGCGGCTGTGCCGTGGCCCGCGCGCGCTGCAGGTCGCTGCTGTAGATCGCCGCCAGGTCTTCGCCTGCCAGCGCCTGGGCCAAGCGCTCGGCCTGCCAGCGCCCGGTGGCGTCGAGTGGCTCGTCGACATGGCCCTGGATGCGCATCTCGGCATTCCACGCCGTCTGGCCGTGGCGCAGCACGAACAGGCGCGTCGGCTCCCGCATCAACCGGCCCTGCCGGCCCGCCGCGCCGGCGACACGCGGCGCCTCACTCGGCCAGCAGCCGCTGGTTGAGCGTGTAGGTGCCCGAGAAAGTGGCTTCGGCCAGCACACGCCCGGCCAGCACCTCGCGCACCTGCTGGCCCGTGAACACCCCTTCCAGCGGCAGGCGCGGCAGCGCCACGGCATACAGCGTGAAGACGTAGTGATGCACGAGCGAGTCGTTCCAGGGCGGGAAGGGGCCGTCGTAGCCGAAGTAGTTGCCGGCCATCTCGGCATTGCCGGCGAACCAGCCCGTGTAGTCGTTGATGCCCTGGCGTGCGCCGTGCAGCGCCGCCGGCCCGGGTTTGCCGCGCGGCGTGAAGCCGCGGCTGAATTCGCCTTCGGCGATCACCGTGGGCAGCGGCGGCAGGTCGACCAGCACCCAGTGGAAGAAGTCGACACGCGGCAGGTCGGCAGGGATCTCCCGGCCGGCCTGGTTCACGTCGTCGCCGCGGCTGGGCACGTCGAAGTCGTGGCAGATCAACACCATCGACTGCGTGCCGGCCGGCACGTCGCTCCAGCCCAGGTGCGGGTTCAGGTTGTCGCTGAAGGTGGCAGCGCCGGCGCCGTCGGGTTTGCCCGCGGCGTAACGGGCGGGGATGCGGTCGCCATTGGTCCAGCTGTCGCTCCAGAGCTTCATGTGGGGTCGTCCTCTAGGGCAGTTCTGTTCGGCAGGCGGGCGGCTTCAGGCGCCCCAGACCACGGCGGCGTCGGCGGCGTGGGCGCGCCTGAGCATCTCGATCATCGGCCACAGGCGCTGGCGCAGGCCCACCGGGGGCAGGCGTTCTTCGTCGTCCTCGGGCGGTGTCTCTTCCCTGGCGATGGCCGCCAGCAGCGCGGCGATGGCGTCGGGCATGTCGGCCACCTCGATGATGCCCTGCGGCGCCGGCTCGCGGCCCAGCAGACGCAGCATCTGGTCGCCATTGGGTGCCAGCATGATGAGGTCGCCGGTGGCCGCGCTCTTGAACTTGTAGATCATGGTGGCATTGTGCAGCGCCGCGACGCCCGCCGGAACTGAAAAGGCGACCCGAAGGTCGCCTTGTTCAGTTGCAGCGCTGATGTCGGTCAGGCAGCCTGCTTGCGGCGGCTTGCGACACCGGCCGCGACCAGCGCCAGTCCCACCAGGGCCAGCGACATCGGCTCCGGCACGCCGTTGGGCGGGATCACCGCGCCGTTGCGCACCTGGAAGTTGTACTGGCCGAGGACGTTGGAGTTCAGCGAGTTGCTGATCAGCGCGTTCGGGCCGCCGTTGATCAGCGCACCGTTGACCAGCGAGCCGGGCAGCGTGGCGTTCGACGTCGCGCTGGTCCAGTAACCCACCAGGGCAGATGCGCCACCAAGGCCACCGGAAGGCGCACCGCTGGCGGTACCGGCTTCCCACACGATGTTGTCGTAGTTGAACTGGATGTCGAAGTCGCCCGCAGCCACGTCCGAACGATCGGTCAGGATCATCTGGAAGCTGTTGAAGATGGGCTGCTCGCCGAACACGCCTACGTTGATGTAGTTGACGCCGAAGACGTTGAAGCCGCCGATCACCGCACTGCCGTACCGGACCGGATCCGACCCTGCCGCGCGCGTGTCCACGTCGGCAAAGAACGCGGCGATGATCGGACCGAATTCGCCGTCGTTGATCGCAGACGGCGTGTAGGTCCCCAAAGCTTGGTTGAACGTGATGTTGCCGTTGTTGTTGACGTAGGTCTTGGTGTAGGGCGTGCCATTGATGTTGGCCGTGAACCCCAAATCCACCAGGCCGGTGGACTCATCGTCGTTGGCCGCGAGCACGTTGGTGAACAAGCCCGCGTCGTGGATGGCGGCGGCATTTGCCAGCGGCGCCGCAAGCAAAGCGATCAAGGCCAGCACGGAAGAAAGTGTCTTGAGTCTGAACATAGTGGAACCCCTTCGAAGCTGTTGAGGGGTGCGACGGGCGGCCGCACTCTCTATTATCTAGAGAGCAAGTTTTGCGCCAGAAACCGTAAACCACTGATTCCGTTGAGTACTCGCCCGCTGCGCGGAGAGAGACCACTACTAGATGTCAACAATTCCGACAGTCTGGACCGTGCAGGTACTCCGCCGTCAGACGACGAGCCTGATGTGCCGTCCGGCAGGCGGCGGCGCCGCCTGCGCCTGCAGCAGGCGCTGCTCGAAGCTCAGCGGGTCCAGCGCTGGCGCGTAGAGCCAGCCCTGGAATTCGTCGCAGCCCTCGGCCTGCAGGAACTGGCGCTGCGGCTCGGTCTCGACACCTTCGCCGATGACCTTCATGCCCAGGGCGCGGGCCATCTGCAGGATGGCGCGCACGATGCCGGCATCGCTCTCGTCGGAAGGCAGGCCGCTGACAAAGCTGCGGTCGATCTTCAGCTTGCCGATGGGGAAGCGCTTCAGGTAGGCCAGGCTCGAGTAACCGGTGCCGAAGTCGTCGATCGACAGATGCACGCCCAGGCGCTTCAGCGCATGCAGGCGGTGCAGCGCCTCGTCGGCGTTGTGCACCAGGATGCTTTCAGTCAGCTCCAGTTCCAGCAGGTGCGGCGGCACGCCGCTGACGGCCAGCACGCTGGCCACGCGGTCGACGAACTGCGGCTGCTTGAACTGCAGCGCCGATACATTGATGGCGATGGGCACCGCGTGCCCGCGCTGGTGCCACAGCGCGGCCTGGCGCACGGCCTGGCTGAGCACCCAGTCGCCGATGGCGACGATGAAGCCGCTGTCCTCGGCCACCGGGATGAAACGCGTCGGCGAAATGTCGCCCATCTCGGGGTCGCGCCAGCGCAGCAGCGCCTCGGCGCCGACGACGCGGCCGTCGCGCAGGTCCACCTGCGGCTGGTACTGCAGCCGGAAGCGGCCGCTGACCAGCGCCTGGCGCATCGCGTGGTCGAGCTGCATGTTCTGGCGCCGGTCACCCTCGGCGCGCGCCTGGTGCAGGGCGAAGTGCGCGCGGCCAGCCGCCTTCACCGTGCGCAGCGCCAGTTCGGCGTTGCGCACCAGGTCTTCGATGCGCGTGCCCTGCGAAGGCGCCAGCGCGATGCCGATGCTGCAGGTCAGCGTGAAGGTGGCGCCGTCGACGCTGCAGGGCTGCGCCACGACGTTCAGGATGCGCCGCGCCGCGGCCTCGGCGGCGGCGGCGTCGGCGGGCTTGACGAGCACCACGAACTGGTCGCCGCCCAGGCGTGCCAGCAGGTCGTCGCCGCGCAGGCATCCCTGCAGGCGCTGCGCCACCGTCTGCAGCACGGTGTCGCCGACATCGTGGCCCAGGCTGTCGTTGATCTGCCTGAAGCGGTCCATGTCGACGAGCAGGAAGGCGTAGTTCTTGCCGTCGCGGCGCGCCGCGGCGGTGGCCTCGCCGACGCAGTCGACGAGCGCCGTGCGGTTGGGCAGGCCGGTGAGCGTGTCGTGGCGCACCATGGCCTCGATGCGCGACTCCGTTGCGAGGCGCTCGGTGAGGTCGCGGAAGGACCACACCCGGCCTTGCGAGCGGCCGCTGCGCATCAGCGGGCGCGTCACGCGCTCGACGACCTGGCCGCTGTGCAGCGTCAGGCGATCGGTGGCCACGGCCAGCGGCGCCTCGCGCAGGGCCTGCAGGCGACTGGCGTAGGTGGCGTCGTCGGTGACGCTGCGCAACAGCCAGGCCTGCACGCCGGTGTCGTCGTCGCGCTGCAGCAGTTCGGTGGGCAGGCCCCAGATCTCGACAAAGCGGCGGTTGCAGGCGCTCATGCGGCCAGCAGCGTCGGTGACGAGGATGCCGTCGGCTGTGGCTTCGAGCGTCGCCTGCAGCTCGGCCAGCAGCGCCTCGCGCTGGTTCTCGGCGCGCTGCTCGGCGCTGCGGTCGCACATCAGCACCAGCGCGTGGGTGGGGGCGTGGGCCGGCGCGTCGGCTGCGACGGGCAGCAGCCCGATGCTGCGGCTGACGTGAAGCACCTGCCCGCCGGCGGTGGCCACCACGGTGTCGGAGTGCAGCGGCCCCAGCGTGCCGCCGGCAGCCCACCACAGCTGGTCTTCGGGCGACGAGGCCAGCGCCTCGGCCAGCTGCCCGTTCAGCGCCTCGGCGGCGCAGCCGAAGAGCGTGCCCGCGGCGGGGTTGGCGGCCACCACGCGGCGGCTGTCGACCGCCACCACCCAGGCCGGGTGCGGCATGCCGCACAGCAGTGCAGCCCAGGCGGAAGCCGGTGTCACGCGGCCAGCTCCAGCGCGCGCGGCTGTTGCTCCAGGGGCTCGAAGTAGTAGGCCACGCGCGGGCGCGGGTCCAGCGCTGCGAGCACCGCCGGCGGCAGCTTCGCCGCGGCCAGGCTGCGGCGGATGCCCAGGTCGGGCTGCGTCTCCAGGTCCAGCAGCTGCGTCAGCGTGCTGACGGGCGCGCGCAGCCCGGTGCGCTCGCCGGGCTGGCCGTGCACCAGCACACGCGGCTTCAGCGGCCGCGTCGAGTTGACACCCACCACCATCGCGTAGCGGTCGTCGGTCAGCTGCACCAGCGAGCCGGCGGGGTAGACGCCCATCATGCGGATGAAGGCGTTCAGCACCGGCGGGTCGAAACGTGAACGCCCCTGGGCGAAGAGCGTCGCCACGGCCTCGTGCGGCGTCAGCGTGATGCCACGCGTGGCCGGGTTGCACAGGTTGTCGTAACGGTTGACGATGGCCACGATGCGCGCGCCCAGGCTCAGGCGGTCGACCGGCAGGCGCAGCGGGAAGCCGCTGCCGTCGGCGTTTTCGTGATGCTGCGCGATGACCGCCAGCGCACCGGGGCTCAAGCCCATGCGTTGGGCCTGCAGCACGCCCTTGGCGACGTGGTCGCGGTAGCCGTTCATCTCGGCCGCGGTGAGGCTGTCCTCGGCGTGGCGCAGCCGCGTCGGCAGGTCGATCTTGCCGATGTCGTGCAGCAGCGCGCCGACACCGACGTCGAGCATCTCCTCGGCGTTCAGGCCCAGCGTGCGCGCGATCAGCAGCGTGATCACCGCCACGTTCAGCCCATGCGCGGCGCTGCGGTCGGCGCCGCCGCCACCGACAAGGCGCACCGCCACCTCGTCGGCGGCCAGCATCTTGTCTAGCATGGCCTGCGTCAGCGCCGTCGTCAGGCGGCCGGCTTCCAGCGGCTGGACGTGCACCGATTCGCCCACCTCGCGCAGCACCTTGGAGGCCTCGCCGTACTGCTGTTCGCAGCGCTGCGCCGCACTGCGCTGGCCGGCGAGCCACTCGCGATGCAGCGCGGCGGCCGGGTCCTCGGTGGCCGCGCCGGCCGGCCGTGCAGCGGCACCCGACGCTGGCGCGGGCAGTTGCGCCGCTGCAGCGGCTTCGTGCAGTGCACTCTTCTGCGGTTCCCAGCGCACGCGCTCCAGGCCGAGGCCGCGGATGGTGGTGATCTCGTCCGGCGAGGTGATGCGGAAGGCCGACAGCGGGAAGGGATGCGACAGCCAGCCCCCATCGAGGTGGATGTACATGCCCACGCGCAGGTCCCCGACGGCAATGGTGCTGGTCATGCGATTTCCTGGACAAAGCCGGTGCGCACGGCAAACGCCGGGCGCCTATGACGCCTGTTTTCGGGCGCAGCGGCATAAAACTTGAGTGCCCCCCATGCGCGCCAAGGCTTCGCAGCCCGCGCGGGCCAGCCTGCACGCCAGGCGTGAACCACGCCGCACCCTGGGCGCGGGCGTGGGAAACTGCAGGGCTCTTGCCAACGAGGAGCCCGCCCGTGATCCTGGAAATTGCCGACATCCGCATCCACCCCGGCCAGAACGCCGCCTTCGAGGAAGCCATACAACGCGGCCTGTCCGCGGTGATAGGCCGCGCGCAGGGCTTCAAGGGTGCCAAGTTCAACCGCGGCATCGAAAGCCCCGAGCGCTACATCCTGCAGGTCTTTTGGGACACGCTGGAAGACCACACCGTGGCCTTCCGCAGTGGCCCGCTGTTCACCGAATGGCGCGCCATCGTCGGCCCCTTCTTCGCCGCGCCGCCGGTGGTGGAGCACTTCGATCTGGTGACGAAGTCGTGAGCCGTGCCGCCGCGCTGCAGGCCGCCGTCGAACACGTCGACAGCGGCGCTTTCGGGCGCGACCTGGCGCGGCGGGTCGCGATCCGAACCGAGAGCCAGGATCCGGCCTCGGGCCCCGCGCTGCGGGCCTACCTGGAAAGCGAGATGCAGCCGACGCTGGCTGCGCTGGGCTTCACGAGCACCCTGCACGCCAACCCCGACGCCAGCCACGGCCCGCTGCTGATCGCCACCCGCCACGAGGGTGACCACCTGCCCACGGTGCTGGTCTACGGCCACGGCGACGTGATCCGAGGCCAGGACGCCAGCTGGACGCAGGGCCAGGGCCCCTGGACACTGGCCCAGGACGGTGAACGCCTCTATGGCCGCGGCACGGCCGACAACAAGGGCCAGCACAGCATCAACATCGCCGCGCTGGCACAGGTGCTGAAGGTGCGCGGCAAGCTCGGCTTCAACGTCAAGTGGCTGATCGAGACCGGCGAAGAGGCCGGTTCACCCGGCCTGGCGGATTTCTGCACCGCGCAGCGCGAGGCGCTGGCCGCCGACGTGCTGATCGCCAGCGACGGCCCGCGCCTGCGCCGCGACCGGCCGACGGTGTTTCTCGGCTCCCGCGGCGTCGCCAACTTCGAGCTCACGCTGAAGCTGCGCGAAGGCGCGCACCACAGCGGCAACTGGGGCGGCCTGCTGAAGAACCCGGGCACGGTGCTGGCCAACGCCATCGCCTGCCTGGTGGACGGCCGCGGCGTCATCCGCGTACCGGCGCTGCGTCCGCCACCCATTCCCGACAACGTGCGTGCGGCGCTGGCCGGCCTCGCTTTCGGTGGCGACCCCGGCGACCCCGTGGTCGACGCCGACTGGGGCGAGCCTGGCCTGAGCCCGGCTGAACGGGTCATCGCCTGGAACACGCTGGAAGTGCTGGCCATGGTCACGGGCAACCCGGCCTTTCCGGTCAACGCGATTCCCGCGCACGCCAGGGCGACGCTGCACATGCGTTTTGTCGTCGGCACCGACACGTCGCGGCTTCGCGAGGTGGTGCGCACTCATCTTGGCGCGAGCGGCTACAGCGACATCGAGGTCAGCGAGCCCACGGTGATGGCCGCCACGCGCCTGGACCCCGACAACGCCTGGGTGCGTTTTGCGCTGGCATCGATCGAGCAGAGCACCGGCCAGCCCCCGGCGTTGCTGCCCAACCTGGGCGGCAGCCTGCCCAACGATGTTTTCGCCGACATCCTGGGCCTGCCCACCGTGTGGGTGCCGCACAGCTACCCGGCCTGCAGCCAGCATGCGCCCGACGAGCACCTGCTGGTGCCCGTGGTGCGCGAGGCGCTGGCGCTGATGACGGGCCTGTTCTGGGACCTGGGTGAGCAGGCCGCCACACTGCCGCGGCGCACCGCCTGACACCACCAGACGCTTGCCCGCATGCTGCGTACGCTGAAAGACCTGTTCGAGACCTTGCTCGCGCCCCCGGCGGCGGGTGGCCCTGCCGTGGGCAGCACGCCCGACCACCGCCTGCACCTGGCCACCGCCGTGCTGCTGGTCGAGGTGATGCGCGCCGACGCCGAGTGCAGCGCCGCCGAACGCCAGGCTGTCCTGGGCGTGCTGCAGCAGCGCTTTGCACTGGCTGACGACGAAGTGGCGCGTCTGCTGGAACTGGCCGAGCACAGCGCCAGGCACGCCACCGACTTCCACGCCTTCACCAGCGCGCTGAACGACCGGCTCGACCACGCGCAGAAGGTGCAGGTGGTCGAAGCGATGTGGTCCGTGGCCTATGCCGACGGCCACCTCACCGCGCACGAGAACCACGTGCTGTGGCGCGTGGCCGACCTGTTGCACCTGCCGCACGGCGCCTACATCCACGCCAAGCTGCGCGCCAAGGCGGCGGCGGGCCGCTGACGCGCTGCCGCCGCGCCGCCGACGTCCCGGTCAGCCCTTGTAGGGCGTGCCGTAGAACTCGTGCACGCCGCGGGCCCAGGTCTTGTCCGACATCGACGGCCAACGCCCCTGGTCGAAGCCCGGTGCATCCTTGAGCACCGACTTGGGCACGTTCAGCGTGAAGCGCTTGTTCTCGGTGTCGAGCGCCAGCGCAGCCCAGGGCACGGCGAAGAGCTTGTCGCCCATGCCGAAGAGGCCGCCGAACGACAGCACCGCGTAAGCCACCTTGCCCGTAGCCATGTCGAGCATGAATTCCTTGATGTCGCCGAGGTCTTCGCCGTCCTTGTTGTAGACGTCGTTGCCCAGCAGCGTGTCGGCGCCCATCAGTTCCGGCCCGGGGCCGGAGCCGTCGGTGCTGGCGTACATGCCGAAGTTGTCGCGCGCGACGTAATTGGTCTTCATGGTGTGTCCTTGTTGTGGGAAGTGAGGGGGTCGTTGCCCTGCCCGGCAGCTTGCCGCGGTCTGCTCAGCGCAGGCCGAAGAAGCCGAGGATGAACAGAACGATGACGACTGCGCCGACCAGCCAGACGATGCGGTTCATGAGTGAGTCCTTTGTTCCCGCGCTGCGGCGGCGTCCAAGATCGGGCGTCGCTGTGCACGCCTTGCCCGTTCAGGCCACTCTAGGCGCGCTGCACTTGCGCTTCCGTGCGCTGCCGAACGCAAGTGCCACGGCGCCGTCGCGGCCTGTGTTTGTCAGCGCACCGACTGCACGCCCTGGGGCGCCCACGCTGCGGCACGCCAGGCAGGTCGGGCAATGTGGTGCCGCCGGCGCTCCTGGCGCAGCACCCGCCGACCCCGGCCTCGCGCAACGTCGTCAACGAAGGATCCGCATGAAAAAGACACTGCTCGCCGCACCCCTGGTGGCGCTGTTGCTCAGCGCCTGCATGGTGGCACCCACCGGCCGCGGCCACGACGTGGGCGTAGGCATAGGCATTACGGTGCCCGCCCTGCCACTGGTCGTCGAACTCGACACCGAGCCCTACTACAGCCAGGGCGGCTACATCTACTACTACGACAACAACCGCTGGCGTTATGGCCAGTCCCGTTCGGGGCCCTGGGTCGACCTGCCGCGCAGCCATTACCCCCGAGAGACACGCTACCGCGACCGCTCCGATCGCCGGGACCGCGACCGTGACCGGGATCGCGACCGTGACCGCGGCCCCGACCGCGGCCGCTGAGCACCCAGCCCGCGCCGGCCGCCTTCAGGCCGGCAGTGTCATCGTCACCGTCGTGCCGTGCCCGGGTGCGCTGCTCACCACGATTTCGCCGCGGTGCAGTTCGACGATGCGCTTGACGATCGCCAGGCCCAGGCCCTTGCCTTCTTCACTGCTGGCCGGCGCCACACTGCCACGCGCCTTGTAGAGGCGATCGAACAGATGTGGCAGATCCTCTGCCGCGATGCCCGCACCGCTGTCGGCCACGGCCACGCTCACCCGGCCCGCTTCGCGCGCCGCCGTGACCGTAACCGCGCCGCCGGCCCGCGTGTGCTTCAACGCGTTGTCCAGCAGGTTGGCCAGCGCACGTTCGAAGAGCTCGACATCGATCTCGGCCGCCAGAGGCGCGCCACCTTCGGGCCGGAAAGCCAGCGCCACGCCCTGTTGCGCCGCGCGCGCGGCGAAGCGCAGCGTGATGTCGTCCAGCACCTCCACCAGGTCCAGGCGCATCGGCTTGAGGCGGAACTCGGGTTCGTCGAGCAGCGCCAGGTCACCCAGCGAACGCACCATGCCGGCGGCGTTGCGCGTGTTGCGCAGCGCCACCTCCACCAGGTGCATGTCTTCGGCGCGTGCCGGGTCATCCTGCCAGCGGGTTTCCAGGGTTTCCAGGCAGGCCACGGTGGCGGTGAGTGGGCTGCGCAGGTCGTGCGACAGGTTGCTGACGCTTTCACGCCGGAACCGGTCGAGCCGGCTGAGCTCGTCCCACTGCATCCGCAGCCTTGCCAGCAAGGCGTGGAAACCGCCGCGCAGGCGGCCGAACTCGTCGGGCGTGCCGGCGCCCGGCTCGGGCGCCACGACGCCCACGGCCATGCTGAAGCCCTCTCGCGCGGCCATCGCCACCTCGTCGCTCAGCACCCGCAGTGGGCGCGTCACGGTGACGATGATCCAGGCTGCCAGCAAGGTCGTGAAGGCGATGACCGCCAGCACCGAGGCCAGCGCCGGCCTGGCCAGGCTGCCCAGCAGCAGTGCCGCGCGCGGCGGCGGCAGCCCCGGCTTGCGACACACCAGGTAGAGGTAACCATCGGGCTCGCTGTGCGGGCGGGGCCCCGAACGCAGCGCGCGTGCGCCGACCACCGCGTCGGCGTCCATGTACTCGGGGTCGTCGCCCATCACATACGCAGCGCTGCGGTCGGCCCCACCGGCGGCAGCGGCCGCCAGCCGCACCGGCGGCAACGCCACCTTGAATCCGGGCGCCAGCTGCATGCGGCCGGTGCTGGCCAGCACGGTGCCGTCGGCGGCCAGCAGGTAGAGCTGGCTGTTGGGTTCGTAGAGCAACAGGCTGCGCAGGAAGACGGCGAAGGTCTGGGGGTCGGCACGTTGCTGCGCCATCAGGTCCGGATGCTGGGCCACGACGCGGCCCAGGAAGGCATCGCCGCGCTGCCAGGTGCCTTCGTGGTCGAAGCGCTGGAAGGCCAGCGCCACGGCCACGATCACGCCCACGGCGGTGGCCAGGCCGGTGAGAAAGACGGTCAGCGCGAGGCGGAAGCGAACCGTCATGTCAGCGCAGGTGGCACGCAACGCGCTGGATACAGGCCAGCGCGGGCAATCCTTGTGCGGCAGCGATCGGCCCTTTGCGGACATTCAGCGTTTGCCGTCGCGCTCGATCTGTGGTGGCGGCAAAGGGCTGTCCGGGCGGGGCGCGGCGTGCGACTGAGGCGGCCTGCGCTGCGCTCCGGCTGCCCTGCGGTGCTCGGGTCCATGGCCCGGCGCATAACTCGCTTCGTTCGCTGCGCTCACTGCGCTCAAACAGGATGCGCCAGAAGTGTTTACGAGGCTCGCTGCGCTCGCGGGCCATGAACCCTGCGCTCC